>NZ_JBVJKN010000119.1:0-1002 GCF_055585225.1 Streptomyces sp. NPDC053673 | reverse complement strand
CCTTGTACTCAGTGTCCGGGTTGTAGACCTCGTCTCGATAGACGAACATGATGATGTCCGCGTCCTGCTCGATCGCGCCGGACTCCCGCAAGTCTGCGTTCACAGGGCGCTTGTTGGGCCGCTGCTCACACTGGCGGGACAACTGCGATAGCGCGATGACGGGGCAATTGAACTCTTTGGCCAACCCCTTCAATGCCCGGGAGATCTCCGCGACCTCCTGAGTGCGGTTCCCCTCGTAGCCTGGGCAGCGCATCAGCTGCAGGTAATCAACCATGATTGCCGCCGGCGGACCGTACTTACGGGCACCACGCCGAGCCTTCGCTCGTAGCGATGTCGGCGTAAGGTTCGCGGAATCGTCGATCGCCAAACGGTCCTGCATACCCTGAAAGACACCAACGGCTGCCGTCAGCTTCGGCCAGTCTTCATCCTGAAGCTTGCCCCGCAGCAGCGCCTTCAGGTCGATACGCCCCAGCTGGGCGAGGAATCGGAACTGCAACGCCCTTGCCGGCATTTCCATGCTGTAGATCTGGATCGACTTCCCGGGAGAAGCGTCAAGGATCGGCTTGGCCCAGTTCATCACCAGGGACGTCTTGCCCATCGAGGGACGCGCCGCGACGATGATCAGATCTGCAGGCTGCAGGCCGCCAGTCATTGCATCCAGATCGGGCAGGCCAGTAGGAACACCCGTCACCTCCGTTTCGGAGTTGAAGTTGCTATCGATCTCGTCGATGACGGCGCTCAGGACTTCGCCCATGTCGGCAAAGTCCTGGTCGCGTTCATCCTGGCTGAGACCGAACAGGGCGCGCTCCGCTTCTTCATGAACCAAGGCTACGTCGGCCCCAGGCTCGTAGGCCTGCCGGCTCATCTCGAAGCCGATGGAGATCAAGCGGCGCAGATGGGCTCGCTCAGAAACGATCTTGGCGTAGTGAACGATGTTCGCGACCGAGGGAGTATTTTTGGCGAGCTCGGCCACGTAGGCCAGGCCTCCCCAGCCAGACCGCC
>NZ_JBVJKN010000118.1:0-1009 GCF_055585225.1 Streptomyces sp. NPDC053673 | reverse complement strand
GGCCGAGGGCGATAGATGCAGTTCGTTGGCCGCCTTGGTAAAGCTGCCCGTACGAGCAACGGCGAGAAACGCCTGGATATGCTGGATCGAATTTTTCATTTTTATTTTGCTCGAGCGTTTTGTTTTTTCGAATATGGAGTGCCGAATATTCCAATTTACAAAGCCTAACGCGATTCCAATACTCCAGGGAAAACAATAACCGGCCGAAAACGCCGTTCTGGAGCTACCCCATGCTCGCTACCCTGGGTGTCATCACCATCCTGTGCCTGCTCACCGCCGTCATGAGCAAGCGCCTGTCGCCACTGGTGGCCCTGATCGCCTTGCCGATCATCGCTGCACTGCTCGGCGGTTTCGGCCTGCAAACCAGTGCCTTCATCATCACCGGCATCAAGAACGTCGCCCCCGTGGTGGGCATGTTTGTGTTTGCGATCCTGTTTTTCGGGATCATGACCGATGCCGGCATGCTGGATCCAATCATTGATCGCATCCTGCGCACGGTAGGGACGCGTCCTACAAGGATTGTCGTCGGTACCGCGACGCTGGCACTGCTGGTGCACCTGGACGGCTCCGGCGCGGTGACCTTTCTGGTGACGGTGCCGGCGATGCTGCCGCTGTACACGCGGCTGGGGATTGATAAACGCATCCTCGCCTGTGTGGCGGCGATGGCGGCGGGGGTCAACTTCCTGCCGTGGACCGGCCCGGTACTGCGTTCCTCGGCGGCGCTGCATGTGCCGGTGGCGGACTTGTTCCAGCCGCTGATCCCGGTGCAGATCGTCGGCCTGGTCTTTGTGTTTGCCTGCGCCTGGTGGCTGGGCCACCGTGAAGAAAAACGCCTGGGGCTGGGCGCTGGTTCCAGCGTGGACGCCGTGCCGCAACGGGTGCTCAGCGACGATGATATTGCCCTGCGTCGCCCGCGGCTGTTCTGGGTCAACCTGATCCTGACCGTACTGGTGATGGTGGTGATGATTGCCGGCTGGGTCGACCCGGTGGTGATGTTCATGCTCGGCAC
>NZ_JBVJKN010000117.1:0-1044 GCF_055585225.1 Streptomyces sp. NPDC053673 | reverse complement strand
CGGGAAACGCGCCCTTGCTGAACTCGATCGGCGCGCGGGTATCCATCATCGGCCGGTCGTTGAGAAAGATGTCGCGGTAATCGGTGATGTCGATGGGCATCAGAACACCTCTACCGCGTTGGTCTGTCGCTCAACCAGTTCGCCGATAGGTTCAAGGTCCAGGCCCAGTTCCGCGGCCACGGCGAGGAATTCGGCATTGCCCTCGGGCGTGACCGCCACCAGCAGGCCGCCGCTGGTTTGCGGGTCGCACAGCACGCGTTTGTGCAGTTCGTTCAGGCGCCCCAGCTTGCTGGCGTAGCTGTCGAAGTTGCGCAAGGTGCCGCCAGGCACGCAGCCCTGCTCCAGGTAGTACTCAACCCCGGGCAGGCGTGGGACTTTTTCGTATTGGATGCGGGCAGTCAAATTGCTGCCGTCGGCCATTTCCGCCAGATGGCCCAACAGGCCGAAACCGGTGACGTCGGTCATGGCCGTCACACCGGCCAGCTTGCCAAAACGGCTGCCGGGCTTGTTGAGGGTGCACATCCAGTCACGGGCCAGGCCCACATCGGCTTCGCGCAGCTTGCCCTTCTTTTCGGCGGTGGTGAGGATACCGATGCCCAAGGGTTTGGTCAGGTACAGCTGACAACCGGCGGTGGCGGTGTCATTGCGCTTCATGTGGCGTTTTTCCACCAGCCCGGTGACAGCCAGGCCGAAGATCGGCTCGGGGGCGTCGATGGAGTGGCCACCGGCCAGGGGAATCCCGGCAGCGTCACACACGGAACGACCGCCGCGAATCACTTCCCGGGCAATTTCCGGGGCCAGCACGTTGACCGGCCAGCCGAGAATCGCGATGGCCATCAACGGATCGCCGCCCATGGCGTAGATATCGCTGATGGCGTTGGTGGCGGCAATACGGCCGAAGTCGAAGGGATCATCGACAATCGGCATGAAAAAATCGGTGGTAGACACCACGCCGCGCTCGTCGTCGATGGCATATACAGCAGCGTCATCGCGGGAGGCGTTGCCTACCCACAGCTTGGGGTCAAGGTTTTGCGCACCGCTGCC
>NZ_JBVJKN010000116.1:0-1059 GCF_055585225.1 Streptomyces sp. NPDC053673 | reverse complement strand
ACCACGAAGTTGCCGAAGGCCTCGACGATATCGCCGGCATCCTGCTCCAGCAGGATCAATCGCGTGGTGGCAATCGAGAGCGCCAGGCGAAACATGGTGGTCAGCAACAGGATCGACGGAAACGAAGAAAACGCCAGCGGCCCCGGCAGGTACAACGCCAGCACGATCAACAGGCACGAGATACAGATATTCAGGGCAATCAGGATGTCCACCAGCCAGGTGGGCAGCGGCACAATAAAGATAAACACAATGGCCATGATGACCACCGCGCCCATGACTTCGGCACGTTGTGCAACCTTCAGCAGCACGCCATTGATGACCCGTAACGCGCTCATGCATCGGGGCCCTGCGGGGCCATTCCCTGCCGGGTTCCGCGCTCGGTGCGTGCGTATTCGTCCATCACCAGCAAAAAGCTGTTCAGGCAGTCCTCACGGCCCCTGTTATCACGCCACACGGCAAGCGGCAGGCTCTTGAGCATCGGATAAACACTGTTGAGTGAAATCAACTGGTTGAGTACATCAACCCCGCCCAATTCAATGGCCAGGCGCTGGATCTCGGCAGTCGCAATCCCGGTGTTCGAGTAACCCAGCAAGCGTTGGAGCAGGGCCACTGCGTCCCGTGTCACCTCGGGATAGGTGAGGGCCAGGCGCTCGATCAGGTCCCGGCAATTGCACAAGATGCCACCCAGTTGGTCGCAGCCACGCAACCCCACCAGTAGCGTGAGCAATTTGGCCGAGGCAATCGACGGCGTCAGCGCCGCAATGTCGTCGGCCAGGGCGCGACGCATCAGCTTCAGCCCCTGGCCAAGGTCTTCGCCGCCAAACAACCCCAACAGCGCCTGCAGCATCGTTGCCAGGGATTGCCGGGTGACCACGCTGGCGTAATACACACTGCGCACCGCCTGGCGCAGGTGTGGGTCATCACTGCTGGCTTGCAGCGCCAGCGCCGTGTTCAGGCCCGCCTGGATCTGCGGCTTGAAGCGCATCTCCAGCTTCACCAGCGCCTCGCGAGCCAGTTTCGCTTCGTTGCTGCGCACCTCGGCATCGGCCTGGGCGGCCA
>NZ_JBVJKN010000115.1:0-1060 GCF_055585225.1 Streptomyces sp. NPDC053673 | reverse complement strand
TCTCCGGATTCACCGCCGCACGCTCCAGTGAGCTGTTCGGTGAGTTGCGGGAAGTGCGCGAGACCCGTGCGACGCGGGTCGGTGTGCAGGCGGTCCCTGAGGCCGATGGCTCCGTGTCCCTCGCCGGTCGGCTGGCTGCCCTCGCGCCGGTCGAGCAGGAGCGGATGCTGCAGGATCTGGTCCGTACGCACGTAGCGGCGGTCCTCGGCCACGGCAGCTCGGATGCCGTCGGCGCGGGGCGGGCGTTCAAGGAGCTGGGCTTTGACTCGCTGACCGCGGTTGAGCTGCGCAACCGCCTGGGCGCGGCCACCGAGCTGCGGCTGCCGGCCACGCTGATCTACGACTACCCGACCTCGGCCGCTCTGGCGGAGTACCTGCGCGGCGAGCTGGTGGGCAGTGTGCGTGTCGCCGACACTGTGCTGCCCGCCGTTGTCCCCACGGACGATGATCCAATCGCGATCGTGGCGATGAGCTGCCGTTTCCCGGGTGGTGTTCGGACTCCGGAAGAGCTGTGGCAGCTGCTTTCGGACGGTACGGACGCGGTCGGTCCGTTCCCGGCCGACCGTGCGTGGGACCTGGAGAGGCTGTACAGCCCCGATCCGGAGCAGCCGGGCACCTCGTACACACGTGAAGGTGGCTTCTTCGACGGCTCAGCGGACTTCGACGCCGACTTCTTCGGGATCTCGCCGCGTGAGGCGCTGGCCATGGACCCGCAGCAGCGGCTGCTGCTGGAAACCTCGTGGGAAGCCTTCGAGTGCGCCGGCATTGACCCCTCGTCGCTGCGCGGCAGTCAGGCCGGAGTCTTCGTCGGCACGAACGGACAGGACTACCTCTCCCTGATCACCCGTGAACCGGAGGGTCTGGAAGGCCACTTGGGCACGGGCAATGCGGGCAGCGTCCTGTCCGGCCGGGTCTCCTACGCCCTGGGCCTGGAAGGTCCGGCTGTGACCGTCGACACGGCGTGCTCGTCGTCGCTGGTCGCGTTGCACTGGGCGGTTCAGGCGCTGCGCAACGGTGAATGCACCATGGCCCTGGCCGGCGGTGTCACCGTCATGTCCAC
>NZ_JBVJKN010000114.1:0-1074 GCF_055585225.1 Streptomyces sp. NPDC053673 | reverse complement strand
GAGGGGTTCCCCCGCGACCGAGCCGACCAGCTGGCGGCCGTCGCATCCGGTCTGACCTCGTTGACCGCGGGCGCGTCCCGCATCTTCGAAGGCGGCGCGGTCAACCAGACCGTTGTGGAGATGGAGCGCGGCTTCCTCTTCATCATGTCCATCTCGGACGGCTCTTCGCTGGCCGTGCTCGCCCACCCCGATGCCGACATCGGTCTCGTGGGCTACGAGATGGCCCTGCTGGTCGACCGTGCCGGTACTGTCCTCACCCCGGACCTGCGTGCCGAACTCCAGGGAAGTCTTCTCAACTAACAGACAGGCAGTGCGTTTCTCGCCACCGCACCATAGGGTGCGGTGGCGCGGCTCCACAGGGACTTGGACCGGCGTACGGCACTCGGAGGAGGAAGAACAGTGGCAACACCCCCAGGCGGACACCCATATGACGGTGCTCAGCAGTCTCCGGGTGAGCAGGGTCAGAACCGCTTCAACTTTCCCTCCGCACCGAGCAGAGGCGACGGCCCGCAGCCGTACCAGCGGCCGCAGCAGCCGTACGACCCGTCGTACAACCAGCCGCAGGCTCCCCGCATCCAGCCGGTGCAGCCTCGGCGGTCCCCCGAGCCGGCACCTGCCTCGGGCAGCCACAACCCGTTGGTCCGCCCGTACGCGATGACCGGCGGCCGGACCCGGCCGCGCTACCAGCTCGCCATCGAGGCGCTGGTCAGCACCACGGCCGACCCCGCACGGCTGCAAGGGCAGTTGCCCGAGCACCAGCGGATCTGCCGGCTGTGCTTCGAGATCAAGTCGGTGGCTGAGATCTCGGCACTTCTCTCCATTCCCCTCGGCGTTGCCCGGATCCTCGTAGCCGACCTGGCGGAGGCCGGACTTGTCGCCATCCACCAGCCCGGCGGCGACGAGGCCGCCGGCGGCCAGCCAGACGTGACACTGCTCGAAAGGGTGCTCAGTGGACTTCGCAAGCTCTAGCGGCGGTGCAGCCCGCTCAACCACCAGCGCGAAGATCGTGGTGGCGGGCGGCTTCGGCGTGGGCAAGACCACGTTCGTCGGCGCCGTCTCGGAGATCAACCCGCT
>NZ_JBVJKN010000113.1:0-1106 GCF_055585225.1 Streptomyces sp. NPDC053673 | reverse complement strand
TGTAGGCTTGGCTTGTGGCACGTACTGGGCGGCCGAAGGCCGAGTTGACGCTGTCGGATGAGGAACGCGCCGCGCTGGAGGGGTGGGTGCGGCGTCGTTCCACGCCGCAGGCGTGGGCTTTGCGGTGCCGGATCATCCTGGCCTGCGCCGAGGGCGTCTCGAACAAGGACGTGGCCGTCCGTCTCGGATCGACGCCTCAGGCGGTCGGCCGTTGGCGGGCCCGCTTCGTGCAGTACCGGATCGCCGGCCTGGGAGACATGCCGCGTTCCGGTGGCCCCAGATCGGTGACGGATGAGCAGGTGGCCGCGGTGGTCACCAGGACGTTGGAGTCCACGCCGAAGAATGCGACGCACTGGTCGACGCGGTCGATGGCGAAGGAAATGGGCCTGTCCCAGTCCTCGGTCTCACGGATCTGGCGGGCGTTCGGCCTGCAGCCGCACCGCTCGGAGACCTTCAAGCTGTCGACCGATCCCTACTTCGTCGACAAGGTCCACGATGTCGTCGGCCTCTACCTGGACCCGCCCGAGCGGGCGCTGGTGTTCTGCGTGGACGAGAAGTCGCAGATCCAGGCCCTGGACCGGTCCCAACCAGTGCTGCCGATGATGCCAGGGGTCCCCGAGCGGTCAACGCACGACTACGTCCGCGCCGGCACCACCACCCTGTTCGCCGCACTCAACGTGGCCACCGGCAAAGTGATCGGCTCCCTGCACCGCCGCCACCGCGCCGAGGAGTTCAAGAAGTTCCTGGTCAAGCTCGACAAGGAAGTGCCCGCAGGCCTGGACGTCCACCTGATCTGCGACAACTACGCCACCCACAAGACACCGGACATCAAGAAGTGGCTCCTCGGCCACCCCCGGTTCCACCTGCACTTCACCCCGACCGGGTCGTCCTGGCTGAACCTGGTGGAGCGATGGTTCGCCGAACTCACCAACAAGCAGATACGGCGAGGCGTCCACAAGTCCGTCCAGGCCCTCGAGAAGGACATCCGAGACTGGATCGCCGCCTGGAACACCGACCCCAAGCCCTACGTCTGGACCAAGACCGCAGACGAGATCCTCGAACGCCTCGCCACCTATCTGAACAGAATTCCCGACTCAGAAGACTAG
>NZ_JBVJKN010000112.1:0-1118 GCF_055585225.1 Streptomyces sp. NPDC053673 | reverse complement strand
GCTCATGACCGCGATCCAGTCGCGCCGGGTCGGTTCGCCGACCGGCGGCAGCAGTTGATCACCGGCCATCGTGCGGGTCTTGGATATTCACTTTGACCGTCCCCGACATGCCTGGGCGGATTTTGCCTTGCAGCGGGTTGTCGGCGGCGAAGGTCAGTTTGACCGGAATCCGTTGTACGACCTTGGTGAAGTTGCCCGTGGCATTGTCCGGTGGCAGCAGGCTGAACTGCGCGCCGGAAGCGCCGAACAGGTTGGCCACGCGGCCTTCGATTGGAGTGTCGCTGTAGGCGTCGAACGTCAGCTCGGCTTTTTGCCCGGGTTGCATGTGGCCGATCTGGGTTTCCTTGAAGTTGGCCTGCACCCAGATGTCCTGGTCCGGGACGATCGACAGCAGGTAGGCACCGGCTTGCACATATTGACCGTTGCGCGCGGCACGCTGGCCGATCAGGCCGCTGATGGGCGCGTGGATTTCGCTGCGAGTCAGGTTCAGTTCGGCCTGGGCCAGGTCGGTCTTGGCGTTGGCGATCATCGCGTCGAGGCGTTTGATCTCGGCGTTCAGAGCATTGACCTGCTGGCGCTGGCCCTGCAGGTCGGCCTGGGCCATGGTCACCTGGGAGCGAGCGATATGGTTGTCGGCGTCAAGGGTGGTGACGCGTTCTTCGGAGACATAGCCGGGTTTGCGCAGGGTTTGTGCGCGGTTCAGGTCGATCTGCGAGCGGCCGAGGGTGGCCTGGCTGGAAGAAACCTTGGCTGCACCGGCAGCGATCAGGCTGGCTTGCTGGGTCAGTTTGCTCTGGGCCTGCACGCGCTCGGCTTCGCGCATGGCCAGGGCGGCGTTGGCGCGGTCGACGGCGAGGTGGAAGTCGTCGCCTTCGAGCCTGACCAGCAGTTGGCCTTTTTCCACGTGTTCGTTGTCGCCCACCAGCACCTCGACGATGCGCGCGCCCAGTTGGCTGGAGACCCGGGTGATCTCGCCCTGGACGTAGGCGTTGTCGGTGCTTTCATAAAAGCGGCCCTTGAAGAACCACTGGGCGAAAAAGCCCGCGGCAATCAGGACCACGATCAACAGGAAGATAAACAGGCGGCGTTTGAGCGGGGCAGGCATGGCGATCATGTCG
>NZ_JBVJKN010000111.1:0-1122 GCF_055585225.1 Streptomyces sp. NPDC053673 | reverse complement strand
CACACCACCACCAGCCCGGCCAGTGGCGGCGAGCGCAGGCAGTGGAGAGACGGCGGGACGGTCCTGATCACCGGCGGAACCGGCGGCCTGGGCGCCCTTGTCGCCCGTCACCTCATCACCGAACACGGCGTACGCCACCTGCTCCTGGCCAGCCGCCGCGGACCCGACGCCCCCGGCGCGTCCGAACTCGTCCGCGAACTCACCACCCTCACCACCGGCGTCACGGTCACGGTTGCGGCGTGTGATGTGGCCGACCGCGACGCTGTGGCGGACCTGCTCGCTTCGGTTCCGGCCGATCGTCCGCTGTGCGGTGTGGTGCATGCGGCGGGTGTGGGAGACAACGCGCTGGTGAGCGCGTTGACGCCGGAGCGGGTGGACCGGGTGTTCCAGCCCAAGGCGGACGCCGCCTGGCACCTGCACGAACTGACCCGTGACATGGACCTGGACGCGTTCGTCCTGTTCTCCTCGGCCGGTGGGCTGGTCCTGGCCGCAGGCCAGGGTAATTACGCGGCGGCGAACGTCTTCCTCGACGGCCTCGCCCACCACCGCCACGGCCTCGGTCTCCCGGCGCTGTCGCTGGCGTTCGGCCTGTGGGACACCAGCACGGGACTGAGCGACTGGCTCTCTGAGGCGGACCTGCACCGCATGCGCAGGCAAGGACTGCCCGCGCTGTCCGTGGAGGAGGGTCTGGCGGCGTTCACGGCCGCGATCACAGCAGCGGACGGGAACCCCGTGCTGGTTCCGCTGCGCATCGACACAGCGGCCCTGAGGTCACGCGGTGGTGAGGTGCCCGCGCTGCTGCGGGGCCTGGCCCGTGTCCCGGCCAGGGCGAGCGCGGGCGGCAGGACCACGGTCCGGACGGGAGCGCCGGCCCTGCCCGGACGCTTGAGGGGACTGGAACCGGAGGAACAGCTCCGTATCGTTCTGCATCTGGTACGGGGCAGGGCCGCGGCCGTCCTCGGACACACCTCACCCGACGCCATCCCGCCACAGCGAGCGTTCCAGGAATCCGGATTCGACTCCCTCGCCTCCGTCGAGCTGCGCAACCAGCTCAACCAGGAAACCGGCCTCCAGCTCCCGCCCACCCTCATCTTCGACCACCCCACACCCACCGCACTCGCG
>NZ_JBVJKN010000110.1:0-1128 GCF_055585225.1 Streptomyces sp. NPDC053673 | reverse complement strand
TGGCTTATGCTTTTAGCTGTATATAAATACAGTAGTCGCGAGAACGCTTGGCGACACCCGAACCAAGGGCAACTCCCTTCAATACTGCACCGATGACGAGGCCGAAAAATGGCTGTTGAAACCCTGTATCGCAGTACCCGTGACCTGGAGACTACATTCGTGGATCGCAAACTTGCCGACGCACACGACCAGATGCTTGAACTGGCAGAGTCCCTGATGGAAGTGCTGTTGAAAAACGTCGAAGGCTTGAGCGAGAAGCAGGCTGAAGATGCCGGTATTTTCATGGCCAAGAACCGCGCGGCGTTTGCGGCGGCGTTCAAGAACAATGCGAGTGCATTGGCGGAGATTGGGCAGCCAGCGGCTGAGTGATGCGTTGCCAGTAGTGGCGAAAGGGCTTGCTGTGGCCGAGGGCGCTTGCTTGTGGCGAGGGAGCTTGCTCCCTTGCCACTAAAATCAGGCCATGACAACTATCAGCGCAACACCGGCAAACTCGTGGTGGACTTGATCTCCGACAAGGCCACTATCGAGTTGACCTCCTGAATCCCCGGCACCATCGAGAGTTTTTCGAAGAAAAACCGCTCATACGCTTCAATGTCCGACGTGACGATCCGCAGTAAAAAGTCCACCGCCCCCATCAGCACATAGCATTCCAACACTTCCGGAAAACCGCGAATCGCCTCGGTGAACTCAGTGAAGTTGGAACGGCCGTGGGCGTTGAGTTTCACCTCGGCGAAAATCTGCGTGTTGAGGCCGATTTTCTTACGATCCAGCAAGGTAACCTGGCCGCGAATCACGCCCTCCTCTTTCAGCCGCTGAATCCTGCGCCAGCAGGGCGATTGCGACAGGCCGACCTGTTCGGCAATCTGCGCGCTGGAAAGCGAAGCGTCCTCCTGCAACAGCGCCAGGATGCGCCGGTCGTACAGGTCCAACTCACTGTGCATAGAAATACCCGTTAATCGTACTTTCTGGAATCAGATGATTCCCTTATAAGCCAATACGGGCTTTTTTAGATAAGAAATCTCCCGCACCGAATGTAAAAATTTCTCCAGTCGAATCCGGAGAATCATCATGTACGTCGTCGAATCAGCCAACCCCGCCCCACGTGTCGATGCCTGGGCCGTTAGCAAC
>NZ_JBVJKN010000109.1:0-1158 GCF_055585225.1 Streptomyces sp. NPDC053673 | reverse complement strand
CGGTGTCCTGTCTGCTCTGGCGCAGGAGTGCGTGGCCGGTGAGGCAGCCGTGTTCGTGCCGGTGCTGCGAAAGGGGCGTCCTGAGGCGGAGGCGGCGGTCGCCGCTTTGGCTCAGGTGCATGTGCGGGGTGGCATCGTTGACTGGCAGGCGTTCTTTGCCGGCATGGGTGCACAGCGGATCGATTTGCCGACGTATGCGTTCCAGCGGCAGCGTTACTGGCCGGAGACCCGGTTGTCGACCGGCGACCCGGCCGACGTCGAGCCCGCGAACGCGCTGGACGCCCGCTTCTGGGACGTTATCGAGCAGCAGGATCTGGAGTCGCTTGCGGCCATGCTGGGCCTTGAGGACGTCAGCGCGTGGGGGAGCGTGGTTCCCGCTCTGTCGGCCTGGCGCCGTCAGGGGCAGGAGCAGTCGGTCGTGGATGGTTGGCGTTATCGGGCGAGCTGGAAGCCTGTGACTGCCGCAATGCCTTCCGGAACGGTGAGCGGTTCCTGGCTGGTGGTGGTACCTGCATCCCACGAGGGTGATGCCTCGGTTGAGGCTGTGGTGGGTGCGTTGTCGGGGTGTGGGGCTGAGGTTCGGCGGGTTGTGGTGGGGTCCGGTGTGGACCGGGCTGGGCTGGCCGAGCTGCTGGTCGATGCTGAGGCACTCGCCGGCGTTGTGTCGTTCCTCGGAATGGATGAGACGGGTGGGTTGTATGCCACGACGGCTTTGGTGCAGGGGTTGGGTGATGCCGGGGTTGGGGCGCCGTTGTGGTGTCTGACTCGGGGTGCGGTGTCGGTGGGTCGTTCGGACCGTCTCGTGTCGCCGGTGCAGGCGCAGGTGTGGGGTCTTGGGCGGGTTGCGGCGTTGGAGTTGCCGGAGCGCTGGGGCGGTCTGGTTGATCTGCCGGGTGTGCTGGACGAGCGTGCACTGTCACGGCTGGTCGGCGTGCTTGCCGGTGTTGGTGGTGAGGATCAGGTTGCGGTCCGGTCGTCGGGTGTGTTCGGCCGGCGCCTGGTACGCGCTGCTCGGGCTGTTCGGGGCGAGGGTTCGTGGGTTCCGGGCGGCACGGTCCTTGTCACGGGTGGTACGGGTGCGTTGGGTGGCCGGGTGGCGCGTTGGCTGGCCACGGCGGGTGCGGAGCGTGTCGTGCTGACCAGCCGTCGTGGGCTGGA
>NZ_JBVJKN010000108.1:0-1172 GCF_055585225.1 Streptomyces sp. NPDC053673 | reverse complement strand
GTGGTGCATGTCGGTATCGAGTACGGCGACGCGCTCGAAGCCATCGCGCAACGCCTGCGCCGCCACCGCCGCATTGTTGATGTAGCAGAACCCGCCGGCAGCATCGAAGCGGGCGTGATGACCTGGCGGGCGGCACAGAGCATAGGCTGCCGGCGCGCCGTCGAGGATGTCTTTAGCGGCAGCGACGGCGCTTTGGGCGGACCAATACGCCGAGCGCCAAGTGAGTTCGCCAACCGGGCAACTGCCGTCGGCGAGGTAGCGCGCCGCCTGGGCGAGGATGCCGCGCAGGGCGTTGGGTTCGCGCACGAAGATGTTGGACATGACTTCGTCGCCCCAGTCTTCAGGGATTTCTTTCCAGCGCTGGTGGGCTTCCTGGAGGAAGGTCAGGTAGGCGGCGCCGTGTACAGCCAACAGTGGATCGAGGCCATGGTCGTGCGGTTGCTGGATCTCGAAGCCCAGGGTTTGGGCAGCCAGCAGCAGATTGCGGGCGCGCTCCGGTACTTCCTGCGGGGTACGCATCTGGCCTCGGGAGTAGTAGCTGCGAGGATGGTGCAGGAGTTGTTCGGGGTGGAAAAAAGTACGCATGGGATTTCTCCTTACTGAACCTGGCCGGCACGTTTCAACACGGCATTGAGCAATACATCGGTGCCTTGGCGAACGTCCTCGGGCAGCACGTCTTCCGCTTCGTTATGACTCAAGCCGCCCACACACGGGATAAAGACCATCGCCGTCGGGCAGAACCGCGCCAGGTGGATGGCGTCGTGGCCAGCACCGCTGACTATCGATTGCTGGGCATAACCCAACGCATCCACAGCAGACTGCACACAGGCGACACACTCGGCATCAAACGGTGTCGCCGGGCTGATCCAGTGCGGGCTGACGGTGACGCTCAGACCACGTTGGGCAGCGATATCCTGCAAGCGGGTGCGCACCTGTTGCTCCATGGCTTCTATGTCGGCGTCGCGGTGATGGCGCAGGTCGACGGTGAAATTCAGCAGGCCGGGAATGGTATTGCGCGACGACTTGGCGATGCTCAATTCGCCCACGGTGGTCAGGCCTTCAGGCGCAAAATCAGCCGCCAGGTTTTCCAGCGCTTGAATCATCTGCGCGGCGCCGTACAAGGCGTCCTTGCGCAGCGGCATCGGTGTGGTGCCGGCATGGGCAGCCATGCC
>NZ_JBVJKN010000107.1:0-1204 GCF_055585225.1 Streptomyces sp. NPDC053673 | reverse complement strand
GATTGATGATCCCACTACTGTCTGCCAGGTAACACTCGACATGACTCGCATAGCCCATCTCCGGCAACCGCTCCGGATAGACTCGTGTTGAAGGCATGTAACACGAGGCTGGCGTTTTCTGCCCAAGAGCCTCGTGTCCACGCTCGTAATTATAGTGCTGCACGAAGCGATCAAAGTGACGCTGCTGAGCATCCCACGCAACCGCCGGTGGTTGGGGTAACGTACTTTTCAGCGTCCTGTGCATACGTTCGTGGCGCCCGTTCTGATCAGGGCGGCCCGGTTCAATTCGCTCAGGAATGATCCCAAGTCGTAGCCACCAGATCGATAGCTGCGACAGCCCGGCACGGCCCGTGCTGGCAAACGGCACACCGTTGTCGGTACGGATGCGCTCAGGCAGCCCATATTCGCGGAAAACCCGCTCGAAGGTTTGCTGGGTTTCCTTGAAATTGGTGCTGGCCATACTCTCGCAGGCCAGTAAAAAGCGACTCGCGTGATCCATTATCGTCAACGGATAACACCACACACCTGCCCCTGTCAGAAATTGCCCTTTGTAATCAGCGCTGAAAAGCTGGTTGGGGATTTCTGCCTTACGTAAAGGCTTGGGATAGACAGCTACACGCGGGCGCAATTGCCGAGGCGTGATCAAATCAGCGGCCTTGAGGATGTTGTAAATGGTGGTTTTTGAGGGTGGGTTCTGCCCAGGAAAACGCCGTATCAAGTCGTTCTGGATCTTCTTCGGGCCGGGAACCGTTTCTCCAGTCGAACGCAATTCAATAATTGCCTGCCGGACAGCAAAAGGGACCACATACGTCTGATTGTGGCGGCTGCGACTTCGCTCTTCGAGGCCTCTGGGCCCCTCCGCTTTGTAGCGCTCGACCCATTTATAGCCAGTCTTGCGACTGATTTGATGGTCCAGGCACAGCTGGCTAAAGCTGTGCTCGTCCTCCAAATAGTCGGCGATGAACTTCACTCTGAGGTCCATAGGTTTCAGCTCTTTCCAGGGCATGGTCAGATCCTCGCGAAATCGACCCTGCCAGTTAAAAAACTGTTACCTATGTGCGTGAACTAATTTGTAACCCATGTGGGTGAGTCATACCGGGCAAGAGCGTTTTGCTTACTTTTGCGCTTTTCAAAAGTGAGCCGCTGTAAGAGCGGAACCAATAGCAGCCATCACCCAAATAACGGATATGTACCCACCACAAAC
>NZ_JBVJKN010000106.1:0-1231 GCF_055585225.1 Streptomyces sp. NPDC053673 | reverse complement strand
CCCTCGGCCACAGCCGCACCCAGCCCCGCCAGATCCGCATACACCTGCGAACCAGAACCCAACATCATCCAGTCATCGACCGAACCAGCCGAACCGGCCGAACCGGCTGCAGACAGGGCCGACCACTCGACCTGGAACAGCGCGTCAGCGTGGCCGCCTCGCGACCCTGCGAGCTGGTCGGGCGAGAATGCACGCAGGGTCAGGCTGCGTACGGATGCGACCGGCGCGCCGTCAGCGTCCGCGATCTCCAGCGTCACGGCGTCCTGCCCGGCCCGGGAGAGCCGTACGCGCACGGTGTCCGCTCCCGCGGCGTGGACGGCGACACCGTTCCAAGCGAACGGCAGCCGTCCCTGCCCGGTGTCCTCGACGAGCGCACCGAGGTTGATGGCGTGCAGGGCCGAGTCGAGCAGGGCAGGATGCACGGTGAACTGCGCCGCATTTGGCTCGACTTCGTCCCCAAGACTTACCTCGGCGAACACTTCGTCGCCCCGGTGCCAGGCCGCGCGCAGCCCCTGGAAGACCGGACCGTAACCGAAGCCGGCGTCCGCGAGCCCCTCGTACAGCCCTTCCACCGCCACGGGTTCGGCCCCGGCCGGCGGCCAGACACCGAACTCGAACGCCGGGGCCTCCGCCCCCTCGGCCAGCACCGCGGTCGCATTCCGCTCCCACGGCTCGTCGTCCTCCGCGCGGTCGGCGCGGGAGTGGAAGGCAACGGACCGTCGGCCCGACTCGTCGGGCGCCGCGACGGTGATCTGCAGCTCGACGCCGCCGTCCTCGGGCAGCACGAGCGGCGCCGCGAGGGTGAGGTCGTCGACCAGGTCGCAGCCGACCTGGTCACCGGCGCGGATCGCCAGTTCGACGAATGCGGTACCGGGAAGCAGCACCGTGCCGGCCACGGCGTGGTCCGCAAGCCAGGGGTGGGTGGCGAGGGACAGTCGGCCGGTGAGGAGCAGCCCGTCCGCATCGGCCAGAGCTACAGAGGCACCGAGCAGCGGATGATCTGCGGAGCGGAGGCCCGCCGTGGTCATATCCCCGCCGAGCGTTCCGGCGTCGAGCCAGTAGTGCTCGCGCTGGAAGGCGTAGGTGGGCAGATCCACGCGCTGGGCGCCCGTACCGGCGTAGTACGCCTCCCAGTCCACGGCGACACCCCGCACATGCACCTGGGCGAGTGCGGTTGCCACCGTCTCCGTCTCGGGCCGGCCGACCCGCAACAGCGGGGAGAAGACTACTC
>NZ_JBVJKN010000105.1:0-1297 GCF_055585225.1 Streptomyces sp. NPDC053673 | reverse complement strand
GAGCAACGGGCTGACTGCCCCCAACGGCCCGTCCCAGCAGCGTGTCATCCGTCAGGCGCTGGCAAGCGCCGGCCTGTCCGCCGCTGACGTGGACGTGGTGGAGGCGCACGGTACGGGTACGAAACTCGGCGACCCGATCGAGGCGCAGGCACTCCTCGCCACCTACGGCCAGGACCGGCCTGAGGACCGGCCGTTGCTGCTGGGCTCGATCAAGTCGAACATCGGGCACACGCAGGCCGCAGCCGGTGTCGCGGGTGTGATGAAGATGGTGCTCGCCATGCAGCATGGGGTGCTGCCGCAGACCCTGCATGTGGATGAGCCGACGCCGCACGTGGACTGGACGGCCGGTGACGTCGCCCTGCTGATCGAGCAGGTGGCGTGGCCGCAGACCGGGCGGCCGCGCCGGGCGGGTGTCTCGTCGTTCGGTATCAGTGGCACCAACGCCCATACGATCATCGAGCAGGCGCCGGTGACGGTGGAGACGGAACGGACTGAACTTCCGGTCGCGGAGCCGTCCTTCCTTCCGCTGGTGCTGTCCGCGAAGAGCGACACCGCACTGCGGGAGCAGGCGGGCAACCTGTATGCGTGGCTGCTGGCTGCGCCGGAGTTGCGCATATCCGACGTCGGCAGCACGCTGACAACCGGCCGTTCGGTGTTCGAGCGGCGCGCGGCCGTGGTGGCCGAGGACCGCGAGGGTCTGCTGGCGGGGCTCGCTGCGCTGGCGGAGGGATCTCCGGCCTCGGGTGTGGTGGCTGGTTCGCCGGTCGGCGGGAAACTGGCGTTCCTGTTCACGGGGCAGGGGAGTCAGCGGCTGGGGATGGGCCGTGAGTTGTATGAGACCTATCCGGTGTTCGCGGATGCGCTGGACGCGGTGTGCGCCCACCTGGACGTCCACCTCGAACTTCCCTTGAAGGACATGCTGTTCGCGTCCGAAGGCGATCTGCTCGACCGGACGGAGTTCACGCAGCCTGCGCTCTTCGCGGTGGAGGTGGCGTTGTTCCGGCTGGTGGAGTCGTGGGGGCTGAGGCCGGACTTCCTGGCCGGGCACTCGGTCGGTGAGATCTCCGCTGCGCATGTGGCAGGTGTGCTGTCCCTGGAGGACGCGGCTCACCTGGTCTCTGCCCGCGGTCGCCTGATGCAGGCGCTGCCGACGGATGGCGTGATGATCGCGGTACAGGCTTCGGAGGACGAGGTCCTGCCGATGCTGACCGACCGGGTGAGCATCGCGGCGATCAACGGCCCGCAGTCCGTGGTGGTCGCCGGAGACCAGGACGCGGCGGTGGCGATCGCCGAGAGC
>NZ_JBVJKN010000104.1:0-1336 GCF_055585225.1 Streptomyces sp. NPDC053673 | reverse complement strand
GACGGCCCTTCAGGGAACTCAAGGTTCCAGTGAGATCTCATCTTGAGGCTAGTTTCCCGCTTAGATGCTTTCAGCGGTTATCTATTCCGAACATAGCTACCCGGCAATGCCACTGGCGTGACAACCGGAACACCAGAGGTTCGTCCACTCCGGTCCTCTCGTACTAGGAGCAGCCCCTCTCAAATCTCAAACGTCCACGGCAGATAGGGACCGAACTGTCTCACGACGTTCTAAACCCAGCTCGCGTACCACTTTAAATGGCGAACAGCCATACCCTTGGGACCGGCTTCAGCCCCAGGATGTGATGAGCCGACATCGAGGTGCCAAACACCGCCGTCGATATGAACTCTTGGGCGGTATCAGCCTGTTATCCCCGGAGTACCTTTTATCCGTTGAGCGATGGCCCTTCCATACAGAACCACCGGATCACTAAGACCTACTTTCGTACCTGCTCGACGTGTCTGTCTCGCAGTCAAGCGCGCTTTTGCCTTTATACTCTACGACCGATTTCCGACCGGTCTGAGCGCACCTTCGTACTCCTCCGTTACTCTTTAGGAGGAGACCGCCCCAGTCAAACTACCCACCATACACTGTCCTCGATCCGGATAACGGACCTGAGTTAGAACCTCAAAGTTGCCAGGGTGGTATTTCAAGGTTGGCTCCACGCGAACTGGCGTCCACGCTTCAAAGCCTCCCACCTATCCTACACAAGCAAATTCAAAGTCCAGTGCAAAGCTATAGTAAAGGTTCACGGGGTCTTTCCGTCTAGCCGCGGATACACTGCATCTTCACAGCGATTTCAATTTCACTGAGTCTCGGGTGGAGACAGCGCCGCCATCGTTACGCCATTCGTGCAGGTCGGAACTTACCCGACAAGGAATTTCGCTACCTTAGGACCGTTATAGTTACGGCCGCCGTTTACCGGGGCTTCGATCAAGAGCTTCGCGTTAGCTAACCCCATCAATTAACCTTCCGGCACCGGGCAGGCGTCACACCCTATACGTCCACTTTCGTGTTTGCAGAGTGCTGTGTTTTTAATAAACAGTCGCAGCGGCCTGGTATCTTCGACCGGCATGAGCTTACGGAGCAAGTCCTTCACCCTCACCGGCGCACCTTCTCCCGAAGTTACGGTGCCATTTTGCCTAGTTCCTTCACCCGAGTTCTCTCAAGCGCCTTGGTATTCTCTACCCAACCACCTGTGTCGGTTTGGGGTACGGTTCCTGGTTACCTGAAGCTTAGAAGCTTTTCTTGGAAGCATGGCATCAACCACTTCGTCATCTAAAAGATAACTCGTCATCCGCTCTCGGCCTTAGCATCCCGGATTTACCTAAGATTC
>NZ_JBVJKN010000102.1:0-1403 GCF_055585225.1 Streptomyces sp. NPDC053673 | reverse complement strand
CATGCCCCGTGAAGCAGAACACGTTGCTTTCAGGATAGGGCTGGATCTCTGCCGGATAGACGTCTACGTAATCAGTCGGCTCGATATCAGGATGGCGATGAGCGATGAGCTCCAGGATGGAAACGGTCTGTTTCACCTCAGCCAATGAAGTGATCGCCGAGATGTAGAAACCACATTCCCGCATCGACCGAATTGCCTCCTCGGCCGACTGTGCAACGGCGTATCCACTCTTCAGCTCGCCACCGAGCTCTCCTTCAAGGTGCCCACAGAAACTGAACACCTCGTTCTCTGCATAGGTAGAAGACATGTATTCGCTCCCCTACCTGGTTAGCGGGGGCGCAGAGTGCCGTTCTGCGGCGGAGACGGCAGATCAGCCAGATCAAGCTTCGGCCGGTTACTGGTACTGGAAGCCACAGCGAACATACCGCGGCTGACCCCCGTGTTGTCTTTCGGCACATCGAACAACGGCAGCGGACCTTGCATAGCGAACCTCTCCCATACGGCGAAAGCCGCAAAATTGGTTTATGTCGCCTAAAAGCATCGCGGATAGCACAACAAAAGTCAAAATAAGCCATCGGCCCCATATCCATTCACCTTTGCCACCCACGATCCCCCCAGACACGATTTGCCGCCCCATATGCGTTCACCTTTCATGCTCTCCTCCCCAAGCCAACCCCATAAACGTTCACCTTTGGCGGGATTTAGGTCACATGTGGCTGCTTGTTTATGGCCAACGGGAGATCGGCTGCCTGCCCATAAATGTTCACCCTTTAAATAAAAAGTACCCCGCAGACGCCTGTATTTACTGGGGTTTATGCCGCGCTTGATGGCCTCCCCATATTTTTTCACCTTTGCCACCTTCCGCGCCTCATCGGGGCATCGAACGGTGACTCATTTCAGTGGCCTGGTCGGATGCCGACCCGTTGTCAGATCCACAACTCACGCTCAACCCCATAAACGTTCACCTTTTAAGGGGCTACACCTCCTAACCTCCCCATAAACGTTCACCTTTCCCCCGATCCTGGTGCTCGACCAGTAGCCTTCAAATGGCCCCATATGCTTTCACCTTTGCTCAGGAGGCCCCATAAACGTTCACTTCACGCTCCCCACATCCATTCACCTTTCGCCCCACATCCATTCACCTCTCACCCCATAGCCTTTCACCATTGCTCCCCATAAACTTTCACCTTCGCCCCATAAGTTTTCACTTCTCACCCCATATATATTCACCCTCACCCCATAAACGTTCACCTTAACCCCAATAAAACCCTTTAAAATCAAACACTTAGCAGCCTCTAAATATCTGTTTGTTTGTTTAAAAAAGAAACAGACAAACAGACATGGGATCCAGTCCAGAAATTTTTTGTATGTGTGTGAAAATATATTGACGAGAATTTAAACAG
>NZ_JBVJKN010000101.1:0-1479 GCF_055585225.1 Streptomyces sp. NPDC053673 | reverse complement strand
GACCGTGCGACCGAGGCGCAGCATGCCAAGGGCAAGCTGACCGCGCGTGAGCGGATCGAGCTGTTGCTGGATGCGGGGTCGTTCCGGGAGGTCGAGCAGTTGCGGCGGCACCGGGCCTCGGGGTTCGGTCTGGAGTCGAAGAAGCCGTACACCGACGGTGTGATCACGGGCTGGGGCACGGTCGAGGGCCGTACCGTCTTCGTCTATGCGCATGACTTCCGGATCTTCGGTGGTGCGCTCGGTGAGGCGCACGCCACCAAGATCCACAAGATCATGGACATGGCCATCGCTGCCGGAGCGCCGTTGGTGTCGCTCAACGACGGTGCGGGCGCCCGTATTCAGGAGGGTGTCTCCGCTCTCGCGGGCTACGGCGGCATCTTCCAGCGCAATACGAAGGCCTCCGGTGTCATCCCGCAGATCAGTGTGATGCTGGGCCCGTGTGCCGGTGGTGCTGCCTACTCCCCGGCGCTGACGGACTTCGTGTTCATGGTCCGGGAGACCTCGCAGATGTTCATCACGGGACCGGACGTGGTCAAGGCGGTCACCGGTGAGGAGATCACCCAGAACGGCCTCGGTGGCGCGGACGTGCACGCCGAGACGAGCGGTGTGGCGCACTTCGCCTACGACGACGAGGAGACCTGCATCGCGGAGGTCCGTTACCTCCTGTCGATGCTTCCCTCGAACAACCGTGAGAACCCGCCCCAGGTGCCCAGCGAGGATCCGGCGGACCGTCGCTCCGACGTGCTGCTGGACCTGGTCCCGGCGGACGGCAACCGTCCCTACGACATGCACAAGGTGATCGAGGAGATCGTCGACGACGGTGACTTTCTCGAGATCCACGAGCGCTGGGCCCGCAACATCATCTGTGCGCTGGCCCGTCTGGACGGCCAGGTGGTCGGCATCGTCGCCAACCAGCCGCAGTCACTGGCCGGTGTCCTCGACATCGAGGCGAGTGAGAAGTCCGCACGTTTCGTTCAGATGTGCGACGCTTTCAACATCCCGATCATCACGCTGCTGGACGTGCCCGGCTTCCTTCCGGGCGTCGACCAGGAGCACGGCGGCATCATCCGCCACGGCGCGAAGCTGCTGTACGCGTACTGCAACGCGACCGTGCCGCGGATCTCGCTGATCCTGCGCAAGGCCTACGGCGGCGCCTACATCGTCATGGACTCCCAGTCCATCGGTGCCGACCTCACCTACGCCTGGCCGACGAACGAGATCGCGGTGATGGGCGCGGAGGGTGCGGCGAACGTCATCTTCCGCCGCCAGATCGCCGATGCCGAGGACCCCGAGGTCATGCGCGCCCGCATGGTCAAGGAGTACAAGGCCGAGCTCATGCATCCCTACTACGCCGCGGAGCGCGGACTGGTCGACGACGTCATCGACCCGGCCGAGACGCGCGAGGTGCTCATCCGCTCCCTCGCCATGCTCCGCACCAAGCACGCCGACCTGCCGTCGCGCAAGCACGGCAACCCCCCG
>NZ_JBVJKN010000100.1:0-1514 GCF_055585225.1 Streptomyces sp. NPDC053673 | reverse complement strand
ATACCGAGTTCGGTCGTCAGGTCGTGGAGATTGCGGGCCGAGACCGCCTTCGCGCGCAGGACACGGTCGATACGCTCCGGGGTCAGACCGTCCAGCACACCGTCGTCCAGGACACCGGCCGTGTGCACCACAGCCGTGAGCGAATCCGCCAGCGCCGACAGCAGGGCGTGCAGCGCCTCACGGTCTGCCACGTCACACGCGACGACGGAAGCCTCCACACCCAGCTCGGTCAGCTCCGCCACCAGCTGAGCAGCACCCGGAGCCTCCAGCCCGCGGCGGCTGGTCAGCACGACACGCTCCGCACCCGCCATGGCCAGCCAACGCGCCACCCGGCCACCCAACGCACCCGTACCACCCGTCACCAGGACCGTGCCGCCCGGAACCCACGAACCCTCGCCCCGAACAGCCCGAGCAGCGCGTACCAGACGCCGGCCGAACACACCCGACGACCGGACCGCAACCTGATCCTCACCACCAACACCGGCAAGCACGCCGACCAGCCGGGACAGTGCACGATCGTCCAGCACACCCGGCAGATCAACCAGACCGCCCCAGCGCTCCGGCAACTCCAACGCCGCAACCCGCCCAAGACCCCACACCTGCGCCTGCACAGGAGAAACAAGCCAGTCCGAACGACCCACCGACACCGCACCCCGAGTCAGACACCACAACGGCGCCCCAACCCCGGCATCACCCAACCCCTGCACCAAAGCCGTCGTGGCATACAACCCACCCGTCTCGTCCCACCCCAGGAACGACACAACGCCGGCGAGTGCCTCAGCATCGACCAGCAGCTCCGCCAGCCCAGCCCGGTCCACACCGGACCCCACCACAACCCGCCGAACCTCAGCCCCACACCCCGACAACGCACCCACCACAGCCTCAACCGAGGCATCACCCTCGTGGGATGCAGGTACCACCACCAGCCAGGAACCGCTCACCGTTCCGGAAGGCACTGCGGCAGTCACAGGCTTCCAGCTCGCCCGATAACGCCAACCATCCACCACCGACTGCTCCTGCCCCTGACGGCGCCACGCCGACAGAGCAGGGATCAGTTCACTGAAGGACGCGTCATCATCCACATCCAACTCAGCCACCAGCGATGCGAGATCCTCACGCTCCACCGCCTCCCAGAACCGAGCATCCACCGCGTTCACGGGCTCGACAGCATCCAGCCCGCCAGTCGAGAGAAGCGTCTTCGGCCAGTAGCGCTGCCGCTGGAACGCATACGTCGGCAAATCGATCCGCTGCGCACCCGTACCGGCAAAGAACGCCTGCCAGTCAACGATGCCACCCCGCACATGCACCTGAGCCAAAGCGGCGACCGCCGTCTCCGCCTCAGGACGACCGTTCCGCAGCACCGGCACGAACATGGCTCCCTCACCGGCCACGCACTCCTGCGCCAGAGCAGACAGGATCCCGTCCGGGCCGAGTTCGAGGTACGTGGTGACTCCAGCGGTCTCCAGGGCGCGGATGCCGTCCAGGAAGCGGACCGTCTCGCGGACATGGCGGAC
>NZ_JBVJKN010000099.1:0-1603 GCF_055585225.1 Streptomyces sp. NPDC053673 | reverse complement strand
ACTGTGCGCTTATACGCATATCGACTTACTACACGCTTAACTACCTTGGTATTTGCATACTGGTGCAATGCACGTTTTGCATGTAACGAATTCAGCAAGGCAATCTTTTTCATTCGCTTTGCCCTCACATATGCACGGGCGAGCTCATTAATTATTTTAAGCGCGAGGTCGTTGTCATGGTTCATCTGGGCTGCAAATGCGGCAAAGAGCGAACGCTCATAGGGCTTCAAGGAATCGACCCCCTCCCAAGGCTTACCAAGTTGCGCAACAAGAATTGCCCTGGCCCGCGACAGCTTTAACGCCTCTTTGTTATCCAGCAACTCAATATCTGCAGGATCTTCCTCCTCGCCCAATGCAGCAGTTCTGACCAAAAACTGGTGCCGCCGGGCGTAATCACGCACCTTAGCCCGCATACCATGCACCGAGTGATTGAGTGGCAGCGCGATAAAATCAGTTTCGAGGGCCGGCAAGATAACCGGCCATTGGCTCGCTTCCTGTTTCGCTAGACTGACAGTTGTATGTTTATTCGAATACTTATTGCCGCGATCGGGCGCCCGGTACATAAGATACCCAAACACGCTGGTAAGGATAACCAGTACATACCAGCGGAGCTCCCGGCTCGCGACGATGCCCGAAGACCAAAGTGACTTAGGGGTTGCATCAGCTGGATGGGTGCTCGAAAGCCATTCGATCAACGCCAACCTACCATCTGCATCAAAAAGAATTAGGCTCGCTTCGAATCTTCTGAGAGACATAACAACGGTAGAAATTTTTTCGTGCCCAAAGTACCAAAGCGCGATGATGCCTACGAAAATAAAGACGATAACCCAGAGCAGCTCATCAGTATTGGACTTATTGACATTACCGCGGTTCATTGCTGCCCCCGGACTTCTTTAAGATTGTTCCATACACGATGCTTGTAGCGATAGTTCTTGTCGGGCGTGCGGGAGTGGTAGTTACCAACGCCTTTCCAAAAATCATCACTCCCCAGCACGCTACGCTGAATGTAATAAGTACCGATAAAAATATTCAGGCATTCGTTGTTGACGAGCATGTCTCTGGTTATTCCAAACTTGGAGAGTTCCGCGAGATGAATGCTATTAATTTGCATGAGCCCCATATCGTAGGAGCCGTTCTTGTTGTAAGAGACTTTTCCAGTCGTGCCACCTTCGGTGCGAATGATGGCCTTGACCAAGTCGGGATGCGCACGGTAATGAGCCGCTGCTCGGACGATGCAGACCTCGCGAGCTTGGCCAGTAATGTGCGGACTAGGGGCCGCCATTGGCAGAGCGTCAATCACGAACGCCCCTCCTGACGCAGGAGCCACGACTTGAAACTAAAAAGGCGTCGTTCACGGATCTGGGCCACTCGGAACCTGGTGACCAAGAAACGGGTGATGCTCAACGCGAGAACGCCGAAGGACATGAGGCCGTGGTTGATAGGACTGGGCGACCAGGGCACTAGCGCGAGGAACACGCCGGCAACAATCGCCATCAGGCCAAACAGTACGGAAAGCGCATGCAGATACCGGCAACGGGCATCGAGATCCTTCTCGCTCAGGTGAAGCCGGGAGACCGCATCCGAGAAGCTTTCTTCCCGATAG
>NZ_JBVJKN010000098.1:0-1697 GCF_055585225.1 Streptomyces sp. NPDC053673 | reverse complement strand
CCGCGTGACGACCGCATGCCACGGCCCACCATCATCGAGCCTTCCAACGCGCACAAGAATGCCTCTGCGAGAGCCTCTGGGGTGGAATTCGAGGTGATCAGCGCGGCACGCTGACCATCGGCAACGACAAGAGTCAACCAGTCGAGATTGACTTTAAAGAATCGCTCGACCTCGCTCACAACGGCGTCCGGCAGCGAGTCCGACTCGGCACCCAACATGCCGCAGACACAAAGGCGCCGGTCCTTGGCGAAGGTGCGTTCGAAAAGTGCCGCATACGCAGTTAGCCTGTCAGGCGCTTTCGCATGCTGCCCTTCGATGCTCAGCAACTCCTCACGAAACCGGTGCGTGTAGCGCTGTGCGACCACGGCCACGAGTTCACCCTTCTTGGGAAAGTGGTGGTGGATACTTGGTTTTTTGATGCCTACCAACTGGGCCACGTCGTCGTATGAGAAGCCGTTGTAGCCGTGCTGCTGTACCAACCCTTCAGCGGCATCGACCACCCGCTCGGCGGTCGGCGAGATTTCGGAGAAATGCTTCATGCAAGCGCCTCATTTGATTCGGCGACTGGCAGGTGGCCTGTCTTGACCAGGATGGTGCAGCCTGTATTGCTGAAGGGACGGTGAGCACTCAAATGCGGACTGCGCATCCATGTGCCGGTAGGGTAGCTTCCGAACTCATCCTCAAAGACGCCTTCCAACACATAGATTTCTTCACCGCCGTAGTGACGATGCGAATTGAATCGTGTCCCCGGGGCCCAGCGCACCAAAGCCGTATGTTGTGTGTCGAACTCAGAAAGTGGCATCACCGACAGACCCGGCACGAGGCCTGGAAACCAGGGGCCGTTACGGGTGTCGACCACGGTGCGTTGGCTGTCGGCTAGATCAAGATGGCGCAGCTTGACGAACAACGTGCAACCCGTCGCGGAGCTCGGTGCATGCGAAGAACCTGGTGGATTCTTGATGTAAGTCCCAGGCCCGAAGGTCCCGGATTCGTCGCTGAATTCGCCGTCCAGGACCAGAATCTCCTCGCCCAAGTCGTGCTTATGATTTTCAAAAGCGGAGCCCGGCGCGTATCGCACGATCGAGGTGGCACGCGCCACTTCGTCGCCATCACGCTCCAGTAACTGGCGTTGAATCCCGGTCGCTGGCGAATCGACCCACTGTAAGCTTGAAGGCTCGACGACAACACGCTGCGAAAGATCTGAATTGAGTTTCATGGCTTTATTTCATCTACCGACTACTTGGTAGGTAAGTTATAAGATCCCGATTTGTTTGTCAAATAGCTTTCGCCATTTTCTTTCATCCATTGAAAAAACAATGAATTGGTTACAAGAACTCGCGAAGCTTAGCGTACGATTTTTTCCGAATTCTGCGGTTCCCCCTTCTACGAACCCGCTGGCTCGCGGCACTTTGAATCGAGCAATGCCAGCCAGACCCAACCGGCCAAATTGCTGGTGGTGATGGTGATGGACGACAAGGCCGACGTACTCACGCCGCTGCCACACTAACCCGCGCCACCGCCCCCTCCTGTGGGAGCTGGTTTGCCTGCTCCCACCGTTTTAACCGCGCACAGTCAGTGGCTCAGGGTCGTTTGAAGTGGTGGCGCAGGTGTTCGATTCGAGGCCGGCAGGCACAGCCTTCAAGATGATCGTTGACCATGCCCATCGCCTGCATGAACGCATACAGGGTGGTCGGCCC
>NZ_JBVJKN010000097.1:0-1719 GCF_055585225.1 Streptomyces sp. NPDC053673 | reverse complement strand
CACCTCCGGCTCACCCGAAGCCAGCGCCACCGACAGCAGACCCGAATCCACATCGCCGTCACCGTCGATGTCACCGTCACCGTCGATGTCGATCAAGCCGAAGCGGCCCGGGTTCTCCGACTGCGCGGAACGCACCAGACCCCACACCGGAGCATGCACCAGGTCCGCAACGCCCTCGCCCGGCACAGCAGCCACCGCACCCCGCGTCAGAAACACCAGACGCGAATCAGCAAACCGCTCATCCGCCAGCCACTCCCGCACCAGACCCAGCACCCGGCCCGTCTCCGCGTGAACCGCACCGGCCACATCCTCCGCCGCCGCGTCCGCCTCACACGGCACCACCAGCGCCGCCGGAACCACACCACCCTCGGCCACAGCCGCACCCAGCCCCGCCAGATCCGCATACACCTGCGAACCAGAACCCAACATCATCCAGTCATCGACCGAACCAGCCGAACCAGCCGAACCAGCTGCAGACAGGGCCGACCAGTCCACCCGGAACAGCGCGTCGCGTGTGACGTCCTGGGGGGCCGTGCTCAACTGCTCGCGGGTTGCACCCCGCAGGGCCAGACCGGCCACCGAGGCGACCGGCTCTCCGGTCGCGTCGGCGATCGTCAGGGCCACCTCGCCACCCCGGGCGGGGGTGAGGCGTACCCGCACCGCGGATGCCCCGAAGGCGTGCAGGGTCACACCGGACCAGGAGAACGGCAGCCGTCCTTCGCCGCCTTCCGTGTCCACGCTGCCCAGACCCAACACGTGCAGCGCCGCGTCGAGCAGGGCCGGGTGCAACGCGAAGACTCCGGCGTCGGCCTCGGCCGTCTCGGGAAGCCGTACCTCGGCGAAGAGTTCGCCGTCTCGCTGCCAAGCCGCGCGCAGCCCCTGGAAGACCGGACCGTAACCGAAGCCGGCGTCCGCGAGCCCCTCGTACAGGCCCTCTACCGGCACTGATTCGGCCCCGGGCGGCGGCCACTCGGCCAGACCCTGCGGAGCCTGGTCGGCCCCGACCGCGAGGACACCGGCGGCGTGCCGGATCCACGGCGTTTCGGTGTCCGCGTCCTCGGACCGGGAGTGGAGCGCCAGCGTGCGCCGGCCGGCCGCGTCGGCGGCGCCGACGGAGAGCCGTAGCTGTACACCGCCCTGCTCGGGCAGCACCAGCGGCGCCTCCAGGGTGAGTTCGTCGACCAGGTCGCAGCCGACCTGGTCACCGGCGCGGATCGCCAGTTCGACGAAGGCCGTGCCTGGCAGCAGGACGGAGCCCATGACGGCGTGGTCCGCGAGCCAGGGGTGGGTGGCAAGGGACAGTCGGCCGGTGAAGAGGAACCCGTCCGAGTCGGGCAGTTCGACCGCGGCGCCGAGCAGCGGGTGGTCCGTGGCGCCCAGTCCGGCCGACGCGACATCGCCCTGCGAGCGGCCCGCGTCCAGCCAGTAGACCGCGCGCTGGAAGGCATAGGTCGGCAGGTCGACACGCCGGGCGCCGATCGGGGCGTAGAACGCCTCCCACTCGACGGGAACACCGCGCACGTCGACCGCGGCGAGCGCCGAGAGCAGCGTCTCGGCTTCGTGGCGTCCCGCGCGCAAGGTGGGTACGAAGGCTGCGGTGTCGCTGGTCACGCACTCCTGCGCGAGGGCGGACAGCACACCGTCCGGACCGAGTTCGAGATACGAGGTGACACCCGCGGCCTCCAAGGCCCGGACGCCGTCCAGGAACCGCACCGCCTC
>NZ_JBVJKN010000096.1:0-1730 GCF_055585225.1 Streptomyces sp. NPDC053673 | reverse complement strand
ACCGAGCTGGGTGTGGAGGCTTCCGTCGTCGCGTGTGACGTGGCAGACCGTGAGGCCCTGCACGCCCTGCTGTCCACGCTGGCGGATTCACTGACGGCTGTGGTGCACACGGCCGGTGTGCTGGACGACGGTGTGCTGGACGGTCTGACCCCGGAGCGTATCGATAGTGTCCTGCGCGCGAAGGCGGTCTCGGCCCGCAATCTCCACGACCTCACGACCGAACTCGGTATCGAGCTCGCCGCCTTCGTCCTCTTCTCCTCGGTCACCGGAACTTGGGGTACGGCCGGACAGGCCAACTATGCCGCTGCCAACGCCTACTTGGATGCGCTAGCTGAGCAGCGTCGTGCTGATGGTCTGGTGGCGACGTCGGTGGCGTGGGGTCCGTGGGCGGACGGTGGTATGGCTGCCGATGAGGCGATGGACGCGCGCATGCGCCGGGGCGGCGTACCGCCGATGAACGGTGACTCGGCCATCATGGCGTTGCAGCGGGCATTGGATGCGAACGACACCGTCGTCGCCGTCGTGGATGTCGACTGGGAGCGCTTCGCGCCCGGCTTCACCGCCGTGCGGCCCAGCAACCTCCTCACCGAACTGCCCGAAGCGGTGGCTGTCGTCGACGGCACAGGGAAAGCGAGTGATCGGCCGGGGCTTGCCGGTTCGTCACTGGTCCAGCGGCTTCAGGGTATGGCTGAGGCGGACCGTGAGGTGTACCTCCTGGACCTTGTTCGTGTTCAGGTTGCCGAGGTGCTGGGGCACTCCGGTGCCGAGGACATCGAGGCGGGGCGTGCGTTCCGCGAGATCGGCTTCGACTCGCTTACTGCCGTCGAGCTGCGCAACCGCCTGGGCGCGGCCACCGAGCTGCGGCTGCCGGCCACGCTCGTCTACGACTATCCGACCCCGATCGCCCTCGCCGCCCAGCTGCGTGCCGAACTGCTCGGCACACAGGTCACGGCGGCCGGACCTGTGACCTCGGCAGTCGACGACGATCCGATCGCGATCGTGGCGATGAGCTGCCGTTTCCCGGGTGGTGTACGGACTCCGGAAGAGCTGTGGCAGCTGCTTTCGGACGGTACGGATGCGGTCGGTCCGTTCCCGGCCGACCGTGGGTGGGATCTGGAGAGGCTGTACAGCCCCGATCCGGAGCAGCCGGGCACCTCGTACACACGTGAAGGTGGCTTCTTCGACGGCTCAGCGGACTTCGACGCCGACTTCTTCGGGATCTCGCCGCGTGAGGCGCTGGCCACGGACCCGCAGCAGCGGCTGCTGCTGGAAACCTCGTGGGAAGCCTTCGAGCGCGCCGGCATTGACCCCTCGTCGCTGCGCGGCAGCCAGGCCGGAGTCTTCGTCGGCACCAACGGTCAGGACTACCTGTCCGTCCTGTTGGAGGAGCCCGAGGGGCTCGAGGGCCACTTGGGCACGGGTAACGCGGGCAGCGTCATGTCCGGCCGGGTCTCCTACGCCCTGGGCCTGGAAGGTCCGGCTGTGACCGTCGACACCGCCTGTTCGTCGTCGCTGGTCGCGTTGCACTGGGCGGTTCAGGCGCTGCGCAACGGTGAATGCACCATGGCCCTGGCCGGCGGTGTCACCGTCATGTCCACCCCGGATGCCTTTGTCGATTTCAGTCGTCAGCGTGGCCTGGCGGAGGACGGGCGGATCAAGGCGTTCGCTGCCGCCGCTGACGGTACGGGCTGGGGCGAAGGTGTCGGCATGCTGCTCGTCGAGCGGCTGTC
>NZ_JBVJKN010000095.1:0-1735 GCF_055585225.1 Streptomyces sp. NPDC053673 | reverse complement strand
TCGATAACCAACTTGATGAAGCCGCGTGTGTCGAAGTTGGCGAGCGCACGCGGCACGTTGTCCAAGGTCAAGGTGCGGCTGTCGGTATCGATCCCGTCGTGGTGGGCTTCCGCCTCGCTGTAGCCCACGGTCGCCACTTGCGGATCGGTGAACACCACGGCCGGCATTGCGGTCAGGTCGAGCGCCGCATCGCCGCCGGTCATGTTGATCGCGGCACGGGTGCCGGCCGCTGCCGCCACATAGACGAACTGCGGCTGGTCGGTGCAGTCGCCGGCCGCGTAGATGTTCGGGTTGCTCGTGCGCATGCCTTGGTCGATGACGATGGCACCTTGCGCATTGACAGTGACCCCCGCTGCGTCCAGCGCGAGGCTGCGCGTGTTCGGTGTCCGACCGGTGGCAACCAGCAGTTTGTCGGCGCGCAATTCACCGTGCGTGGTGGTCAGCACGAATTCACCGTCCATATGGGCGACCTGGCTGGCTTGCGTGTGCTCCAGCACCTCGATGCCCTCGGCACGGAAAGCGGCTGTCACCGCCTCGCCGATGGCCGGGTCTTCACGGAAGAACAAGGTATTGCGCGCCAGGACCGTGACCTTGCTGCCCAGCCGGGCAAAGGCTTGCGCCAGCTCCAGCGCCACCACCGACGAGCCGATTACGGCAAGGCGTTCGGGAATGGTGTCGCTCGCCAGGGCCTCGGTGGAAGTCCAGTAGGGTGACTCTTTCAAGCCCGGAATCGGCGGGACCGCCGGGCTGGCACCCGTGGCGACCAGGCAGCGGTCGAACATCACGACGCGCTCGCCACCCTCGTTCAAACGGACGGTAAGGCTCTGGTCGTCCTTGAAGCGCGCCTCACCGTGCACAACGGTGATGGCCGGATTACCGCCCAGGATGCCTTCGTACTTGGCGTGCCGCAGTTCGTCGACGCGGGCCTGCTGCTGGGCCAGCAGCTTACTGCGGTCAATCGTAGGCACAGTTGCCGCAATACCGCCATCGAACGGGCTTTCCCGGCGCAGATGGGCGATGTGGGCGGCGCGGATCATGATCTTGGACGGCACACAGCCGACATTGACGCAGGTGCCGCCGATGGTGCCGCGCTCGATCAGCGTGACCTGCGCGCCTTGCTCGACGGCTTTCAGCGCCGCCGCCATCGCGGCTCCACCGCTGCCAATGACCGCTACCTGCACTGGGGGCTCGTTGCCACTGTGCTTTTCGGCGGCGGCCATCCATCCCCGCACCTTGTCGAGCAGTCCGACGCGGTTGTCCGCCAGTGGCGCATCGGCTAGCGTTGCCTTGTAGCCCAGTCCGGCCACGGCGGCAGTCAGCGCGTCCGGCGATGTGCCCGGCACGATGGCGAGTTGCGCTGTGCCCTTCGGATAGGACACCAGCGCCGACTGCACGCCTGGCACTTTTTCCAGCGCTTCCTTGACGTGCGCCGCGCACGAGTCGCAAGTCATGCCGGTGATTTTTAGATGGGTCATGCAACAGATCCTTTATCGTTTGTGGCGCCAGACAATGACGTCCGTTGTGCTGCGGTGCCGTTTTCAGTGACTCACTGCTTGACGCTGGACGGATAGCCCGCGTCTGCGGTTGCCTTGGTCAGCTTCTGCACGCTGGTCTTGGCATCGTCGAAGGTGACGACCGCTTGGCGTGTCTCGAAAGTCACGTCAACTTTGCTGACGCCTTCGACCTTGGAAATCGCCTTCTTGACAGTGATCGGGCAGGCGGAGCAGGTCATGCC
>NZ_JBVJKN010000094.1:0-1839 GCF_055585225.1 Streptomyces sp. NPDC053673 | reverse complement strand
GGGGGTGGGTCAGCCCTTGCGGGTCTTGATCTCTTCGGTGAGCTGGGGGACGACGTCGAAGAGGTCGCCGACGACGCCGTAGTCGACGAGGTCGAAGATCGGGGCCTCGGCGTCCTTGTTGATGGCGACGATGGTCTTGGAGGTTTGCATGCCGGCGCGGTGCTGGATGGCGCCGGAGATGCCGGAGGCGATGTAGAGCTGTGGGGAGACGCTCTTGCCGGTCTGGCCGACCTGGTTGGTGTGCGGGTACCAGCCGGCGTCGACGGCGGCGCGGGAGGCGCCGACGGCGGCACCGAGGGAGTCGGCGAGTGCCTCGATGACCGTGAAGTTCTCGGCGCCGTTGACGCCACGGCCGCCGGAGACCACGATCGCGGCCTCGGTGAGCTCGGGGCGGCCGGTCGACTCGCGCGGGGTGCGGGAGACGATCTTGGTGGCGGTGGAGTGCTCGCCGAAGGAGACGGTCAGGGTCTGGACGGTGCCGGCGGCCGGGGCGGTCTCGACCGGGGCCGAGTTCGGCTTCACGGTGATGACCGGGGTGCCCTTGGAGACGCGGGACTTGGTGGTGAACGCGGCGGCGAACGCGGACTGGGTGGCCACCGGGCCCTGGTCGCCGGCTTCCAGGTCGATGGCGTCGGTGATGATGCCGGAGCCGATACGGACCGCGAGACGGGCCGCGATCTCCTTGCCCTCGGCGGAGGACGGGACCAGCACGGCGGCCAGGGGGCCGGTGGCGGAGACGGCGTCGTGGGCGGCCTTGAGGGCGTCGACCTTCGGCACGACGAGGTAGTCGGCGAACTCGGGGGCGTCGGCGGTCAGTACCTTGATGGCGCCGTGCTCGGCGAGGGTGGGCGCGGTGGCCTCGGCGCCGGAGCCGAGGGCGACGGCGACCGGCTCGCCGATACGGCGGGCCAGCGTCAGCAGTTCCAGGGTGGGCTTGCGGACGGCGCCGTCCACGTGGTCGACGTAGACGAGAACTTCAGCCATGGGATTGCTCTCCTGCGAATGCGAAGTATGCGGGGGCGGTTGGGGTGATGGCCGAAGCTCAGATGAACTTCTGGCCGGCCAGGAACTCGGCCAGCTGCTTGCCGCCCTCGCCCTCGTCCTTGACGATCGTGCCCGCGGTGCGGGCCGGACGCTGGGCCGCGGAGTCCACCGCGCTCCAGGCACCCTCGAGACCGACCTCGTCGGCGTCGATGTCCAGGTCGGACAGGTCCCAGGACTCCACCGGCTTCTTCTTGGCCGCCATGATGCCCTTGAACGACGGGTAGCGGGCCTCGCCCGACTGGTCGGTGACCGACACGACCGCCGGCAGCGAGGCCTCCAGCTGCTCGCTGGCACTGTCGCCGTCACGGCGGCCGGTGACCGTGCCGTCCTGGACCGAGACCTCGGAGAGCAGGGTGACCTGCGGGACGCCCAGACGCTCGGCGAGGATCGCCGGCAGCACACCCATGGTGCCGTCGGTCGAGGCCATACCGCACACGACCAGGTCGAAACCGGCCTTCTCGACCGCCTTGGCCAGCACCAGCGAGGTACCCATCACATCGCTGCCGTGCAGATCGTCGTCCTCGACATGAACGGCCTTGTCCGCACCCATCGACAGCGCCTTGCGCAACGCGTCCTTCGCGTCCTCCGGACCCACGGTCAACACGGTGATCTCCGCATCGTCCGCCTCATCGGCGATCTGCAGCGCCTGCTCGACCGCGTACTCGTCGAGCTCCGACAACAGCCCGTCCACGTCATCACGGTCGACCGTCAGGTCATCGGCGAAGTGCCGGTCGCCAGTGGCATCGGGCACATACTTCACACAGACAACGATCCTCAAGCTCACGCCGGCTCTCC
>NZ_JBVJKN010000093.1:0-1843 GCF_055585225.1 Streptomyces sp. NPDC053673 | reverse complement strand
AGCTTGACTCTGTCGGGGATCTTGGAGTTGCCGAGGTCAGCTGCCCAGGGCTCGCCAAGACTTCAGCCGGGGTATCTCGCGCTGGTCGAGGTAGTTCTGGAAGGCAGTCGGTCGGCGGGGCGTGGGTGCTTCCTCGGCTGGTGGCAGTCCGCTGAGGCGCTCGATGTTGACGGCGATGGCTGTCAGGACGTGCTGGATGTGGGCCTTTCTCTGTCCTCGGTAGCGGCAGCGCCGCATGCCGTGTCCGTGGGCGAACTCGTTGATGGTGCCCTCCACTCCGGAGCGGACCGCGTAGCGGGTCTTCCACTCGGGCGTCTGTTGCTCGGTTCGGACGCGGAGTTGCAGGTCGCGGAGTTCTCGTGGGGGAAAGCCCACGGTGCGGGCGCTGTCGGCGGTGGTGGTGCACTGGGTGCGGGCCGGGCAGGGGCGGCACTGGCTCTTGGTGAACCGGGCCACGATCAGCGGGGCCGCGGTGGGCGAGGCGGTCGGGTAGGGGCCGTGCCAGCCCGCGCTGACCTGTCCCTGGGGGCAGGTGACCTGCTGATGGTCGTAGTCGATGTGGAAGTCGTCCCGGGCGAAGCCCTCGTTCCGGCGGTGCTGACGGGTGGGGTTGCTCCGGAGCGGCCCGGAGACGGTGACCTGGTGTTCACGGGTGGCTTGTTCCAGGTGGGGCAGAGAGGTGTAGCCGGCGTCGACCAGATGCTCGGCGGGCAGCAAGCCGCGTCGGGCGAGGCGGGTGTGGATGCCGGGCAGGACCTGGCTGTCGTGGGTGGTGGCCGCGGTGGTGGCGACATCCGTGATCACGTTGGGGCCGTCGGCAGCACAGGTCTCGGTCAGGTGAGCGGCGAACCCCTTCCAGCTGATGATGTGGCCGTGCCGCGCATAGCGGGCCGAGGTGTCGTAGGGCGAGACGATCGCCCTCGACGACGGCGGCAGACCCACCCCGCCTTCCTTCTCAGCGGTGCGCCAGCGCAGCTGTCCCGCGGCATCACGGTGATAGTTCTGCACCATGATCTGCCGCAGAGCCTGGACACGAGGACCGCACATGCGGTCCGCTCCGTACCGGTAGAGGTGTTCCAGAAGCCGGACGGCGTCGTTTCCGGTGGCAAGGATCCTGGTCATGGGCTTGGTGGGGTTCTTGCCCAGGCGGACCGGCCTGCCGTAGCGCAGCCCCCAGCCCTCATCGACGAGCTCGTCCAGCAGATGAGGAGAGATGCCTGCGACCTCTTCGAGTGCGGCGCGAACCGCCTCGGTGACCAGCTCCAGGCGGGTCAGGTCGCGCACCGCGGCTAGGACGTGGGTGGAGTCGGTGCGCTGCGTGGTGCGCTCGCGGACGAGACCGGCCTCCTTCAGGCGCGCGAGTGCGAGGTCGAGGAGGCGGTCGGCGCGGCCGTCCTCGGCGAGGCGGTCTCGGAAGTCGGCCAGCACGCTGTGGTGGAAGCCGGGGTCGTCCAGCTCCATGGCCATCGCATATTTGAAGTCGATGCGGCAGCGGACCGCCTCGGCGGCCTGCCGGTCGGACAGGCCGAGCAGGAACTGCAGCATACAGACGGTGGCCAGCTGAGCGGGCGAGAGACCCGGACGCCCGTCCCGCGGGTACCAGTCGGCGAAGTCCTCGTCGCACCACAGCCCATCGAGGCGGTCACGCACCCATATCGCCGTCGTGCCGCCCGGGTTGCTCGCCCGCGCAACCTGCGCAGTCAGAGACGGGACCTGCTCACCGGAACGGGGGCGAAGGGACAACGAGCACCTCGACAGATGTATCGGTCGGCGGAACTACACGAGCATGCCCGTCGATCTTGCTGCCGCACCGGGAAACTCCAAGATCCCCGACAGAGTCAAG
>NZ_JBVJKN010000092.1:0-1870 GCF_055585225.1 Streptomyces sp. NPDC053673 | reverse complement strand
GCCGGCAGGGCCCGGCGGTCGACCTTCCCGTTCGGCGTCAGCGGAATGGCGTCCAGGACGACCACGACCGTGGGCACCATGTACTCCGGCAGCCGGGAGCGTACGCCTTCCCGAACCGCGCCGCCGTCAACGGCGGTATCCGGTTCGGGGACGACATAGCCGACCAGGACGCCTTCATTGACGACCGCGACCGCCCGAGCCACGCCCTCGACGGCGAGCAGGCCGGACTCGACCTCACCGAGCTCGATACGGAAACCGCGGACCTTCACCTGGGCATCAGCCCGGCCGACGAACTCCAGCACACCGTCCGCCCGCCACCGCACCACATCACCCGTGCGGTACATCCTGCCGCCACCCCACGGGCAGGCGACGAACCGTTCCGCGGTCAGATCCGCACGGCCGTGATACCCCCGCACCACACCCGCACCGCCGATGTACAACTCACCACGCACACCCACCGGCACCGGACGCAGCCACTCGTCCAGCACGTACACCTGCTGATTGGCCAGCGGTCCGCCAATCGACACCGGAGCATCTGCTGTCACCGGGGCACTCGTCGACCACACGGTCGTCTCGGTCGGCCCGTAGACGTTCACCACCGACGCCAGCTCATCCACCATCAGCGACGCCACCTCACCGGGCAGCGCCTCACCGCCCACCAGCGCCCGCACGCCGGCCAGCCGACCGTCCGAAACAGCCAGGATCTCGCGCCAGAGGCTGGGGGTCGCCTGCATCACCGACACGTCCGCCCGGACCGCCAGGTCCACCAGCAGTTCGGCGTCGGCGACCACGTCGGACGGGGCGACCACGACGCATCCGCCCGACACCAGCGGGGCGAACAGCTCCACCACCGCGATGTCGAACGCGAACGTCGTCACCGCCAGCACCCGGTCGGCACTCACCACGTGCCGCAGCCCCGTCAGCACATTGACGACACCCCCGTGCGGTACGACCACACCCTTCGGGCGGCCGGTCGAACCGGAGGTGTAGATCGTGTACGCCGCCGACGACAACTCCGGCACCACCCCCAGCGACGTACCCGACAGGCCCTTGAGCTCGGCCGTCACACCGACGTCGTCGAGCAGGATGACCGGGACGTCCGACCCGGACACGCTGTCCAGCGCGCCAGAGACCGACAGCACCAGCACCGGCGCCGAGTCCTCCACCACATGCGCGATCCGCTCCGCCGGATACTCCGGGTCCACCGGAACGTACGCACCGCCCGTCTTCAGCACCGCCAGCAACGCAACCACCGCATCGACCGACCGCGGCAACGCCACCACCACGCGGGACTCCACCCCCACCCCACGCGACACCAACAACCGAGCCAGACGATTCACCCGCCCGTCCAACTCCGCATACGTCAACGACACGTCGCCGCACACCACCGCGACCGCCTTCGGGGCGGCACGCACCCGCTCCTCGAACAGCACCGGCACCGAGGCAGGCGGCACCTCGACCGTCGTGTCGTTCCACGCCTCCAGCACCCGGCGGCGCTCATCCTCGACCAGCACGTCCACGCGACGCGTGGACGCATCGGGGGAAGCGACGACCGTGTCCAGCACCTGGATCAGACGTTCCACCATCGCCTCGGCGGAAGCGGCGTCGAAGAGGTCCACGGCATACGTCAGGGCTCCGTGAAGGCCGTCGTTGGCTTCGCCGGAGAAGGCGAACGCCAGGTCGACCTTGGCCGCGCTCGATTCCAGCCGCAGGGCGGAGGTGTCCAGTCCCGCGAGCGGCGGAACGTCCTGGTTGTCCTGCTCGCCATGCATGGTGAGCATGACTTGGAAGAGGGGGTGGCGGGCCAGGGAGCGTTCGGGGTTGAGCACCTCGACCAGCCGCTCGAACGGCACGTCCTGGTTCGCGTACG
>NZ_JBVJKN010000091.1:0-2077 GCF_055585225.1 Streptomyces sp. NPDC053673 | reverse complement strand
AGCTTGTTCTTTAACCTCGCGCCGCGTCGGACGGTCGCGCGGTGGGAGAAACTTTGGTGCGTGTCGGGGGCAGACTGGTCAGACTCACGGCATGACAGCGAAGATCAGCCGCATCAACCCCGATCAGTTGCATGAGACACCGGGCTACCACCACATCACCGTGGTGGAGACCGGCCGAACGGCCTATCTGGCGGGGCAGTGCCCCCTCGACCAGGGCGGCTCTCTCGTCGGCCCGGGCTCCCTCGAGGTGCAAGTCGATCAGGTTGTCGTGAACGCACTAGCTGCCCTTGCGGCGGTGAATGCTCAGCCGCAGCACGTGGTGCGTTCGGTGATCTACGTGCGGAGCGATGACAGGCAGGACCTGGGCCTCGCCTGGCACCGGCTTACCGCTTCCGCCCTCGGGCCGGCCTTCACGTCCGCCAGCACGCTCTTGGGGGTTACGCAGCTGGGCTTCGCAGGGCAGCTGGTCGAGGTTGACCTCACCGTCGCGCTGCCCGACTGAGCGGCCTCGCGCCTCGAACAGCGTCTCGAACTGCTTCGCCCACATGGTCATGTGCCGGACGCCGAGGCGGCCTCCGTCTGATCATGTGCTCCGACCAAGGTGCACTGACCATGACGAAGGCCGTGAGGGTGAGTCTGCTGCCTGAAGCCGCTGTGGGTGAGGCGTTCGCGGAAGCGTCACGCTTTCGGGACGAGTTGTACGCGTGTCTGACCGTGCGGGGCGACGAGCTGTTCGAGCTGTCGGATGCGGTGTTGTGTGCGCCGGGTGCGGTGCACTCGGCGGTGGAGCTGACGCTGCTGCCCGAGCACCGGCGCGGGCACGGCGCGATGTATGACGCCCTGAACCGCGGCCGGATCGACACCGGGCGGCTGCGGTCGCTGCTGGCCGGCCTGCCGCTGCCCCGGTTCCCGGACGGCCGTCTGGTGCTGGCGGTGGACGTCTCGCCGTGGCTTCGGTCGGACGCGCCGTGTTCACCGGACCGGTTGTTCTGCCACGTCTACGGCCGGGCGAAGACAGCCTCGCAGTTCATCCCGGGCTGGCCGTACTCGTTCGTCGCGGTGCTGGAGATGGGCGCCACATCCTGGACGCAGATCCTGGACACGGTCCGGCTCGGCCCGGCCGACGACGCCACCGCAGTCACCGCCGCTCAGCTCCGCGACGTCATCGAACGGCTCATCGCCGCAGGGCAGTGGCAGCCCGGTGAGCCGGACATCGTAATCGTCACGGACGCCGGTTACGACGTGACCCGCCTGGCCTGGGTCCTGCGGGATCTGCCCGTCGAGCTGATCGGGCGGATCCGCGGCGACCGCGTGATGCGGTTACCGAAGCCGCCGCGGCTGCCCGGGACGAACGGCCGGCCGCCGAAGCACGGTCCGGAGTTCCGCTTTGCCAATCCGGAGACCTGGCCCGAACCGGCCGTCACCACTCGAACCGCCACGGCGAACTACGGCAAGGCCGTCACACAGGCGTGGGACCGGGTCCACCCGAGGCTGACCCACCGGGCCGCCTGGCTGGACCACGAAGGTGAACTACCTCTGGTCGAGGGGACGTTGATCCGGCTGGAGGTCGAGCACCTGTCGAAGGACCGTGAGGCGCCGGCGGTGTGGCTGTGGTCCTCGAGGACGGGCTCCAGCGACGCGGACGTCGACCGGGCCTGGCAGGCGTTCCTGCGACGCTTCGACCTGGAGCACACATTCCGGCTGTTCAAGCAGACCCTGGGCTGGACGAAGCCTCGGCTGCGGGAGCCGGAGGCCGCCGACCGATGGACCTGGCTGATCATCTCCACATACACCCAGCTCCGGCTCGCCCGCCCGCTGGCCCGGGACCTTCGGCACCCCTGGGAGAAGCCGGTCGCACCGAGCCGACTCACGCCTGCCCGGGTCCGACGGACGTTTCGGAACCTCCGCCAGCACATGCCCTGTCCCGCCAGAGCACCGAAACTCCACCAGCCGGGACCTGGACGACCACCCGGCACCAGGAACAGGCGCCGGGCACCCCGCTACGACGTCGGCAAAACCGTCCGCCGCGAGAAGACGCTTATCGCCCTACAGCGGTTCAAGGGTTAAAGAACAAGCT
>NZ_JBVJKN010000090.1:0-2163 GCF_055585225.1 Streptomyces sp. NPDC053673 | reverse complement strand
GACAGCCGCTCGACGAGCAGCATGCCGACACCTTCGCCCCAGCCCGTACCGTCAGCGGCGGCAGCGAACGCCTTGATCCGCCCGTCCTCCGCCAGACCACGCTGACGGCTGAACTCAATGAACGTACCCGGCGTCGACATGACCGTCACACCGCCGGCCAGCGCCAGCGAGCACTCGCCCTGCCGCAGCGCCTGAACCGCCCAGTGCAGCGCGACCAGCGACGACGAGCACGCCGTGTCGACCGTGACTGCCGGGCCTTCGAGGCCGAACACATAGGAGAGCCGGCCGGAGACGACGCTTGCCGCGTTGCCCGTGCCCAAGTGGCCCTCGAGACCCTCGGGCTCCTCAAGCAGGACGGACAGGTAGTCCTGGCCGTTGGTGCCGACGAAGACTCCGGTCTGGCTGCCGCGCAACGTCGCCGGGTCGATCCCCGCGCGCTCGAACGTCTCCCAGGAGGTTTCGAGGAGGAGACGCTGCTGCGGGTCCATGGCGAGGGCCTCGCGTGGCGAGATCCCGAAGAAGTCGGCGTCGAAGTCCGCCACGTCGTAAAGGAATCCGCCTGCACGCGCATACGAGGTTCCCTGCGCACCGGGGTCGGCGTCGTACAGCGACTCGACGTCCCAACCCCGGTCCAATGGAAGGTCCGAGATGGCGTCGCCGCCCGATGCGAGCAGCTGCCACAGCTCTTCCGGAGTCCGTACACCACCCGGGAAACGGCAGCTCATCGCCACGATCGCGATCGGATCGTCGTCGACTGCCGAGGTCACAGGTCCGGCCGCCGTGACCTGTGTGCCGAGCAGTTCGGCACGCAACTGGGCGGCGAGGGCGATCGGGGTCGGATAGTCGTAGACGAGCGTGGCCGGCAGCCGCAGCTCGGTGGCCGCGCCCAGGCGGTTGCGCAGCTCGATTGCGGTCAGCGAGTCGAAGCCGATCTCGCGGAACGCACGCCCCGCCTCGATGTCCTCGGCACCGGAGTGCCCCAGCACCTCGGCAACCTGAACACGAACAAGGTCCAGGAGGTACACCTCACGGTCCGCCTCAGCCATACCCTGAAGCCGCTGGGCCAGTGACGAACCGGCAAGCCCCGGCCGGTCACTCGCTTTCCCTGTGCCGTCGACGACAGCCACCGCTTCGGGCAGTTCCGCAAGGAGGTTACTGGGCCGTATGGCGGTGAAGCCGGGCGCGAAGCGCTCCCAGTCGACGTCCACGATCGTCAGAGCTGCGTCGGAGGAAGCGATGGACTGCTGCAGTGCCGTGATTGCTAGATCCGCGTTCATAGGCGGTACGCCGCCTCGGCGCATGCGCGCATCCATCGCCTCATCGGCAGCCATACCACCGTCCGCCCACGGACCCCACGCCACCGAGGTCGCCGCCAGACCATCCGCACGACGCTGCTCAGCAAGCGCATCCAAGTAAGCGTTAGCGGCCGCATAGTTCGCCTGACCCGCCGCACCCACCGTGCCACTCATCGACGAGAACAGCACAAAGGCAGCCAGCTCGATACCCAGCTCGGTCGTCAGGTCGTGGAGATTGCGGGCCGACGTCGCCTTCGCGCGCAGGACACTATCGATACGGTCCGGGGTCAGACCGTCCAGGACACCGTCGTCCAGGACACCGGCCGTGTGCACCACGGCGGTCAGTGAATCCGCCAGCGTGGACAGCAGGGCGTGCAGGGCCTCACGGTCGGCCACGTCACACGCGACGACGGAAGCCTCCACACCCAGCTCGGTCAGCTCCGCCACCAGCTGAGCAGCACCCGGAGCCTCCAGCCCGCGGCGACTGGTCAGCACGACACGCTCCGCACCCGCCGTGGCCAGCCAACGCGCCACCCGGCCACCCAACGCACCCGTACCACCCGTGACCAGAACCGTGCCATCAGGCGCCCACGAGCCCTCAGCCCGCGCAGCGCGCACCAGGCGCCGGCCGAACACACCCGACGACCGCAGCGCAACCTGATCCTCACCACCAACACCAACACCGGCAAGCACGCCGACCAGCCGGGACAGTGCACGCTCGTCCAGCACACCCGGCAGATCAACCAGACCGCCCCAGCGCTCCGGCAACTCCCACGCCGCAACCCGCCCAAGACCCCACACCTGCGCCTGCACCGGCGACACGAGACGGTCCGAACGACCCACCGACACCGCACCCCGAGTCAGACAC
>NZ_JBVJKN010000089.1:0-2174 GCF_055585225.1 Streptomyces sp. NPDC053673 | reverse complement strand
CTGGATCTGGTGGCGTTGCGGGCGCAGGCGGGCAGTGGGGGCATGCTTCCGCCGCTGCTCAGCGGCCTGGTCCGCACCCCCACCCGCCGCACCGCGCGCGGCGGTTCCGGTTCGGCGGGCAAGCTCGCCCGGCAGCTGGCCGCGCTCGCGGAGGACGAGCGGCCCGGCGCCGTGCTGGAGCTCGTACGTACCCAGGTCGCGGTCGTACTCGGCTTCACCGGTCCCGAAGCGGTCGACCCGGCACGGTCGTTCAGCGAGGTCGGCTTCGACTCGCTGACCGCCGTCGAGCTGCGCAACCGGCTCGGCGCGGCGACCGGCGTACGTCTGCCCGCCACCCTCGTCTTCGACTACCCCACCCCAGCCGTCCTGGCCGACTACCTGTACGCCGAACTGCTCGGCGGACAGAACACGACGGCCGCACCGGTCGCCGTCGCGGTCCGGGACGACGAGCCGATCGCGATCGTGGCGATGGCCTGTCGCTTCCCCGGCGGCGTACGGTCTCCCGAGGATCTGTGGGGGCTCGTCCTGGAGGGCCGGGACGCCATTTCGGACATGCCGGACGACCGTGGCTGGGACGTGGAGGCGCTGTTCGACGCCGACCCCGACCGGCCGGGCACCAGCTACAGCACGGCGGGCGGATTCCTTCACGACGCCCACCACTTCGACCCGACGTTCTTCGGGATCTCGCCGCGTGAAGCCCTCGCAACCGACCCGCAGCAGCGGCTGCTGCTGGAGACGTCGTGGGAGGCGTTCGAGCGGGCAGGGATCGACCCGGTCGCCCTGCGCGGCAGCCGGACCGGAGTGTTCGCCGGTGTCATGTACAACGACTACGGCACGCTGCTGCACCGCGCACCCGACGGTCTCGAAGGCTATATGGGCACTTCCAGCTCGGGCAGCGTCGCCTCGGGCCGTGTGTCGTACACCTTCGGACTCGAAGGCCCGGCCGTCACGGTCGACACGGCCTGCTCGTCCTCCCTGGTCACCTTGCATCTCGCCGTACAGGCGCTCCGCAACGGAGAGTGCGATCTCGCGCTCGCCGGCGGTGTCACCGTGATGGCCACGCCCGGTACCTTCGTCGCGTTCAGCCGCCAGCGCGGCCTCGCGAGTGACGGTCGCTGCAAGCCGTTCGCTGCCGCGGCCGACGGTACGGCGTGGGGCGAGGGTGTCGGCATGCTGCTGGTCGAGCGGCTGTCGGATGCGCGGGCGAACGGTCATCCGGTGCTGGCGGTGGTGCGTGGTTCGGCGATCAATCAGGACGGTGCGAGCAATGGTCTGACTGCTCCGAACGGCCCGTCGCAGCAGCGTGTGATCCGCCAGGCGCTGGCCAGTGCGGGTCTGTCGGCCGCAGAGGTCGATGTCGTGGAGGCGCACGGTACGGGGACGACGCTGGGTGACCCGATCGAGGCGCAGGCCCTGCTGGCCACCTACGGGCAGGAGCACACCGACGAGCAGCCGCTGTGGCTCGGTTCGATCAAGTCCAACATGGGACACACCCAGGCTGCCGCGGGTGTCGCGGGCATCATCAAGATGGTCCAGGCGATGCACCACGGTGTTCTGCCGAAGACCCTGCACGTCGACGAGCCGACACCGCACGTCGACTGGTCGGCAGGAGCCGTTTCCCTACTGGACTCGCTCACCCCGTGGCCGGAGACCGGTCGCCCACGCCGCGCCGCCGTCTCGTCGTTCGGCATCAGCGGCACCAACGCCCACACGATCATCGAGCAGGCGCCCGACGAATCGGCGCCCGCACGGAACACACGCCAGGCCGCGCCCGGGGAGGTTCCGTCCGTGCTGCCGTACGTGCTCTCCGCCAAGTCTGCGGACGCGCTGCGGCGTCAAGCGGCCCGCCTCCGGGCCCATGTGGAGGATGCGCCGGAGGCACATCCCGATGACGTGGCCTACTCGCTGGCCACCACGCGTGCTTCGTTCGAGCACCGTGCCGTGGTGGTGGCGGGGAACTGGGACGAGCTGCTGCGCGGCCTGACCGCCCTCGAGAGCGAGGCCGCGGCTGCGGGATTGGCGCGCGGAAGCATGAGTGCCGGCAGGACGGCGTTCGTGTTCCCGGGGCAGGGGTCGCAGTGGGTGGGCATGGCCGATGCGTTGTTGGACGCTTCACCGGTGTTCGCTGCCCGGGTGGATGAGTGTGCGAAGGCGCTGGAGCCGTTTACGGACTG
>NZ_JBVJKN010000088.1:0-2216 GCF_055585225.1 Streptomyces sp. NPDC053673 | reverse complement strand
CGGGGATTCTGGAGTGTGATTTGAATCAGTCGATTACGGAGTTGTATGCGCGGGTGTATGACTTGCATTACGGGCGGGTGCGGTTTGAGATTGTGCCGACGTCATTGCAGGTTGAGGCCGCGGCGGCGTTGAGGGTGTCGGTGGGGAGCCCGGGGTTGCGGATTGCTCGGGTTAATTATGATCAGCATGAGCGGTTGATTGATTGTGATCTGGAGTTTTGGCGGCATGATGCGATTCATGTGGGGGTGGATGTGGTTTGACGGGGTGACGCGGGATGTGTTGATGGTTTGACCGTGTACATATCCGTTGCTGCGGTAACGGCTACTTATGGTTCCGCTCTTACAGCGGGTCACTTTTGGCAAACGCCCCAAAAGTAACCAAAAGGTCTTTGCCCCACCACTCGGTGCCTCGCTTAGGCTCGGCATGCCCGCACTCCGGCCCGGCTCCGCGGGCCGCCGCGACGGGCCATCCATGGCCCGGCGCGGCTAAATCGGCATCCTTGCCGATTTACCCGCTCCACCGTGCCTACTTGCGGCCATCGTGGTTGACGGGGCCCGCAGATCAAAATCAAAAGCAGATCAAGATCAAAGGCACGCAGCCTCGCTGGCGCTCGACAGCTGCTACGGGCGGGGTGGCTCTGCTTTTCTGTGGGAGCTGGCTTGCCTGCGATGCAGACAACTCGGTATTTCAGATACACCGAGGTGATGCCATCGCAGGCAAGCCAGCTCCCACATTTGACCGTGCCCGCTTTAGCTTTTGATTTTGCTCTTCAACACTCAAGCCGGCCGGTAGGCCGCTGTGCTCTTGTTGCTTTTGATTTTGATCTTAGGCGCCCCGTTAAACCACGCTGGCCGAACGCAGGCTTTGGAGCGTGGGTAACCCGGCAGGACGCCGGGTTAGCCGTCCTGGGCCAAGGATGGCCCATGACGGCGGCCCACGGTCCAAAGCCGGAGTGAGCAACCGTGTCGAATCTCAAGCCATTTCAGCGAAATGTTTTTGATCTCGGACCATCGCATTCAGGATCGTCAGCAGCTTTCTCATGCATGCAACCAGCGCCACTTTCTTCGTCTTCCCTGCAGCAAGCAGACGGTTGTAGAACCTCTCGATCACCGGGTTATGGCTCTTCGAGGACAAGACAGCCATGTAAAGCACACTTCGCACCTCAGCTCGACCACCCCATATCCGTCTACGTCCTTTGTACAGGCCGCTATCGCAGTTAAAAGGGGCCACACCAACCAATGCAGCCACTTGTTTGCGATTCACTTTGCCTAGCTCAGGAACCATCGCCAGCAGCGAAAGTGCGAGCACATTGCCAACACCTGAGACCTCGCGCAGCAAATCATAATTGGCCTTCCAGGCCGGCGAAGCTTTGATCGCTTCGTGCAAGTCATCGTCTGTACTTTTAAGACGCTTTTGAAGCCAGACGATATGTGCCTTGATATCCCGTCGAAGCGCCTTGAATACCGCCTGTTTCAGTCGAGACTCCTCCGCCACGATCATATCGATAAGCTGACGGCGTCTAGTCAGTAGATCTGCCAGTTCACGAGCGTGTTCATCTGGCATCTCCCGAATTTCGGGTTTGACCGCCTGAGCAAACTCCGCAATCACCTGGGCATCCAGAGCGTCGGTTTTAGCCAGCCGTCCGGTAGCCTTAGCGAAATCACGGACCTGACGGGGATTGACAACAACGACTGGTAATCCAGCAGCGCAAAGCTCGGCAGCGGCAAGCCGCTCATATCCGCCAGTTGCTTCCAGCACCACTAAAGCGGGCATCTGAGCCTTGAGATGCTTAGCTAAACGCTGGATATCTTCTGGAGTATTGAAAAACTGCTCGACTTGGCCAGTAGTGCTGACGAATGAGTCGAGCTTGTTTTTGGAAACATCAATTCCGACGAACGCAGAGTCATGGTCCATGGCGTTTTCCTCACGTCCAACCTTGCAGAATCGGGCTTTACGCCCAGGCAACCGTTCGGACTAGTTTAGAAAAGAACCTGCTTCGACCCATGCTCACTCACGATCTTGAAATCTGAGGGCACCACGGTCTGAAGCAGGTGAAAATAATCTTACAAGGGCACACCGAGCCTAGGCGAGGTGCCGAGTGGTGGGGCAAGAGCGTTTTGCTTACTTTTGCGCTTTTCAAAAGTGAGCCGCTGTAAGAGCGGAACCAATAGCAGCCGTTACCGAAGAAACGGATATGTACCCGACCCGACCCGACC
>NZ_JBVJKN010000087.1:0-2366 GCF_055585225.1 Streptomyces sp. NPDC053673 | reverse complement strand
ATTACGAAGCGGGCACGGTCAAATGTGGGAGCTGGCTTGCCTGCGATGGCATCACCTCGGTGTATCTGAAAAACCGAGTTGTCTGCATCGCAGGCAAGCCAGCTCCCACAGAAAAGCAGAGCTGCATCAGCTTCAGATTTGGCTTTCGCTCTGGATCTTGCCTTTGCTTTTAACACTCAAGCCGGCCGGTAGGCCGCTGTGCTCTTGCTTTTGATTTTGATCTGACTGCCCCAATAAGCCCGAGGCCGAACGCAGGTATTGCGGAGCGGGTAAACCGGCAGGACGCCGGTTTAGCCGCGCCGGGCCATGGATGGCCCGTCGCGGCGGCCCGCGGAGCAATGCCGGAGTGAGGGAACACCGAGCCTAAGCGAGGTGCCGACAGGCGGGGCAGAGCCCTTTGCTTACTTTGGGCTGGGCCGGCATTCCGGCTTTTCCAAAGTGAGCCGCTGTAAGAGCCATCCCTTTCAAGGTCTTGGTTTAAAATCCCCTAACCAATCCAGTCAGGACGACGAAACTATGTGGGAAAAGGTTTTAGAACGGTTTGAAAAACAGGCTCCGGCCAGCGTCATGACCAAGTTGATATTAGAGCAGGCAGTAGATGCCGCTTGGGTTGACAAGGTGTTCGATGATCACCGCCAACGGCAGTACTCACGTGAGCTTTTGTTTTCAACCGTTGTTGAGCTGATGTCCCTTGTTTCATTGGGCTTGAGGCCGTCGTTGCACGCGGCGGCGCGCAAGATGGAGGGCCTTTCGGTCAGTGTTTCGGCACTCTATGACAAGATCAAGCGAACCGAACCCGAGCTGCTTCGCGCCCTCATTTCGGGCAGTGCCGAACGTTTGATACCAACCGTCGAAACGCTCGGCCATTCATCGATCCTGCCCGGCTGGCAGTTGCGTATTGTGGATGGCAACCACTTGCCGGCCACTGAAAAACGTCTAGGCGCTCTGCGCAATGAGCGCGGCGCAGCGCGCCCAGGATTTTCAGTAGTTGCCTACGATCCGGATCTGGATTTAGTCGTTGATCTTCAGCCGTGGGAAGATGCCTACGCCAGTGAGCGAGTCAGTGTTTTACCGCTGCTGGCCCGCGCATGCGCGGGCCAGTTGTGGATGGCTGACCGGCTCTATTGCACGCTGCCCATCCTGCAAGCCTGCGAGGACACGGGGGCTTCGTTCATCGTTCGCCAACCCAGCAAGCATCCACGCCTGGTCCAGGAAAGTGAGTGGCAAGACTCAGGGACGGTCGATAGCGGAACCGTTCGCGAACAAATCATCGAAGTGAAGGGTGGCCGCCGCTGGCGACGTGTTGAGTTGAGCCTGCAAACGGCGAATGACTCAGGTGATTTGGTGATGTGGTTCTGGAGCAATTTGCCCGACACCATCGGTGCCCGGCAGATAGCCGATTTATACCGTCATCGCTGGAGTATCGAAGGAATGTTTCAGCGCCTTGAGTCGGTACTGGACAGTGAAATTACAGGCCTTGGCAGCCCGAAAGCCGCGCTATTGGGCTTTGCCTCGGCGGTCCTGGCTTACAACGTTTTGTCGGTTCTCAAGCGTAGCGTTGAGCAGGCGCACCGCGAAACGCAGCCAGAGGGTTGGCAGGTTTCGATTTTCCATTTGGCGGTGCATGTTCGCAGTGATTATCAAGGCTTGCAGATCGCATTGCCTGCGGAAAATTTCCCTCTTGAAAAGACTCCGCAAGGGCTGGCAGAGCGATTGCTGGCCCTGGCAAGGATGATCAAACCTAAGTCCGTAGCAAAAAGCCCTCGTGGCCCCAAAGTAGCCAAGCCCAAGGAGTGGCTGGAAGGTAAGGCAGCACGGGCGCATGTCTCAACAGCTAGGGTGCTTAAGGCGGCCAAGTCGGATAAACGTACTTAAACATGGCCTTAAACGGACTTTTAAACGCAGACCTTGAAAGGGATGGCTGTAAGAGCGGAACCATAAGTGGCCGTTACCGAAGAAACGGATATACCCCCCCCATCTCAAGAACCCACCAAAGGCAACGAAAAACTAAACACCGCCCCACACGGCTCCAGGTTCTGCGCCCAGATCTCCCCCTGATGCCGACCAATGATGTTCTTGCACAACGCCAGCCCAATCCCGTTACCACCCACCTTCGACGAAAAGAACCCGTCAAAGATTTTCTCCCGCGCCACGGCCTGAATCCCGCGTCCACAATCCTCGACACTCAACCGCGCCACGTTTCCATCACGGCAGGCATGCAACCGCAGCACCCGACGTTCGACGGGCAGCTCGCTCATCTCTTCAATAGCATTGAATGCCAGGTTCAGAATCACCTGCCCGATCAGCACTTTTTCACAAAGCACCATCAGCGGTTCAATACTGGGGAACAGTTCCAGCCGAACCTG
>NZ_JBVJKN010000086.1:0-2668 GCF_055585225.1 Streptomyces sp. NPDC053673 | reverse complement strand
GACTGCTCCTGCCCCTGACGGCGCCACGCCGACAGAGCAGGGATCAGTTCACTGAAGGACGCGTCATCATCCACATCCAACTCAGCCACCAGCGACGCGAGATCCTCACGCTCCACCGCATCCCAGAACCGAGCATCCACCGCGTTCGCAAGCTCGCCGACGACCGAGCCACCAGCCGACAACACGGTCTCCGGCCAGTAACGCTGCCGCTGGAACGCATACGTCGGCAAATCAACACGCTCAGCCCCCGTACCGGCAAAGAACCCCGCCCAATCAACCTCCACGCCCCGCACATGCACCTGAGCCAAAGCGGCGACCACCGCCTCCGCCTCAGGACGCCCCTTTCGCAGAACCGGCACGAACGCTGCCCCGTCCTCGGTCACGCACTCCTGCGCCAGAGCAGACAGGACACCGTCCGGACCGAGCTCCACGAACGTCGTAACCCCAGCAGTCTCCAGAGCCCGGACACCGTCCAGGAACCGGACCGCCTCACGCACATGCCGCACCCAGAAATCGGCCGCGCCCATCTCGTCCGACACCAGGGCGCCGGTCAGGTTCGACACCACCGGGATACGCGGGGACTGGTACGACAGCCGCTCCGCAACCTCACGGAAGTACTCCAACATGCCGTCCATGTACGGCGAATGGAACGCATGACTCACGACCAGCCGCTTCGCCTTACGGCCCTGCGCCTGAAAGCCCTCGGCAACCGCGACCGCCGCGTCCTCATCACCCGCAATGACCACCGACTGCGGACCATTGATCGCCGCAATGCTCACCCCATCGGACAGCAGCGGAAGAACCTCGTCCTCCGACGCCTCCACCGCAATCATCACGCCACCCGTCGGCAGCGCCTGCATCAACCGGCCCCGCGCAGCCACCAGCTCACACGCATCCTCAAGGGACAGGACGCCCGCCACATGCGCAGCCGCGATCTCACCGATCGAATGACCCGCCAGGAAGTCCGGCCTCACACCCCAGGACTCGACCAGCCGGAACAGCGCCACCTCAACGGCGAACAACGCCGGCTGCGTGTAGGCCGTCCGGTCGAGCGCATCCGAGTCCGAGCCGAACAGCACATCCTTCAGCGGCACTTCAAGGTGAACATCCAGATGAGCGCACACCGCATCCAGCGCATCCGCGAACACCGGATACCCCTCGTACAGCTCACGGCCCATCCCCAGCCGCTGACTCCCCTGCCCCGTGAACAGGAACGCGAGGCCACCACCGGACACCGTCCCCCGGATCAGGCCAGGCGCCTGCTCGCCGGCGGCCAGCGCGGCCAGCGCATCCAGCTGAGAAGTCGACGCCGCGTCACCCGTGGCGGGACCGAGTCCGACAAGGACCGCCCGGTGCTCCAGCGCCGCGCGACTTGTGGCCAGGGAGTAGCCGAGGTCGAGCGCCCCCCGGGCTCGGGAGGACGTCACGATGCTGGTCGCCATCGGGTGCAGCCGTTCCGCCTGGGCCCGCAGGGCCGTGGCCGTACGGCCGGAGACGAGCCACGGAGACACCGGCAGGGTCCGCGTCGCGGGCGCGCGCTCCGGCAGGTCCTCGGCGTGCGTGCGCTCGGCGGAGCTCTGTGGCGCCTGCTCGATGATCGCGTGCGCGTTGGTGCCGCTGTATCCGAACGAGGAGATGCCCGCCCGGCGCGGGCGCCCGGTTTCCGGCCACTCCACCTGCTCGGTCAGCAGGGCGATGTCGCCCGCCGACCAGTCCACGTACGGCGTGGGTTCGTCGATGTGCAGGGTCTGCGGCAGCACGCCGTGCCGTATCGCCATCACCATCTTGATGACACCGGCCGCACCGGCCACGGCCTGCGTGTGACCGATGTTCGACTTCACCGAGCCGAGCCACAACGGCTGGTCGGCCGCGCGACCCTGACCGTAGGTGGCAAGGAGAGCCTGCGCCTCGATCGGGTCGCCAAGTGTCGTGCCCGTGCCGTGGGCCTCGACCGCGTCCACGTCGGTGGCGGACAGGCCCGCGTCGGCCAGCGCCTCACGGATGACACGCTGCTGGGAGGGGCCGTTCGGGGCGGTGAGCCCGTTGCTGGCACCGTCCTGGTTGACGGCTGAGCCCCGGAGCACGGCGAGCACCGGGTGGCCGTTGCGACGGGCGTCGGAGAGCCGTTCGACGAGGAGCATGCCGACGCCTTCGGACCAGCTCGTACCGTCGGCGGCAGCGGCGAACGCCTTGATGCGGGCGTCGGCTGCGAGGCCTCGCTGCCGGCTGAACTCGGTGAACGCGCCGGGCGTAGACATGATCGTCACAGCGCCGGCAAGCGCCATCGAGCATTCACCGCGTCGCAGTGCCTTGGCCGCCAGATGCAGGGTGACGAGCGAGGAGGAGCAGGCGGTGTCGATGGTGACGGCCGGGCCTTCGAGGCCGAAGGTGTAGGAGAGGCGGCCGGAGACGACGCTGGCCGCGTTGCCGGTGCCGAGATGTCCTTCGAGGCCGTCGGAGTCGTTGAGCCAGAGGTGGAGGTAGTCCTGCGCGTTGGAGCCTACGAAGACTCCGGTCTGGCTGCCGCGCAGCGTCGTCGGGTCGATCCCGGCGCGCTCGAAGGTCTCCCAGGTGGTCTCCAGGAGCAGCCGCTGCTGCGGGTCCATGGCCAGCGCCTCACGCGGCGAGATCCCGAAGAACGCGGCGTCGAAGTCGGCGGCGTCGTGCA
>NZ_JBVJKN010000085.1:0-2884 GCF_055585225.1 Streptomyces sp. NPDC053673 | reverse complement strand
CGATCGAATGACCAGCCAGGAAGTCCGGCCTCACACCCCACGACTCCACCAGCCGGAACAACGCCACCTCAACGGCAAACAACGCAGGCTGGGTGTAGGCCGTCTCATCCAGCAGATCGCCCTCAGCCGCGAACAGCACATCCTTCAGTGGCACTTCGAGGTGAACATCGAGGTGAGCACAGACCGCGTCCAGCGCATCCGCGAACACCGGATACGCCTCGTACAACTCACGGCCCATCCCGAGCCGCTGACTCCCCTGCCCCGTGAACAGGAACGCCAGCTTCCCGCGCGCCCCTGCCTCACCTCGTACGACTCGTGCGGTGGTCTCGCCCGCGGCCAGCGCGGCGAGGTCCGTGAGTGCGTTCTCCGGGTCTGCCGCGACGACGACGGCGCGGTGCGCCAGGGCGGCGCGGGTGGTGGCCAGGGAGAAGGCAACGTCCTCCGGGGCATGGTCCGGGTGGGCTCGCAGGTGGGCGAGCAGGCGGTCGGCCTGGGCGTGCAGAGCCTCCTCCGTGCTGCCCGAGACGGGCCAGGGCAGGACGGGAGGCACGGACACGGACAGCGGCGCGGCGGCTTCGACGTCACCCTGCTCGGCGGCCTCCGCACCGTCCACCTCGTCGCCGGTCGGCTGCGCGCCTGCTCCCGCCAGAGGCGCGGGCGCCTGCTCGATGATGGTGTGCGCGTTCGTGCCGCTGATGCCGAACGACGACACGGCGGCGCGGCGCGGCCGGCCGGTCTCCGGCCACTCCACCGCCTCCGTCAGCAGCGAGACCGCACCCGCCGACCAGTCGACGTTGCTCGACGGCTCGTCGACGTGCAGGGTCTTGGGGATCCTGCCGTGGCGGATCGCCATGACCATCTTGATGATGCCCGCGACACCGGCCGCGGCCTGGGTGTGGCCCACGTTCGACTTGATCGAGCCCAGCCACAACGGGCGGTCGTCACTGTGCTCGCGACCGTAGGTGGCTAGCAGGGCCTGCGCCTCGATCGGGTCACCCAGGGTCGTGCCCGTGCCGTGCGCCTCCACGACGTCGACGTCGGCCGCGGTCAGCCGCGCGTCGGCCAGGGCCTGGCGGATGACCCGCTGCTGGGACGGGCCGTTCGGAGCCGTCAGACCGTTGCTCGCGCCGTCCTGGTTGACGGCGGAGCCGCGTATCACCGCGAGCACCGGGTGGCCGTTCTTGCGGGCGTCCGACAGACGCTCGACGAGTAGCATGCCCGCGCCCTCGGCCCAGCCGGTGCCGTCCGCCGAGTCCGCAAAGGACTTGCAGCGGCCGTCGAAGGACAGGCCGCGCTGGCGGCTGAACTCGGTGAAGGTGCCCGGCGTGGCCATGACGGTGACACCGCCGGCGAGGGCGAGCGAGCACTCGCCCTTGCGGAGTGCCTGCATGGCCAGGTGCAGTGTGACGAGGGAGGACGAGCAAGCCGTGTCGACGGTGAGCGCCGGGCCCTCCAGACCGAAGGTGTACGAGACGCGGCCGGAGGCGATGCTGCTGGAGCCGCCGGTGCCGAGGTAGCCCTCGACCTCCTCGGGAACGGCACGCAGTCGCGACGCGTAGTCGTGGTACATGACTCCGGCGAACACCCCGGTCCGGCTGCCGCGTACCGAGGTCGGGTCGATACCGGCCCGCTCGAACGCCTCCCACGAGGTTTCGAGCAGGAGCCGCTGCTGCGGGTCCATCGCGACGGCCTCGCGAGGCGAGATCCCGAAGAACGCCGGGTCGAAGCGGTTGGCGTCGTGCAGGAAGCCACCTTCCTGCACATAGCTCGTGCCCCGGCCGTCGGGGTCTGCGTCGAACAGCCGCCCCATGTCCCAGCCCCGGTCGGTGGGGAAGGGAGAGATGGCGTCGGTCTCCTCGGACACCAGCTGCCACAGGTCCTCGGGCGACTCGACGCCCCCCGGGTAGCGGCAGCTCATCCCGACGATCGCGATCGGCTCCTGTTCCTCCGACTCGACCTCCTGCAGACGGCGGCGCGTCTCGTGGAGGTCGGCCGTCACCCGCTTCAGGAAGTACCGGAGTTTGTCTTCATTCATGCGTGCATCCCTCGTACAGAAGCCAGAAAGGCAGAGCCGTCGGTAAGGCGGAGCCGGGCTGTCACATCAGGAGATCCCGAACTCCTTGCCGATGAAGTCGAAGAGGTCGTCGTCGGTCGCGGTCTCGAGCGCCTCGGCCACATCGGCGTCGTCGGCGCCCGCCGGGTCCCCGGCCTCGCTCCAGGCGGCCAGCAGTGCTTGGAGGCGCTCGGTGATGCGGTTGCGGCCGTCGTCGTCGGGGACGGCCGCGACAAGCGTCTTTTCCAGTCGGTCCAGTTCGGCGAGCAGCGGGGGAACGGCCGCGGCGCCGTCCTGCCAGAGCTCGTCCCGCAGGAACTCCACCAGCGCGTTCGGGGTGGGGTAGTCGAAGACGAGTGTGGCGGGCAGACGTACGCCGGTCGCCGCGCCGAGCCGGTTGCGCAGCTCGACGGCGGTCAGCGAGTCGAAGCCGACCTCGCTGAACGACCGCGCCGGGTCGACCGCTTCGGGACCCGAGAAGCCGAGTACGGCCGCCACATACGTGCAGGCCAGCTCCAGCAGCGCCTCTTCCCGGGCCGCCGGCGTCAGTCCGGCCAGTCGCTCCCGCAGGGCCGTGCCGCCTTCCGCGCCGGTGTGAGCGGCGCTTGCGGTGCGGCGGGTGGGGGTGCGGACCAGGCCGCTGAGCAGCGGCGGAAGCATGCCCCCACTGCCCGCCTGCGCCCGCAACGCCACCAGATCCAGCTTCACCGGCACGAACAACGCCTGCTCGGAGACCGACACCGCATCGAAAAGCGCCAGCCCCTCCCCGGCCGACAGCGCAGTCACACCACCACGGCCCAGCCGCGACACCTCACCGGCATCCAGCTCACC
>NZ_JBVJKN010000084.1:1316-2939 GCF_055585225.1 Streptomyces sp. NPDC053673 | reverse complement strand
AGCGGGGTGATGGGTGGCTGGTCGTTGTTTGAGAACTGCACAGTGGACGCGAGCATCTGTGGCCAAGTTTTTAAGGGCGCACGGTGGATGCCTTGGCACCAGGAACCGATGAAGGACGTGGGAGGCCACGATAGTCCCCGGGGAGCCGTCAACCAGGCTTTGATCCGGGGGTTTCCGAATGGGGAAACCCGGCAGTCGTCATGGGCTGTCACCCGCTGCTGAACACATAGGCAGTGTGGAGGGAACGAGGGGAAGTGAAACATCTCAGTACCCTCAGGAAGAGAAAACAACCGTGATTCCGGGAGTAGTGGCGAGCGAAACCGGATGAGGCCAAACCTACGACGTGTGAGACCCGGCAGGGGTTGCGTCGTGGGGGTTGTGGGATCTCTCTTTCACAGTCTGCCGGCTGTGAGGCGAGTCAGAAACCGTTGATGTAGGCGAAGGACATGCGAAAGGTCCGGCGTAGAGGGTAAGACCCCCGTAGCTGAAACGTCAGCGGCTCGTTTGAGAGACACCCAAGTAGCACGGGGCCCGAGAAATCCCGTGTGAATCTGGCGGGACCACCCGCTAAGCCTAAATATTCCCTGGTGACCGATAGCGGATAGTACCGTGAGGGAATGGTGAAAAGTACCGCGGGAGCGGAGTGAAATAGTACCTGAAACCGTGTGCCTACAAGCCGTGGGAGCGTCGGGATCCTTTGGATCCTCGTGACTGCGTGCCTTTTGAAGAATGAGCCTGCGAGTTAGCGGTGTGTAGCGAGGTTAACCCGTGTGGGGAAGCCGTAGCGAAAGCGAGTCCGAACAGGGCGTTTGAGTTGCACGCTCTAGACCCGAAGCGGAGTGATCTAGCCATGGGCAGGTTGAAGCGGAGGTAAGACTTCGTGGAGGACCGAACCCACCAGGGTTGAAAACCTGGGGGATGACCTGTGGTTAGGGGTGAAAGGCCAATCAAACTCCGTGATAGCTGGTTCTCCCCGAAATGCATTTAGGTGCAGCGTCGTGTGTTTCTTGCCGGAGGTAGAGCACTGGATAGGCGATGGGCCCTACCGGGTTACTGACCTTAGCCAAACTCCGAATGCCGGTAAGTGAGAGCGCGGCAGTGAGACTGTGGGGGATAAGCTCCATGGTCGAGAGGGAAACAGCCCAGAGCATCGACTAAGGCCCCTAAGCGTACGCTAAGTGGGAAAGGATGTGGAGTCGCAGAGACAACCAGGAGGTTGGCTTAGAAGCAGCCACCCTTGAAAGAGTGCGTAATAGCTCACTGGTCAAGTGATTCCGCGCCGACAATGTAGCGGGGCTCAAGCGTACCGCCGAAGTCGTGTCATTGCAGTACATACCCCCAACGGGGACTGTGATGGGTAGGGGAGCGTCGTGTGCCGGGTGAAGCAGCCGTGGAAGCGAGTTGTGGACGGTTCACGAGTGAGAATGCAGGCATGAGTAGCGATACACACGTGAGAAACGTGTGCGCCGATTGACTAAGGGTTCCTGGGTCAAGCTGATCTGCCCAGGGTAAGTCGGGACCTAAGGCGAGGCCGACAGGCGTAGTCGATGGACAACCGGTTGATATTCCGGTACCCGCTTTGAAACGCCCAATATCGAGCCCATTAATGCTAAGGCCGTGAAG
>NZ_JBVJKN010000084.1:0-1218 GCF_055585225.1 Streptomyces sp. NPDC053673 | reverse complement strand
TGCCTGGTGATCCAATTTTCTTGGTGAGCTGGGGGTGGCCGCAGAGACCAGCGAGAAGCGACTGTTTACTAAAAACACAGGTCCGTGCGAAGCCGTAAGGCGATGTATACGGACTGACGCCTGCCCGGTGCTGGAACGTTAAGGGGACCGGTTAGCTCCATTTCGGTGGGGCGAAGCTGAGAACTTAAGCGCCAGTAAACGGCGGTGGTAACTATAACCATCCTAAGGTAGCGAAATTCCTTGTCGGGTAAGTTCCGACCTGCACGAATGGCGTAACGACTTCTCGACTGTCTCAACCATAGGCCCGGTGAAATTGCACTACGAGTAAAGATGCTCGTTTCGCGCAGCAGGACGGAAAGACCCCGGGACCTTTACTACAGTTTGATATTGGTGTTCGGTTCGGCTTGTGTAGGATAGGTGGGAGACTGTGAAGCGGCCACGCCAGTGGTTGTGGAGTCGTCGTTGAAATACCACTCTGGTCGTGCTGGATGTCTAACCTGGGTCCGTGATCCGGATCAGGGACAGTGTCTGATGGGTAGTTTAACTGGGGCGGTTGCCTCCCAAAGGGTAACGGAGGCGCCCAAAGGTTCCCTCAGCCTGGTTGGCAATCAGGTGTTGAGTGTAAGTGCACAAGGGAGCTTGACTGTGAGACCGACGGGTCGAGCAGGGACGAAAGTCGGGACTAGTGATCCGGCGGTGGCTTGTGGAAGCGCCGTCGCTCAACGGATAAAAGGTACCCCGGGGATAACAGGCTGATCTTCCCCAAGAGTCCATATCGACGGGATGGTTTGGCACCTCGATGTCGGCTCGTCGCATCCTGGGGCTGGAGTCGGTCCCAAGGGTTGGGCTGTTCGCCCATTAAAGCGGTACGCGAGCTGGGTTTAGAACGTCGTGAGACAGTTCGGTCCCTATCCGCTGTGCGCGTAGGAATATTGAGAAGGGCTGTCCCTAGTACGAGAGGACCGGGACGGACGAACCTCTGGTGTGCCAGTTGTTCTGCCAAGGGCATGGCTGGTTGGCTACGTTCGGGAGGGATAACCGCTGAAAGCATCTAAGCGGGAAGCCTGCTTCGAGATGAGTATTCCCACCTCCTTGAGAGGGTAAGGCTCCCAGTAGACGACTGGGTTGATAGGCCGGATGTGGAAGCCAGGTAACTGGTGGAGCTGACCGGTACTAATAGGCCGAGGGCTTGTCCTCAGTTGCTCGCGTCCACTGTGT
>NZ_JBVJKN010000083.1:0-3167 GCF_055585225.1 Streptomyces sp. NPDC053673 | reverse complement strand
CCGTCCAGGAACCGGACCGCCTCACGCACATGCCGCACCCAGAAATCGGCCGCGCCCATCTCGTCCGACACCAGGGCCCCGGTCAGGTTCGACACGACCGGGATACGCGGGGACTGGTACGACAGCCGCTCCGCAACCTCACGGAAGTACTCCAACATGCCGTCCATGTGCGGCGAATGGAACGCATGACTCACGACCAGCCGCTTCGTCTTACGACCCTGCGCCTGGAAGGCCTCGCCGATCGCCACCGCCGCGTCCTGGTCTCCGGCGACCACCACGGACTGCGGGCCGTTGATCGCCGCAATGCTCACCCGGTCGGTCAGCAGCGGCAGGACCTCGTCCTCCGAAGCCTGCACCGCAATCATCACGCCATCCGTCGGCAGCGCCTGCATCAGGCGGCCACGAGCAGCCACCAGTTCGGCAGCATCCTCCAGCGAGAACACACCCGCCACATGCGCAGCCGCGATCTCACCGATCGAGTGCCCGGAAAGAAAGTCCGGCCTCAGACCCCACGACTCAGCCAGCCGGAACAGCGCCACCTCAACGGCGAACAGGGCCGGCTGAGTGTAGGCCGTCCGGTCGAGCGCATCCGAGTCCGAGCCGAACAGCACATCCTTCAGCGGCACTTCGAGGTGAACATCCAGATGAGCGCACACCGCGTCCAGCGCATCCGCGAACACCGGGTACGCCTCGTACAGCTCCCGGCCCATCCCCAGCCGCTGACTCCCCTGCCCCGTGAACAGGAACGCCAGTTGGCCTTCAACAGCCGCACCTTGCACCAGGCCAGGCGGCTGCTCACCGAGAGAGAGGCTCCTCAGGCCGGCCGCGAGCGCCGCGCGGTTCTCCGCATCGCCGACGAGGACCGCGCGGGTCTCCAGCGTGGAGCGAGCGGTCGCAAGCGAGAAGGCGATGTCACCCACGTGAGCGGCCGGGTCCCCGGCCAGGTGGGTCGCCAGCCGCTCGGCCTGGGCGCGCAGCCCGGCGGTGCCCTTGGCGGAGAGGACAAGCGGCAGCACCGAGGGTACAGTGCCGCTTTCGTCGGGCACCGTCTCGGTGTTCGACGCCGGGGCTTCTTCGATGATCGTGTGCGCGTTCGTGCCGCTCAGGCCGAACGAGGAGACGCCCGCCCGGCGCGGACGGCCGGTCTCCGGCCACGCCACCTGCTCCGTAAGCAGAGACACCGCGCCCGTCGACCAGTCCACGTGCGGCGTCGGCTCATCCACATGCAGGGTGCGCGGCAGCACCCCATGCCGGATCGCCAGCACCATCTTCATCACACCCGCGACACCGGCGGCGGCCTGCGTGTGACCGATATTCGACTTGATCGAGCCCAGCAGCAGCGGCTGATCGGCCAGTCGGTCCTGCCCGTACGTCGCGAGGAGTGCCTGCGCCTCGATCGGGTCGCCGAGCCTGGTACCCGTACCGTGCGCCTCCACCGCGTCCACGTCATCGGCGGACAGACCCGCACTCGCCAGCGCCTGGCGGATCACCCGCTGCTGCGACGGGCCGTTCGGCGCAGTCAGCCCGTTGCTCGCACCGTCCTGATTGATCGCCGAACCACGCACCACCGCAAGCACCGGGTGCCCGTTGCGCTCCGCGTCCGACAGCCGCTCCACGAGCAGCATGCCGACACCCTCGCCCCAGCCCGTACCGTCAGCGGCGGCAGCGAACGCCTTGATCCGCCCGTCTTCCGCCAGACCGCGCTGACGGCTGAAGTCGACGAAGGCGTCCGGGGTGGACATCACGGTCACGCCGCCGGCCAGTGCCAGCGAGCACTCGCCCTGCCGCAGCGCCTGCACGGCCAGGTGAAGGGCCACCAGAGAGGACGAGCAGGCCGTGTCGACGGTGATCGCCGGACCTTCGAGACCGAACACATAGGAGAGGCGGCCGGAGACGACACTCGCCGCGTTGCCCGTACCGACGTGTCCTTCCAGGCCGTCGGCTTCCCGCGCGACCAGCGAGAGGTAGTCCTGGCCGTTCGTGCCGACGAAGACACCGGCCTGACTGCCCCGCAGCGACGAGGGGTCGATGCCGGCCCGCTCGAAGGCTTCCCACGAGGTTTCCAGCAGCAGCCGCTGCTGCGGGTCCATGGCAAGCGCCTCACGCGGCGAGATCCCGAAGAAGTCGGCGTCGAAGTCGGCGACGTCGTAGAGGAATCCGCCTTCGCGGCTGTATGACGTCCCGGACCGGTCCGGGTCCGCGCTGTAGAGGTGGGCCAGGTCCCACCCACGGTCGGCCGGGAACGAACCGACCGCGTCCGTGCCGTCCGCGAGCAGTTGCCACAGCTCTTCCGGAGTCCGAACACCACCGGGGAAGCGGCAGCTCATCGCCACGATCGCGATCGGATCGTCGTCCGCATCGACCACCGTGGCCATCGGACCGGCCACCACCGCCTGGGTGCCGAGCAGTTCGCCGCGCAGATACTCGGCGAGAGCGGTCGACGTGGGGTAGTCGTACACCAAGGTGGTGGGCAGCCGCAGCTCGGTGGCCGCGCCCAGGCGGTTGCGCAACTCGACCGCGGTCAGCGAGTCGAAGCCCAGCTCCTTGAAGGAACGCTCGGCATCGATGGCGTCCGAGCCATCGTGGCCGAGGACCGCCGATACGTGGGTACGGACCAGGCCGAGCAGTTCCCGCTCCTGTTCGGCCGCAGTCAGTCCCGCCAGCTGACGGACCACGGCGCCCGCGACGTCGGCACCCGTGACCACCGACCCATGGCCGGTGACGGCGGCCGCGCCCTCCGAGCGGGCGACGAGGTCCCCGATCAGCGGGAGGGGACGAACCACCGCGACGATGGATGCATAGCGGTCCCAGTCGATGTCCGCGACAGTCACCGCTGTCTCGCCCGCCCCAACGGCCTGCTCCAGCGCAGCGAGAGCGGATTCGGGTGCCATCGGCGGCATGCCCTCGCGTCGCATGCGCGCGTCCATCGCCTCGTCGGCGGCCATGCCGCTCTCGGCCCACGGACCCCACGCCACCGACGTCGCCACCAGACCATCCGCACGACGCTGCTCAGCAAGCGCATCCAGGAACGCATTCGCCGCCGCGTAATTCGCCTGCCCGGCCGCACCAAGCGTTCCGGTGACCGAGGAGAAGAGGACGAAGGCGGCGAGCTCGATACCGAGTTCGGTCGTCAGGTCGTGGAGATTGCGGGCCGAGACCGCCTTCGC
>NZ_JBVJKN010000082.1:0-3254 GCF_055585225.1 Streptomyces sp. NPDC053673 | reverse complement strand
CCACGGTGGGCCGTTCCCCTTCCCCATGGACTGCCCAACGAACATGCAGCGGCCGAGACATGGCCTCACGAGCTCTTTCTGTTAGTTCCTCTTAGGCGGTCGGCATCGAGGACGGGGAGCGCGCTCCCCTTCCACGCCCTCATCGTTTCGACGATTTCCTTGAACCCTGCGTCCCTGCGGACGCAGACCACGCGATGGGTCATCACATCGCCAACGAGGAGTTTCTTGCGGCGCATGGAGCAACTCCGTGCAGTACCAGATTGAGCCGTAACGGCCCGTGCGTACGGGGGCCGTCGGCGCCATCATGTCTCCTGCGGCACCACAGCGACAGGGCAGGCACTGTGATGGAGCACCGTGTGTGCCACTCTCCCGAGCTGAAGACCGAAGTGGCCCTGCCTGCGACGCGCCGCGACGACCACCAGGTCCGCCACGGCGCTGCGCCGCACCAGCACCTTGTGGGCCGGCCCTTCAACGGTCGAGCGGCGCGATACGACCTCCGGATGCTCCAGTGCTCCGTCCGCGACGGCCACATCGATCTGGTGGCTGCCCTCACTCTGTAATACAGGCCGGGGTCGGCGGCGAGCAGCGGGTCGGTAACGGACTCGTGTGCCGGAGTGCGCCACGCCCGGACCGCGTCGAGCTCGCATCCACGCACCGCGGCCTCCCGGAACGCGAACCGGGTGGCGCGAGATCCCAGTCCCGTGTCGGAGACACCCAACAGGACACGCCCATGGGTGCCGTTCCGTCCCGCCGCGTCACCGCGAACCACGACCACCGGGCAGTGCGCTCGCGCCGCCACGCCCAGCGACACGGATCCCAGCAGCAGGCCCGTGAGTCCGCCCCGGCCACGGCAGCCGTGACCAGCATCGCTGCATGGCGGCTCTCGTTCACCCGCGCCGTCACGGTGTCCTCCGCGAGAACCTCCGCGCCGGTCTTGACGTTGGGGTTGCGGCGGCGGGCGCGCTCGACAGCCATATCGACGACGGAGTCGACCAGTTGCTGCTCCGAAGGACGCTCGAGATCGTCGCCCAAGGCAGCCGCCTCCTCGTATCGCTCCCACCTGGACGCGTACACCAGGCGCAGGACAAGCGAGTGAAGGGCCGCTTCGTCAACGGCCCAGTCCAGTGCTTCGAGGCTGGAATCGGAACCGTCGATTCCCACGACCAAGGGCAACTCCACCGTGGCCACCGCCTCTCTCCGACCGACCAGTGAAGGGGACGCTCCCTCACCGTCGCATTCAGATCGTGATCATTGCGAGGGCGATCAGACTCCCAGGAGGGCCGTTCGGCCCACACACCTCGCACGGCCCGCACGGCCCGGCGTGCAGAGTGTCAGGGGCACCTCCCGGAGAAGGGCCTCCCGGACACGCCGCGCAGTCCGGCCTCCTATAGAGCGAAGCCGAGCGCGGGAGCAGCCTCTTTGAGGTCGCCGAGCCGACGGCCACGCGGCGTGGCCCCTCCCAGCCGCCCCGTCCGGGACCCCGTACGACGATCACGGGGGATTCGGGCGTGTGCAGCAACGGAGGGGCTTTTACGGAGCTGAGCAGTAGCTCGGTAGGTCCGCCGCGGCCCCGGTTGCCGACGACGATGGCGAATGCCTCGCTGCTGCACCCGATCAGGGCGGCGGCCGGGGTCGTCGGGGAGCACTTCGCTCGTCACCTTGACCGACAGTCGGACAGGTTCGGCGGCGGAAGCGGCGATGTTCTCCCACTCCACCTGAGCCGCGCTCCGATTGGTGCTGAACGACGGCTCATGGCTTCGTACCGTTCCCAGGGCGAGGCATGGACGATCTGTAGCGGCACCCGCGGGCTGCCCTTCGTCCACGGCTCAGTGCAGTGTGTCGAGGCTCGGGCCCGATCCGTCGCCCCCCACGATCAGCGGGCGCTCCACGGATTCGACGCTCCCAGCGGGCGAAGTTGGCCGGGAGAGGCAAGGCAGTCCCGGTACGAAGGCCGTTCGGCCCATGTGAGGCCGTTCGTGATCGGCGAATGTGGGAGTCGGACGAGGGGAGCAAGGCGATGGAACCGCGGGCACGGATCGCCCTCATCGGCCTCGGCAACGGCTTCAGGCACGACGACGGGGTGGGCTGGGCGGTCATCGACGAATTGCGGCGACGGGCCGCAGAACGGCCGCTGCCACCAGGTACCGAGCTCGGCACCTGTGAGGGTGACCCACTTGGGCCCATCGGTCTGTGGCACGAGGCGGATCTGGCCGTGGTGGTGGATGCCGCGCACGCTCACCCGGACGACCCCGGACGGGTGTCCCGGCTGGAGCTGGTCGGCCGCCGCCTGACACAGCCGTCGCCCGCCGACCGCCCCGGGCACGTACTCGGCGAAGCCATTGAGCTTTCACGAATCTTCGGACGCCTCCCGGCACAACTCGTCGTGTACGCCGTCCAAGGCGCCGACCTCTCTCTTGGCGAAGGGCTCTCCCCCACGGTGGCCGCAGTGGTCGGGCCCGTGGCGGACAGGGTCGAGGACGAGATCGTCCGCCACCTCGACACGGCGGCTCACAGCCGGTGAGTTCTTGAAGGACCCGTCATGACCGACACCGCACGAGCGCCCCAGGCGCTGCATGCTCTTCTCGCGGACGGTACGACCGTGCGGATCCGCCCGGTTCTGCCGGGTGACCGGGCACAGGTGCTGCGGCTGTACGAGGAGATGTCCCCGAAGAACCTCAGACTGCGGTTCTTCACCACGAACCGGCACTCCGCCCGGCGGGCTGCCGACCGGATGTGCTCCGGATCGGCGGCGGGGCGCCGGGGCCGCTGGCCGAAGCCCGGGCTCGGCGGTACGGCGACGGAGGTGCTCGCCGACCACGCCGTCCGGCTCGCACCCCTGACACCCGATACGGTGGACGTGGAAGTCCGGGATGGTGTGGTGACGCTGACGGGACAGCTGGAACGGCGCAGCGAGATCCCCATCGCCCTGCGGATGACCGGGCAGTTGGACGGTGTCGTCGCCGTCGTCGACCACCTTTCCTTCCGCTTCGACGACTCGCCACCGGAACCCGCGCAGCAGCCCCCGCCGGCTCTTGCGGACGACCGGGAGCGCGAACGCCGCGAATGGGCGTGATCACGATGGCACGTACGGCACCTGTCGCCTACGGCACGAGGAACGGCCACCATCGTCGAGGAGCCCGCCATGCCTGATTCCCCGCGCACCGTGAGCGATGTCATGACACACACCGCCGTCGCCGTGGGGCGCGGCGCCGGCTACAAGGAGATCGTCGAGGTGATGGAGCAGTGGAAGGTCA
>NZ_JBVJKN010000081.1:0-3330 GCF_055585225.1 Streptomyces sp. NPDC053673 | reverse complement strand
CTGGGCCGCACGGCGGTGAAGCCGGGCGCGAAGCGCTCCCAGTCGACATCCACGACGGCGACGACGGTGTCGTTCGCATCCAATGCCCGCTGCAAAGCCTTGATGGCCGAGTCACCGTTCATGGGCGGCACACCACCCCGGCGCATCCGCGCATCCATCGCCTCATCGCCAGCCATACCACCGTCCGCCCACGGACCCCACGCCACCGACGTCGCCACCAGACCATCCGCACGACGCTGCTCAGCAAGCGCATCCAAGTAAGCGTTCGCGGCCGCATAGTTGGCCTGTCCCGCCGTACCCCAGGTACCAGTGACCGAGGAGAAGAGGACGAAGGCGGCGAGCTCGATACCCAGCTCGGTCGTCAGATCGTGGAGATTGCGGGCCGAGACCGCCTTGGCCCGCACAACACGGTCGATACGCTCCGGGGTCAGACCGTCCAGCACACCGTCGTCCAGCACCCCGGCCGTGTGCACCACAGCCGTGAGTGAATCCGCCAGCGCCGACAGCAGGGCGTGCAGCGCCTCACGGTCTGCCACGTCACACGCGACGACGGAAGCCTCCACACCCAGCTCGGTCAGCTCCGCCACCAGCTGAGCAGCACCCGGAGCCTTCGGCCCACGGCGGCTGGTCAGCACGACACGCTCCGCACCCGCCATGGCCAGCCAACGCGCCACCCGGCCACCCAACGCACCCGTACCACCCGTGACCAGGACCGTGCCGCCCGGAACCCACGAACCCTCAGCCCGCGCCACCCGCGCAGCGCGTACCAGGCGCCGGCCGAACACACCCGACGACCGCAGCGCAACCTGATCCTCACCACCAACACCGGCAAGCACGCCGACCAGCCGGGACAGTGCACGATCGTCCAGCACACCCGGCAGATCAACCAGACCGCCCCAGCGCTCCGGCAACTCCAACGCCGCAACCCGCCCAAGACCCCACACCTGCGCCTGCACAGGAGACACGAGACGGTCCGAACGACCCACGGACACCGCACCCCGGGTCAGACACCACAACGGCGCCCCAACCCCGGCATCACCCAACCCCTGCACCAACCCAGCCGTGGCAAGCAGCCCACCTGTTTCGTCCCACCCCAGGAACGACACAACGCCGGCACACTCACCCGCGCCCGCCACCAGCCCGGCCAGCCCAGCCCGGTCCACACCGGACCCGACCACAACCCGCCGAACCTCAGCCCCACCCGCCGACAACGCACCCACCACAGCCTCAACCGAGGCATCACCCTCGTAGGCAGCAGGCACCACCACCAGCCACGAACCCGACAACCGCCCCCGGGACACATCAGCCAACGGCTTCCACGTCACCCGGTAGCGCCAACCATCCATCTCCGACTGTTCCTGCTCCTGTCGGCGCCACGCCGACAGGGCAGGAATCAGTTCGTTGAAGGACGCGTCATCATCCACATCCAGCTCGGCGAGCAGAGACCCGAGATCCTCACGCTCCACCGCATCCCAGAACCGAGCATCCACAACGTCGACGCTCCCGCCCATGGGAGCACTCCCCGTCGGCTTCGTCTCCGGCCAGTACCGCTGACGCTGGAAGGCGTAGGTGGGCAGATCAACACGCTGGGCTCCGGTACCGGCAAAGAACGCCTGCCAGTCGACGGTGACACCACGGACATGGGCCAGCGCGACAGCGGTGACCGCCGCCTCCGTCTCGGCACGACCGTGGCGCAGGACAGGAACGAACACGGCGTCGTCACCAGTCACACATTCCTGCCCCAGGGCGGACAGGATCCCGTCCGGGCCGAGTTCGACGTACGTCGTGACACCCGCGGCCTCCAGAGCGCGGATGCCGTCCAGGAACCGGACCGCCTCACGCACATGCCGCACCCAGAACTCAGCCGAGCCCATCTCGTCCGACACCACCGCACCGGTCAGGTTGGAGACGACCGGGATGCGCGGGGACTCGTACGACAGCCCCTCCGCAACCTCACGGAAGTACTCCAACATGCCGTCCATGTGCGGCGAATGGAACGCATGACTGACCACGAGCCGCTTCGTCTTACGGCCCTGCACCTGGAAGGACTCCGCAATCGCGACCGCAGCATCCTCATCGCCCGCGACCACGACCGACTGCGGACCATTGATCGCCGCAATACTCACACCACCGGTGAGCAACGGAAGAACCTCGTCCTCCGACGCCTGCAACGCAATCATCACGCCACTGGAAGGCAGCGCCTGCATCAACCGGCCCCGCGCAGCCACCAGCGTGCACGCATCTGCCAGCGAGAACACACCCGCCACATGCGCAGCCGCGATCTCACCGATCGAGTGACCCGCCAGGAAGTCCGGCCTCACACCCCACGACTCCACCAGCCGGAACAACGCCACCTCCACCGCGAAGAGCGCAGGCTGCGTGAACTCCGTCCGGTCGAGCAGTTCGGCATCGGACCCGAACAGCAGGTCCCTCAGCGGCAGCTCCAGGTGCCGGCACACCTCATCCAGCGCATCCGCGAACACCGGATACGCCTCGTACAACTCACGGCCCATCCCCAGCCGCTGACTCCCCTGCCCCGTGAACAGGAACGCCAGTTTCCCGCCGACCGGCGAACCAGCCACCACACCCGAGGCCGGAGCGCCCTCCGCCAGCGCAGCGAGCCCCGCCAGCAGACCCTCGCGGTCCTCGGCCACCACGGCCGCGCGCCGCTCGAACACCGAACGGCCGGACGCCAGGGTGCGGCCGACGTCGGACATGCGCAGCTCCGGCGCAGCGCGCAGCTTCGCACGCAGGTTGTCCGCCTGCTCCCGCAGTGCGGTGTCGCTCTTCGCGGAGAGCACCAGCGGAAGGAAGGACGGTTCCGCGACCGGAAGTTCGGGCCGGTCCGTCTCCACCGTCACCGGCGCCTGCTCGATGATTGTATGGGCGTTCGTACCACTGAACCCGAACGACGACACACCCGCACGGCGCGGGCGGCCCGTCTCGGGCCACTCCACCTGCTCGGTCAGCAGCGCGATGTCACCGGCCTCCCAGTCGACCTGGGGGGACGGGGCATCGATGTGGAGGCTCTGGGGCAGCACGCCGTGCTGCATCGCCAGCACCATTTTCATCACGCCCGCGACACCGGCTGCGGCCTGGGTGTGCCCGATGTTCGACTTGATCGAGCCGAGCAGCAACGGCTGATCGTCCGGGCGGTCCTGGCCGTAGGTGGCGAGCAGTGCCTGCGCCTCGATCGGGTCGCCGAGCTTCGTACCCGTACCGTGCGCCTCCACCGCGTCCACGTCAGCGGCGGACAGGCCGGCGCTTGCCAGCGCCTGACGGATGACACGCTGCTGGGACGGGCCGTTGGGGGCAGTCAGCCCGTTGCTC
>NZ_JBVJKN010000080.1:0-3626 GCF_055585225.1 Streptomyces sp. NPDC053673 | reverse complement strand
AACAACATCGACATGGCCGGAGTGTTCCTCGCGATCCTCCTCATCCTGATCGTCGGTATCGCCATCGACCTGCTGATCTTCAGCCCGCTGGAGCGGTGGGTCCTGCGCAGCCGCGGTCTGCTCGTCAGGAACTGAGCGTCTGCCATGCACAACCCGCACAGCCCTGCTCTGCTCGTCATCGCCCACGGCAGCCGCGACCCGCGGCACGCCGCGACCGTGCACGCGCTCGTACGGCGGATACGGTCGCGGAGGCCCGGGCTGCGGGTGTCCACGGCGTTCCTCGACTTCAACGCACCGACGGTCCCGCAGGTGCTGGAGCGGATGGCGAACGACGGTGTACGGGACGTGGTGGCGCTGCCGCTGCTGCTGACCCGGGCCTTCCACGCCAAGGCCGACATCCCGTCCGTGCTGAACGACGCGCGAGCCAGGCATCCGCGGCTGCGGATCACGCAGGCGGAGGTCCTCGGCCCGTCGCCGCTGCTGCTGGAGGCGGTGGAGCGGCGGCTGTACGAGGCAGGGGCCGGGCTCACGCCGGAGGACAAGCGCTCGACCGGGGTCGTCCTGGCTTCGGCGGGCTCATCCGACCCGGAGGCGATCGCAGTGATCGCTGACATGGCGCGGGAGCTGCGGCACACCGGTTGGTGCGCCGTGCGACCTGCGTTCGCCTCCGCTGTGTCCGCCGCGAGCCATTCCCGTACCGAGGACGCGGTACGGGCGCTGCGGACCGAAGGCGTCGCCCGGGTGGCGGTGGCGCCCTACGTCATCGCCCCGGGCCGCCTCCCGGACCGTATCGCCGTGGGCGCCGGCGAGGCGGGCGCGGACGTGCTCGCGGATGTGCTGGGCCCGGCCCCCGAGCTGGCGCGTCTGCTCCTGGAGCGGTACGACGAGGCGCGCGTGGACCGGCACGTCGCCCTGGCGGGCTGAGCCGCCGCCCGACGAGGCGACGCGGGCCCCCCGGCGGCTCAGTCGGTGTTCAGCTTGCCCGTGCGGGTGCGCTTCAGCTCGAAGAAGTCGGGATGGTTCGCGAGCACCCGGAAGCTGTCGAACAGCCGTCCCGCCTCCTCGCCGCGCGGAACGGAGTTGAGGACGGGGCCGAACCAGACGGCGCCGTCGACGTGGATGGTCGGAGTGCCGACGTAGCCGTCCGCCGCGGGGTCCTTGCCCGCGTCGTGGCTGCGGCGCACCGCGTCGTCGTACGCCGTGTCGTGTGCGGCGGCGGCCAGCCCGGCAGGCAGCCCGGTCTCCGCCAGCGACTCGGCGATCACGGTGTCGAAGTCCTCGGCCTTCTGCCGGTGGATGCGGGTGCCCATGGCCGTGTACAGCTCGCGCAGGACCTGCTCGCCGTGCTGTTCGGCCGCGGCGACCGCGACCCGTACCGGGCCGATGGACCGGTCGACGAGGTCCCGGTACCAGTCGGGCAGGTCGTTGCCGATGTTGTGCAGGTAGAGGCTCATGGGGCGGAAGCGCACGTCGATGTCGCGCTGCTGCTCGACCTCCAGGATCCAGCGGGAGGTGATCCAGGCGAAGGGGCATGCGGGGTCGAAGTAGAAGTCGACGGCGGTCCTGCTGTGTTCGGTCGTCATGGTCACGACCCTAGGCGAGGAGTGTCCCTTCCCCCAGGGCCAATCGACGCCCGCCTGTCCGGGCCATTCACCATCCGCGGCGCGGACCGTTCAGCAGTCGCGACACGGACCGTTCAGCGTCCGGGATGCGGTGGCCGGACCTCCAGGAACCGGTGGCGGGCGCGCCCGCGGTAGAGCAATGCGTCCCAGCCGAGCCGCTCCAGCACCCGCGCGCATGCGGTGAGGGCGCTCTCCTCCTGGCCGGCGGCCCCGCTGCCGTGCGGTCCGAGCCATTCGACCGTGACCGCCCCCGGCTCCCCCTCCCCCGCCTCCCCTTCTCGCACGCGGTATCCCGTCGCCACTCGCTGCCCGGATCCGTCCACGGCGGACGGGGTGATTCCCGATGCCTCGAGGGCGAGCGCGACGGCCCGTACCATCCGGCCGCGCTCCCAGACGGCCGGCATCGCCTCCGGGTCGGCGGCGTCGGCGTTCGTCAGCCGGCGGATCTGAAGCATCCCCTCGAACGCGACCCGCACCTCGGCCGCGCGCGTCTCGGCCGCCCGTGGCCCGCCGGCCCGCGGCGGCCCGTCCCCGTCGTCGTACATGGAAAGGACGATAGGCCGCGGCACTGACATCGGCCGGGCCGCTCTCCGAGCCGGTCCTGCCGGCCCACTCCCAGCACGGGTTCGCTCGCCCGTCCGGAGGAAGCCCATCCGGAGGAAAAGCGGGCCCCGGCCGGGATCCCACCGGGCCGGGAGGCAATGTCGGCTCTGCGGTGACACGACCGTGGCGGTGCCGTGACAGCCACGGCGCCTTCCTTGGACACCCTTACGACAAGGAGGCCGACATGTCGATTCACTACCACAAGCGGATCACGATCATCCCGAAGCTGATGCACCTGAACATCGGCACTCACGGCTGGTCGGTGAGTCTCGGCACCCGCCGCGCCCGCCTCACCCGGGACAGCGGGGGCCACAGCAACGCCTCGGTGCGTCTGCCCGGTGGCTTCAGCTGGCGCCGGAACTTTCCTCGGCACTGAACGGCGTGCCCTGGTGGAAGTAGAGCTGCCAGGCGTCCCCGGTCCGCCGCCACAGTGAACTGCGGTGGGCGCGACGGCCGTTGGACTCGGTGACGAACGTCAGATGCACGACGTCGTCGGCGAGCTGGGTGCCCTTCATCTCGGAAGCGGTGATGGGCTTGACGCCCTGGGCCCCTTCCTCGACGAGTGAATCGATGATCGCGTCGCGGTCCCAGCGCCGCCCGGACACACCGAACTCGAGGAACTCCGGATGCAGCAACCCGGCGAGCAGCGCAGGTGTGGTGCGGACGGCCGGGTCGAGGAGGCGGAGTTCACCCTCGATGGCAGCGTCGACGGCAGGGGCCCACTCGATCGTCACGCGTCTCCTCCGGTCATCTCGGCCAGCTTGACGACTGTGTTCCAGTTACGGGTCGTGGCGACGATTCCCTTGTACAGGCTCGGCCTGCCGAGCGCTGCGGCGAGTTTGGACCGGCCGAGTCCGCCGGGGGCGTACAGATAGAGCGCGCGATCACCGAACCGGAACTCCTCCGGGAGGAATGCCGCCGCGTCGAGGGACGCGAACCGCCCGGGGTCCACACGCTCCGAGAGGTAGGTGACGTGCAGTTGCCTGCCCTCCAGCCCGGCGGCGGGGAAGGGGCATTTCTCGACGACGGCACCGAGATAGGAACCGCCACGTACGAGGCAGTCGACGGTGAATCCGAAATGCTTCTCGACGGCCCGCTCGATCCCCTTGGCGAGCCTGTCCTCGTCGTCCCCCGTCGCGCTGGTGAAGACGGCGTTGCCGCTCTGCAGATACGTACGGACGTCGCCGTGGCCCAGTTCCGTCAGCAGCGCGCGGAGGTCCGCCATCGGTACCTTCCGGTGTCCCCCGACATTGATCCCGCGCAGCAGCGCGGCATACGCATTCGTCCTCGCCATGAGCACACCATAAGACGGCCGCCGTGCCCCGTGGGGGAGGGCACGGCGGCTGCCGGTTCAGGGTCGGGCGTCGCTGACTACTCGACGACCTTCAGGAGCTTGTTGGG
>NZ_JBVJKN010000079.1:0-3652 GCF_055585225.1 Streptomyces sp. NPDC053673 | reverse complement strand
GACAACGACACATCACCACACGCCACCGCAAGCGCGTCCGGAACAGCACGCACCTGCTCCTCGAACAACACCGGCAACGACACACCCGGCACCTCGACCGTCGTGTCGTTCCACTCCTCCAACACCCGACGACGCTCACCCGCAGCCAACACATCCACATGACGCGTCGGCACATCGGGCGAAGCCAGCACCACGTCCAGCACATGCACCAAGCGCTCCGCCAACGCCTGAGCAGACACGGCGTCGAAGAGGTCCGCGCGGTAGTCGAGCACGGCATGGATGCCGGCGGGCGCCCCGGTCTTGTCGCGTCGCTCGCCCAGTACGAACGACAGGTCATGGCGTGCGGATCCGATGTCGATCCGCTGCTCTGCCACTGTCAGGTCGTCGGTCTGCTCGGCATCGGAGCCGAGAGCCACGTTGTTGAACGTGAGCATGACCTGGAAGAGGGGGTGGCGGGAGAGGGAGCGTTCGGGGTTGATGATGTCGACGAGGCGTTCGAAGGGCAGGTCCTGGTGGGCGTAGGCGCCCAGGTCGGTCTCCCGGACGCGAGCCAGGAGCTCGCGGAAGGTGGGGTCGCCGGACAGGTCGGTGCGCAGGACGAGGGTGTTGATGAACAGGCCGACGAGGTCGTCAACAGCGTCGTCACTGCGTCCGGCGATCGGCGTGCCGATCGGCACGTCCTCACCCGCGCCGGACCGGGACAGGAGCAGCGCCAGGGCCGCCTGCAACACCATGAACACCGTCGTGCCACTCTGCCGCGCCAGTTCCTGCGCCTTGACATGCGCTTCCACGGAGAAGCCGAACTCGAGCCGACCGCCGGTGTGGGAGAGGGCAGCCGTCCGGGGACGGTCCGTGGGCAGCGCGATCTCGTCTGGAAGGTCTGCCAGCTGTGTCTTCCAGTAGTCGATCTGCTGGGAGATCAGGCTGTCGGGGTCGTCCTCGGAGCCGAGGAGCTCACGCTGCCAGAGGGCGTAGTCGGCGTACTGCACCGGCAGCGCCGACCACTGCGGAACCTCGCCGGCCGCCCGAGCGGCATAGGCCTGGACGAAGTCACGGCGCAACGGATCGATCGACTCGCCGTCGCCGGCGATGTGGTGGACCAGGACGAGAAGGGTGTGCTGGTCGGGTGCGGTCTGGAAGAGCGCGGCCCGGACCGGGATCTCGGTGGCCAGGTCGAACCCGTAGCGTGCGGCGGTGGCGAGGCGGGCGGGCAGTTCGTCCTCGGTGACGGTGACAAACTCCCACGGCACCTCGATCCCGGCATCCAGCACGACCTGGTAGGCGCCTTCGGCGTCCTCGGCGAAGACGGTACGCAGGCTCTCGTGCCGGTCGACGACATCGCCCAGCGCCGCGCGCAGCGCCTGAGGGTCGAGCTTGCCGGTCAGACGGAGGGCGAGCGGAATGTTGTACGTCGGGTTCGGGCCGTCCAGGCGGTGCAGGAACCACAACCGCTGCTGACCGAACGACAACGGCACCCGCTCAGGACGTACACCGGCGCGCAGCACGGGACGCGAACCGCCCGCCTGATCCAGGGCCTGGGCCAGCCCCGCGACGGTGGGGTTCTCGAACAGCTGCCGGATCGACACCTCGACGCCGAGAACGGAGCGCAGGCGCGACACCAGCCGGGTCGCCAGCAGCGAATGCCCGCCCAGGTCGAAGAAGCTCTCGTCGATCCCGACCGACACCCGGCCGAGTACCTCACCGAACAGGCCGCAAAGGATCTCTTCGCGTGGCGAGCGCGCTGCCCGGGATCCGGCCCCGGCGGCACCGAAGTCCGGTGCCGGCAGGGCCCGGCGGTCGACCTTCCCGTTCGGCGTCAGCGGAATGGCGTCCAGGACGACCACGACCGTGGGCACCATGTACTCCGGCAGCCGTGTCCGCGCACTTTCACGCACCGCGCCGCCGTCAACAGCGGTATCCGGCTCCGGCACGACGTATCCGACCAAGACGCCTTCATTGACGACCGCGACCGCGCGTCCCACCCCGGGGGCAGCGAGCAGACCGGACTCGACCTCACCGAGCTCGATACGGAAGCCACGGACCTTCACCTGAGCATCAGCCCGGCCCACGAACTCCAGCACACCATCCGCACGCCACCGCACCACATCACCCGTGCGGTACATCCGCCCGCCACCCCACGGACAGGCGACGAACCGCTCCGCGGTCAGATCCGCACGGCCGTGATACCCCCGCACCACACCCGCACCGCCGATATACAACTCACCACGCACACCCACCGGCACCGGACGCAGCCACTCGTCCAGCACATACACCTGCTGATTGGCCAGCGGCCCACCGATCGACACCGGAGCATCTGCTGTCACCGGGGCACTCGTCGACCACACAGTCGTCTCGGTCGGCCCGTAGACGTTCACCACCGACGCCAGCTCATCCACCATCAGCGACGCCACCTCACCCGGCAACGCCTCACCACCCACCAACGCCCGCACGCCGGCCAGCCGACCGTCCGAAACAGCCACGACCTCGCGCCACAGGCTCGGCGTCGCCTGCACCACCGACACGTCCGCCCGGACCGCCAGATCCACCAGCAGTTCGGCATCCGCGACCACGTCGGACGGGGCCACCACCACACACCCGCCCGACACCAGCGGCGCGAACAGCTCCACCACCGCGATGTCGAACGCGAACGTCGTCACCGCCAGCACCCGGTCCTCGCCCACTACATCACGCAAACCGGCCAACACGTTCACCACACCACCGTGCGGCACCACCACACCCTTCGGGCGCCCCGTCGAACCCGAGGTGTAGATCGTGTACGCCGCCGACGACAACTCCGGCACCACACCCAGCGACGTACCCGACAGGCCCTTGAGCTCGGCCGTCACACCGACGTCGTCGAGCAGGATGACCGGGACGTCCGACCCGGACACGCTGTCCAGCGCGCCAGAGACCGACAGCACCAGCACCGGCGCCGAGTCCTCCACCACATGCGCGATCCGCTCGGCGGGGTATTCCGGGTCCACCGGAACGTACGCACCGCCGGTCTTCAGCACCGCCAGCAACGCCACCACCGCATCGACCGACCGCGGCAACGCCACCACCACGCGGGACTCCACCCCCACCCCACGCGACACCAACAACCGAGCCAGACGGTTCACCCGCCCGTCCAACTCCGCATACGTCAGCGACACCTCACCGCACACCACCGCGACCGCCTTCGGGGCGGCACGCACCCGCTCCTCGAACAGCACCGGCACCGAGGCAGGCGGCACCTCAACCGCCGTATCGTTCCACGCCTCCAGCACCCGACGACGCTCACGCCCGACCAGCACGTCCACACGACGCGTCGGCACATCCGGCGAGCCCACCACCACATCCAGCAGATTCACCAGACGCTCCACCAGCAGCACAGCGGACGCCTCATCAAACAGATCCACCGCATACGTCAGCGCGCCGTGCATCGGTGCTCCGGTGCCGCGCTCGGCGAAGTCGAAGGTCAGGTCGAAGCGGGCGACGTCGTGATCGGGGTGGATCGCGGCGACACCGAGGTTCGCGGCGGTCAGGTCGGTGTCCGTGGAGATGTGGTTGTTGAGCGAGAGCATGACTTGGAAGAGGGGGTGGCGGGCCAGGGAGCGTTCGGGGTTGAGCACCTCGACCAGCCGCTCGAACGGCACGTCCTGGTTCGCGTACG
>NZ_JBVJKN010000078.1:0-3843 GCF_055585225.1 Streptomyces sp. NPDC053673 | reverse complement strand
GGAGACCACCACGGTGTGGGACACCCCAGGGGTGTTGTCCACGAAGTTGGTGATCAACCAGTTCAGATTCTGCGCCGCCTGGCTCATCGGGCTCACACTAACGCTCCTGGTTGTAGGTACTGCCCGGGCCGAAGCCCGATCCGTTCGTGTCCGTTCCCGCGCTGCGTCCCTTCTGGACACCGCGTCGCAGGTTGCTCAACCTGCCACGCACGTCCTCAGGGGCGCGGGAAACCTGTGGGCCACCCTGCGGGGTCTGCTCCGCCGTGCCCTCGACCAGGTTGGCCTTGGGAACCCGCCGGGGAAGGCCGGACGGGGTGACTCCGCCCGCCTTGGGCTCGCGGAGCTTCTCGGCCCGCTGCCAGCGCTCGTCGTTCTTCGAGCGCCAGTCGCCGGAGCCGTCCCCCTCCGCCTGCCCGCCCTGCGGTGCCTGGGGGGCCTGCCTGGCCTGTCCTGCCTGTCCGGTGTTGGTACCCCGGGACTGCTGGCCCTGCTGGCTGCTGCCGCGGCGCGGCAGACCGGCGTCGGTCAGATGGCTGGTGTTCGAGGCCGGACCCGGACGGTCGAAGCCTACGCGCTCGGGGGCGTTCGCGGGACCGCCGGGAGCAGATTCCGCATCCGTTCGGTACTCCGGTTCGTACGCACCCTGGTACGCGCCCTGATCCGCCCACTCTCCCTGGTGGGACTGGGGGGCGAACTGGTCGTCGTACTGCGGCTGCGAGCCCTGCGGAGCGTCGTAACCAGCCTCCGCATAGGTCTGCTGCCGAGGCTCGGGGTAACCGCCGGAAACCTGGAACTCACCAGTGCGGTCGTAGCCGTTGCCCTCGAAGCCGTCACGGTCGTAACCGCCCCGCTCGAAGCCGCTCTGCTCGTAGCCGTTCTGCTCGTAGCCGTTCTGGTCGTACGCGGCCTGCGGCTCCTGCGCCGCGTAGCCCTGCTCGTACTGCTCCCCGGCGTAGCCGTCCTGCTCGCCGTAGCCCTGCTGGGCCTCGTCGCGGAACAGCGGGCGGTCGCCGCCGTGGGCCTGCGCCTCCAGCGCCGCACGGCGCTCCTCGCGCATCAGCGAGCGGTTGACCGGGTCCAGCTGGCGCTCGTCGCCCGGAGCCTGCTCGTAGCGGGAGTCGTCGAAGCCGAGCTCCGCCGCGGTGCGCATCGGAGCGGGCTCGAAGGCCTGCTGCTGCGCCTGCTGCTGCGGAATGATCTGGGAGACGGTGAAGTCGTCCTGCGGGAGCGCCTCACCGCCACCACCGTGGGTGATCGCGTCCGGGAGCATGACCAGCGACGTCGTACCGGCCTGCTCGCCCGAGGGGCGCAGCTGGACGCGGATGCCGTGCCGGTCGGCGAGGCGGCCGACCACGAAGAGGCCCATGCGCTGCGAGACCGCAGCGTCCACCGTCGGCGGGTTGGCCAGCTTGTGGTTGATGTCCGCGAAGTCCTCGGCGGTCAGGCCGATGCCCTTGTCGTGGATCTCGATCATGACCCGACCGTCAGGGAGCCTGGTTGCGGTGACGCGAACCTTGGTCTGCGGTGAGGAGAACGTCGTGGCGTTCTCCAGCAACTCGGCGAGGAGGTGCACGAGGTCGGTCACGGCCTGGCCGTGGATCTCGGACTCCGGGACACCGGTGAGCTCGATGCGCTCGTACGACTCCACCTCGGACGAGGCGGCGCGCAGCACGTCCACCAGCGGAACCGGCTGGTTCCAGCGGCGGCCGGGCTCCTCGCCGGCGAGAACGAGGAGGTTCTCGCCGTTGCGGCGCATACGGGTCGCGAGGTGGTCCAGCTTGAAGAGGTTCTCCAGCTGGTCCGGGTCGGCCTCGTTGTTCTCCAGATCGGTGATCAGGGTCAGCTGGCCCTCGATCAGCGACTGGTTGCGGCGCGAGAGGTTGGTGAAGATCGCGTTGACGTTGCCCCGCAGCATGGCCTGCTCGGCCGCGAGCCGGACGGCCTCGCGGTGGACCTGGTCGAAGGCGCGGGCGACCTCGCCGATCTCGTCCTGGGTGTCGATCGGGATCGGCTGGACGCGGGTGTCGACACGGCCCGGCTCGGTACGGGACAGCTGGTCGACCAGCATCGGCAGGCGCTGCTCGGCGATGCCGAAGGCGGCGGTGCGCAGCTGGCGCATCGAGCGGCTCATCTGGCGGGCCACCATGCCGGCCACGATGAACGCGGTGAGCAGGGCGATGATGACGATCAGACCGTTGACGACGGCGTCGGTCTTGGCGTCGTCGGAGATCCGCGCGGCCTCGGCCACGGACTTGTCGACGAGGTCCTTCTCGACCTCGCTGTAGCCGTCGAACTTGGCGGTGGCGGCGGCCATCCAGAAGTCCGGGGTCACGCCCTTCTCGGCGAGCTCCTCGGGGTCGCCGCCCTTGCTGATCTCGCCGACCATGCCGTCGTAGACGGAGCCGTTCGAGTTCGGCGGGGCCTTGAACGGCACATTGGCGGCGGCGGCCTGCGCGGCGGCGGCGGCGAGCCGCTTGGCGCCCTCTTCCGACTTGCGGCGCATGACGGTCTGCAGCTTCTCGGTGTCCTCCGCCGTACCGCCGGAGACGTACTCGGCGAGGGCGATGCCCTCAAGGTAGGCGTACGAGGAGAAGGCGACCGTCTGACCGGCCTTGATGGACTTCTTGCTGTTCGGCTTGACGAGCAGCTCCATGCCGATGGAGCGCTGCAGCGATTCGGCGGCCTTGGCCAGCTGGATCGCGTACACCATGCGGCCGTAGCTCGTGACGTTGCCGGTGCCGAGTCCGAGCTCGTTGGAGAACTCCATCAGCGAGTGCTGGACGAGCGTGTAGCCCTCCTGCGTGCCGACCGGTCCGGGCTTGTCGTCGGTGGGGTCGTTGGGGTTGCCCCTGGACTTCTCCGCGGTCTCGAGCTTGCTGGTGTAGGCGGCCTTGCGGAGGTCTTCGAGCTTCGGCTCCTCCGCGCGGAAGAGCTGGAGGCGGCGCTCGAGGCCCTGCTTCTCCGGCATGTTCCTGACGGCCGCGTCGAACTTCAGCTTCGCGGCGTCGGTCAACGCGCGGGCCTCTTTGACGACCTTGTCCTCGCGCTTGCCCTCCAGCAGCGGCCGGGCGGTGAGGTCGCGCTCGTTGAGCAGGGCCTGGCCGTACTCCGAGGCGGCGCGCACGATGAGCGCCGTCTTCTCGGCGTCCTGTGCCTCGTTCCAGGTGTCGATCGATCCCTTGACCTGGAAGCCGCCCATGACGAGGCCGACCAGCACGGGTATGAGGAGGATCGCGTTCAGCCTGGTGGGCACGCGCCAGTTGCGGGGGGACAGCTTGCTGGAGCTGCCAGTGGTGGGTTGCGCCACGGGCTGTACATCCGCAGGCGATGCCGCTGCACGCGGGGGCGGGGTGAAGTTGCCCCGCGCCTGCTGCTCTGCGGAGCTCGTCTTGCTTCGCCTCACTCGACCAACAACCTCTCGGCGTCGGCACCTACGTTGTGCCGTTTATTGTTCAGGGCCGTACTACTCACGAGTTCGTTGATTTCAGCACGCCAGGCCGGTCGGTTCCAAACAGTGGCAATCGGCCGTTCCGAGTGCTCCAAGCCGCAGATAAAACGGGCATAAAGAGCGAGCCCAGTCAAATTGTGGGGCATATGTGAGCGCAGTGATACCAGTCGAATGCATCGGGTGTCCGAGCCCGGTCAATTCTCTGTCGAAACGTTATGAACACGGAGGCGGACCGTGTCAAAGGGACACGGTCCGCCTTACCCGGGTATACGACAACTGCCGTACGACCACCACTACTTGAGGCGGGCCATGAGTGCGTGTTCGACGAGGGTGATGAGGGCGCTCTTGGCGTCGGCGCGGTGGCGGGCGTCGGTGGTGATGATCGGTGCGTCGGG
>NZ_JBVJKN010000077.1:0-4009 GCF_055585225.1 Streptomyces sp. NPDC053673 | reverse complement strand
CATCTACCGCCAACCACCCACCTAAGGGCTGTCCCGCAATACCCGGCGGACCAGCGCGCGGCGTCAGATGCGGTACATCGCAAGGCGGAGAGCCACCCCAATACTGGATGTATCGGGACGATTCGACAACGCAGCGAGGTGCCGTAGCTGTCACGCGCCCGGTGGGTACTGCAGGTCAGCCCTTAGAACTCCTAACGGAATGCGGAATGTTACTTCTGTGCTGGTACACCCGGTCAGGGGTCAGGCCGACGCGGGTGCCGCTACCTGGTCAGCCGCCGGACGGGGGTGGTGGGAGATGCCGCGAGATGACCGCCCGCATCCCATCGACGTCCGACCCGTCACGTAGTCCACGCTTCGGCAACACAACCATGCCGCCCACCGTGTCGTCGATGATCAGCACGAAGAGGTTCGCCGTCTCGATGCAATGGCGGAACGACGTCCAGGGGATTCTGCTCTCCATGATTGCCGTGGCGGTATGTATGCCGTCGTCGTCCGCCCGCATGGTGTACCCGCCGTGCGAACTCACGTACGTGGTCAGCTGCCGTACTCGGTACCGCTGTTTCACCCACCCGCTCGCGAGTCCTCCCAACGCTGTCCACTGGACCGTCACCACCACCGCCACCCCGGCCATAACGCCTCTTGGCGCCGCGAGCATCAGCAGAACGACGAGAAGGGCGACCATGACCAGCCCGGCGACCAGTGGAGTGCGCCAGGGTGCGGTGGGACCGGTCCGCGCGCGCAGCGCCTCTGCTACGTCGGCCCGGGCGGGAACATAGGCCAGCTCGACACCGGCTGGTCCCGGTTCGGTCTCCCGCTTCTCGTTCTCCATGGGCCGGGATCGTAGCGGCGCCCGGCGGACCACCCTGACGCGGGACTCCCCGGACTCCGTGCATCACCTGTCGGTGGCAATGACGCGAGCCGTCGCCAGCAGATGAGCGCGCATCCAAGGATGAGGAAGGCTTCGTGGAAGTCGTCGCGGATCTCCCAGCGGATCCGCAGCCGGCGGAACCAGTGCAGATGGGCGGTTGGGTCGGCCGCGCGGTGAGGTGCTCGCCGTGGGGCGAGTCCTGTTCCGCGCGGCCTCCCGCCGAACCGGACATGACGGTTTCCCGGTCATCCGGCTCTCCAGTGACTACGGCGTGAGTGATCTGGCTGGCCGTTCTGAACGGATACGGTCGTGGCAGATGTCGCAGGCCACGACCGTTGTGCGTCGTCGGTGAAGCATGACGCGCGCCCAGTCGGAAGGCTGCCATCCGGCATGTGCGAGGTCGGCGAGAGCACGGACGTGGTGCACTTGCACGTTGCCTATGCTTCCGCAGATCTCGCAGGTATCCGCCAGGAGTCTCGCGATGAGTTCCTTCTGCGGATAGTCCGCCCTTACCGGCTCGCAGTCGGCAAGTTCCGCCGCTCGCTGCCGTTGGAGGGGAATCCCACCGAACCGTGCCACCAGTGGTTTCCTGTTCTTCCGCTCGACACGGCCTCGAAGCACACCCGGGACCCGTTGGGCGTGACAATTCTGGCCTTGTGCTTGGCGGCCATCTTCGACACTGACGAACGGTGCTTGGCGGCAAGGGTCTTGAGCATCGACGTTTCCATGACCCATTGCAGCCGGTGCAGCCGGAAGACATCTCCGGCGAGCAGGTAGTACTGGGCAATGCCCCGGTAAACGGTTCCGAAGGTCGCCACGATCGCATGATCGCTGCTGTTGATCAGGGCCGTCTTCTTCGCGGGTTCTCCGCGGGCGAGATAGGGGGCGCACTTGGCCTTCATCACAACCCGTGGGACACGGAGAGCGATCTGACCGTTGACCCGACGGTAACGGCCAGTCTTCTTCGTGTCGTTGTGCTGGGTCGTGATCTCGTAGCCGAGAAACCTCGCTGCCCCGGTGCGGGCATGAGTGATCAGCGTCTTTTCCTGGGACAGCTCCAGCTTGAGTTCGTCGCGCAGGAACTGGGCCAGGTGTTGCTTGATCTGCTCGGCCTCGGCTTTCGGTCCGGTGAAACCAAGGAGATGATCGTCCGCATAGCGTATGTAGCGCAGCCTGCGAAATGCCGGATCGTTCGGATCCGCGCTCGGCAGACTGACCATCCGCTGACGCAACGCACGGGCCTGGACCCGGTCGCCGCGCCGGCGAGATTTCGCCAGCAGATTCTGCAACTCCAGATAGGCCGGGTTCCGGGCCCGGCGCTTCCCTCGGGTGTACTCCGGAATCAGAACTGTCTCGACAAACTCATCCAGCTTGTGCAGGTAGATGTTGGACAGGACCGGGGAAGCCACTCCGCCTTGCGGCGCTCCGGAGAGCGTGGCACCCCACTTCCAGTCCTCCAGGTTGAACCGCCCCGGGTTTGATGGAGATCATCAAGACCCGGAAGGATGCCGATCATGGCTGCTCCCCGTAAGTACCCCGACGAACTGCGTGAACGCGCAACGCGTCTGGCCATCGAGGCACGCAAGGACCCGGCTGGCCGGGCCGGAGCGATCAAGCGGTTCGCCGACCAGCTGAACGTGCACCCCGAGGCACTGCGGGGGTGGGTCAAGCGGGCGGAGACCGACGAGGGCACCGTCGCCGGGACCACCAGCGCGGAGGCCGCCCGGATCGCGGAACTGGAGCGGGAGGTGAAGGAACTGCGGCGGGCGAACGCGATATTGAAGTCCGCCTCGGCTTTCTTCGCCGCGGAGCTGGACCGTCCACTGCGATGAAGGTCGCCTACATCGACCAGTACAAGGAGACGTTCGGCGTCCAGCCGATCTGCGACGTCCTCGCCGAGACTGACGCGCCGATCGCGCCGAGCACCTACTACGCCGCCCACAGCCGCCCGCCGTCGGCCCGCAGCCTGCGCGATGCCGAGCTCACCGAACAGATACGCCGGATCCACGCCGACAACTACGGCGACTACGGGGCCCGCAAGATCCATGCCGCTCTGGTCCGCGAGGGAGTCGAGGTGGCCCGCTGCACGGTCGAACGCCTCATGAAAGAGGCGGGACTGCGCGGCGTGATCCGGGCCAAGAGCCCGCGCACCACCCGGCCCGCCCCGGAGACCGACCGGCCCGCCGACCTGGTCGAGCGGCAGTTCACTGCAACTGCTCCCAACCAGCTGTGGGTTGCCGACATCACCTACATCAGAACCTTCTCTGGCTGGGTCTACGCGGCCTTCGTCATCGACGTTTTCTCCCGCATGGTCGTCGGCTGGCAGGTCGCCACCAGCCTCTACACCGACCTCGCCCTCGACGCGTTGGAGATGGCGATCTGGCGCCGCCGGCACACCGGCGCCGACCTCACCGGCCTCACACACCACTCGGACCGCGGTGTTCAATACCGTGCCATCCGCTACACCGAACGCCTCGAGCAGGAAGCCGCCGTGGCCTCGGTCGGCTCCAAGGGCGACTCATATGACAACGCCCTCGCCGAGGCTTTCAACAGCTTGTTCAAGGCCGAATTGATCCGCAACAAGGGCCCCTGGACGTCCCTCAACGACGTCGAGATCGCCGTCGCCGAGTACGTCGACTGGTTCAACCAGCGACGCCTGCACGGCGAGCTCGGCCACATCACCCCCGCCGAACACGAGGCCGCCTACTACGCGGCCGAACCCCCTGCGTCACTCCAGAAAACCAGATAACTGACTATCCACGAAACCCGGGGCTTGACAAACCGTCATCCTGACCTTGCGTAACTGCGAGGACCCCAGCAAGGGTGGGCGTGCCGAGGGCGCGCTCATCGGCGGCGAGACCACGGCGAGATCCCCCATCGGGATTACGGAGCTCAAGCCCGACGCCACGGGAGAGTACCCTCCGGGAACGCTTGTCGGCATAACCAACATCAACGAACTTGCCAAGCGCGGAACCACGGAGCGCATCTACATGGCCTGCGCGTCGAATCCGAACAAAGCCGTCGAGACCACCGTGACCATCGCGCCCTAGATGAATGAGTCCGATGTGTGTGCTGGTCGCGACCATGGCGAAGGGCGCCCGTTGGTCAGTGTGTGAAGACAAACCTGGACGCCCTTCTGGC
>NZ_JBVJKN010000076.1:0-4026 GCF_055585225.1 Streptomyces sp. NPDC053673 | reverse complement strand
GTATGTCCGTGGTGTGCAGGTGGACTGGGACGCGGTGTTCGCCGGTACGGGAGCGCAGCGGGTGGATCTGCCCACCTACGCCTTCCAGCACGAGCACTACTGGCTCGAAAGCGGCACTTCCGAAGACGCCACCGCTGCCACTCCGGTCGACACCGTCGAGGCCCGCTTCTGGGAAGCCGTCGAACGCCAGGATGTCGCCGCGCTCACGGCCGAGTTGGACGTCGACGAGGACGAGACGCTGACCGCGCTGCTGCCTGCCCTCTCCTCGTGGCGCCGGCAGAGCCGTGAGCAGTCCACCGTGGACGGCTGGCGCTACCGCGTCACCTGGAAGCCCGCGCCCGAGCCCGCCACCTCCCGCCTGTCGGGCACCTGGCTGGTTGTCGTTCCCGAGACGGTGACCGGCCCGGCCGACGAGTGGGTCGATGCTGCCCTGAGTACGCTCGGTGAACACGGCGCCGACGTACGGCAGATCGCTGTCGCCCGTGACGACGACGCGCGGGCCGAGCTCGCCGAGCGGATCCGCGCGGCCCTCGCCGACGGCCCCGCCGTATCGGGTGTCCTGTCCCTGCTGACCCCCGCCGGGACCGCAGAGCCGTTCAGCCGGTCCGCGCCCGGCGGTGTGATCGCCACGCTCTCCCTCGTCCAGGCCCTCGGCGACGCCGACGTGACCGCGCCCCTGTGGTGCGTCACCCGCGGCGCCGTCGCCACCGCCCGCTCCGAGCAGCTGACGGACCCGGCACAGGCAGCCGTCTGGGGCCTCGGCCGGGTGACCGCGCTGGAGCACGGCGAGCGCTGGGGCGGTCTGATCGACCTCCCCGGCACGGATGCCGTGGACGACCGGGCGCTGGCCCGGCTCGCGGGCGTGCTGGCCGGTGACGGTGCAGAGGACCAGGTGGCGCTGCGCGCCTCCGGACTCTACGTACGCCGACTCGTACGTGCCCGTCTCACGGAGACGCCCGCGGTACGGGAATGGCGTCCCGAAGGCACGACGTTGGTCACCGGCGGCACAGGGGCGCTCGGTGCGCATGTCGCCCGCTGGCTCGCCGAGAACGGTGCCGAGCACCTGCTGCTCACCAGCCGCCGGGGCATCGACGCGCCCGGCGCGGCCGCACTGCGCGACGAACTGACCGCGCTCGGAACCCAGGTCACCATCGCCGCCTGCGATGTCAGTGACCGCGACGCCGTGGCCGTGCTCATCGAGGGCGTTCCCGCCGACCAGCCGCTGACAGCCGTCGTGCACACGGCAGCCGTCCTCGACGACGGCGTCATCGAGGCGCTCACCCCCGAGCAGATCGAGCGGGTGCTGCGCGTCAAGGTCGACGCGACGCTCCACCTGCACGAGCTGACGCGCGATCTCGACCTGTCGGCGTTCGTGCTCTTCTCCTCCTTCGCCGCCACCTTCGGCGCCCCGGGGCAGGGCAACTACGCCCCGGGCAACGCCTTCCTCGACGCCTTCGCCGAGTACCGCAGGGCCGCGGGCCTTCCCGCCACGTCCCTCGCCTGGGGCCCCTGGGGCGACGGCGGCATGGCCGAGGGCGCAGTGGGCGACCGGATGCGCCGCCACGGCGTCATCGAAATGTCGCCCGAGCGTGCCGTCTCCGCGCTCCAGCACGCACTGGACCGCGACGAGACCACGCTGACCATCGCCGACATGGAGTGGAAGCGCTTCGTCCTGGCCTTCACTTCGGGCCGCGCCCGGCCGCTGCTGCACGACCTGCCCGAGGCGCAGGAAGCGATGGAGAGCACTCAAACGGACGCCGCCGAGGACACCGGCAGCGCCGCCGAGCTCGCCCAGCAACTCGCCGGGCAGCCCGAGGCCGAACAGGAGCGGCTGCTGCTCGAACTGGTCCGTACGGCAGTCGCCGCCGTCCTCGGCTACGCGGGGCCCGACGCGGTCGAGGCGGGCAGGGCGTTCAAGGAGCTCGGCTTCGACTCGCTCACCTCGGTCGAACTCCGCAACCGCCTCGGCGCGGCCAGTGGTCTCAAACTGCCGCCCACCCTCGTCTTCGACCACCCGACGCCCACCGTTCTCGCCCGGCATTTGCGGGCCGAGTTCTTCGGGCAGGGCGCGGCGGCTGCCGCCTTGGCGCCCACGGCCGCGGTCTCCGACACCGAGCCGATCGCCATCGTCGCGATGAGCTGCCGCTTTCCGGGCGGGGTCCGCAACCCCGAGGAGCTGTGGCAGCTGCTCACCTCCGGCGGTGACGGACTCTCGCAGTTCCCCCTCGACCGCGGTTGGGACGTCGAGGCGCTGTACGACCCCGACCCCAACGCGCAGGGCACCTCGTACACGCGTGAGGGCGGCTTCCTGTCCGACGCCGCATCCTTCGACGCGGCGTTCTTCGGGATCTCGCCGCGCGAGGCCCTCGCCATGGACCCGCAGCAGCGGCTGCTGCTGGAGACGTCGTGGGAGGCGTTCGAGCGGGCGGGCATCGACCCGGAGACCCTGCGCGGCAGCCAGTCCGGCGTCTTCGTCGGCTCCAACGGCGCCGACTACTCCAACGTCGTGCGCGCCGCGATGGACGGCCTCGAAGGCCACCTGGCCACCGGAAGCGCGGGCAGCGTCGTCTCCGGCCGGCTCTCCTACACCTTCGGTCTGGAAGGCCCGGCCGTCACCGTCGACACCGCCTGCTCGGCTTCGCTCGTGGCCCTGCACCTGGCCGTACAGGCACTGCGAAGTGGAGAATGCTCGCTGGCTCTTGCGGGCGGTGTGACGGTCATGTCGACGCCCGGCACCTTCATCGAGTTCAGCCGCCAGCGCGGGCTGTCCACGGACGGCCGCTGCAAGGCATTCTCCTCCGACGCCGACGGATTCAGTCCGGCCGAGGGCGTGGGCATGCTGCTGGTCGAGCGGCTGTCGGACGCGCGGGCCAAGGGCCACCCGGTGCTGGCGGTGGTGCGTGGCTCGGCGATCAATCAGGACGGTGCGAGCAACGGTCTGACTGCTCCGAACGGTCCGTCGCAGCAGCGTGTGATCCGACAGGCCCTTGCCAACGCCCGCCTCTCGGCCGCCGATGTGGATGTCGTGGAGGCGCACGGTACGGGGACGACGCTCGGTGACCCGATCGAGGCGCAGGCGCTGCTCGCCACCTACGGCCAGGAGCGCCCGCCCGGCCGGCCGCTGCTGCTCGGCTCGATCAAGTCCAACATCGGCCATGCCCAGGCAGCTGCAGGCGTCGCGGGTGTCATGAAGATGGTGCTCGCCATGCAGCACGGTGTGCTGCCGCAGACCCTGCACATCCTGGAGCCCACCCCCCACGTCGACTGGAGCGCGGGCGAGGTCGCCCTGCTGACCGAGCGGACGGCATGGCCCGAGACGGACCGTCCCTGGCGTGCGGGTGTGTCGTCGTTCGGCTTCAGCGGCACCAACGCGCATGCCATCATCGAGCAGGCCCCGCCCGTGCAGGGGTCCGAGGACGGGGAGACCCCTGAGCCGCCGGCCACACCCCTACTGATCAGTTCGGCCCCGGACGGGTCGGCGTCCGACCGGCCCGCCGCGCTGCCCTGGACGCTGACGGCCAAGAGCGAGAAGGCACTGCGCGGCCAGGCCGAACGCCTGCTGGCCCGCCTGACCACCCGCCCTGACCTGCGGCTTGTCGATGTCGCTCACTCCCTGGCCACGACCCGTACCGCGCTCGACCAGCGCGCTGTGCTGATCGGCCGGGACCGTACCGACTTCGTCGGAGTGCTGACCGCTCTGGCGCACGGGGACACGTCACCCCTACTGGTTCAGGGGTCGGCAGTCGGGGGCAGGACGGCGTTCGTGTTCCCGGGACAGGGGTCGCAATGGGTGGGCATGGCCGATGCGTTGTTGGACGCTTCACCGGTGTTCGCTGCCCGGGTGGATGAGTGTGCGAAGGCGCTGGAGCCGTTTACGGACTGGTCGCTGCGCGATGTGCTGCGCGGCGTCGATGGCGCGCCGTCGTTGGAGCGGGTGGATGTGGTGCAGCCTGCGCTGTTTGCGGTGATGGTGTCGCTGGCGGAGGTGTGGCGGGCTGCGGGTGTGCGTCCGGGTGCGGTGATGGG
>NZ_JBVJKN010000075.1:0-4779 GCF_055585225.1 Streptomyces sp. NPDC053673 | reverse complement strand
GACCTCGTCCGCGGCGCCATCGGCGCCGTCGTCCTCGTCGACACCCGCAGACTCGCCGACTGCTTCCCCGCAGTCGACTACTTCGAGAACAGCGGCCTCCCCTTCGTCATCGCCCTCAACGGCTTCGACGGACACCAGCCCTACACCCCCGACGAAGTCCGCGAAGCGCTCCAGATCGGCCCCGACGCACCGATCATCACCACCGACGCCCGCCACCGCGCCGACGCCAAGAGCGCCCTCATCACCCTCGTCGAACACGCACTCATGGCCCGCCTGCGGTAGGCCGTGTCCGGATCCCTGTCCGGCCGTAAGGAAAGGGCCCCGCACTCCTGCCGGAGTACGGGGCCCTTTCGGGTAGGTCCGGTCCGGTGGGCAACCGTTGCCCGGGAGTTGACACCCCAAAGTGTGAGTGGTTTATTACTCATATGGCAACGACAAGGACGCGACAGCTCTCCACGGCCGACGCGCGCCGCGGCGAGGTCCTGGCCACCGCGGCACGGGTCTTCGCGGCCCGCGGGTACTACGGCACCTCCACGACCGAGGTGGCCAGGGGCGCCGGGATCTCCCAGGCGTATCTGTACCGGCTCTTCCCCGACAAGGAAGCACTGTTCGTGGCCGTCGTCGAGAACTGCTCCCGGCTGATCCGGGAGCGGCTGGCCGAGGCGGCCGCGGAGACCGCGAGCGCCGAGCCGGCTGCCGTGCTGGACGCCATGGGCGATGCGTACGCGCATCTGATCGCGGACCGGGACGACCTGCTCAGGGTCCTGATGCACGCGAACTGCGCGGCGAGCGAGCCGGCGATCCAGTCGGCGGTGCAGGCGCTGTACGCGCGACTGGTGGAGTACGTACGGTCCGCTTCCGGCGCATCGGACGAGCTGGTCCAGGCTTTCTTCGCCAGGGGCTTTCTCTGCAATGTCGTGGTCTCCATCGGCGCGACGGAGCTGGACGCACCGTGGACGAGGACGCTACTGGCAGGCCTCCGCCACTACTGAAGCACCCCCGAGGGACGGCCGCGGCGACGTGGCCTCTTCTTCGACCCAAGCAGTGAGTGATTAACCACTCTTACCTGAGGAGGAGGGATGACAGCGATGACGGCACGGCCATCGGAAGCAGAGGAAGCAGCAGGAGCCGAGGAAGCAGCGAGCTCGGAGGAAGCGGACGGAGCCCGGGGAGTACGGGCGGTACGCCGGGGCCCCGCTCTCGCGGCGCTCACGACGGCGCAGTTCCTCGTCGTACTGAGCACTTCGATCGTGAATGTGGCACTGCCGTCGATCCGCGACGGCCTGCAGATGTCCCCCACCGCGCTCTCCTGGGTGGTCAACGCGTACGTCCTGGCCTTCGGCGCGCTGCTGCTGCTCGGTGGACGGCTCTCCGATCTGCTGGGCCGCCGCCGGGTGTTCACCGCAGGCATGGCCGTGTTCGGGCTCGCCGCACTGGCATCGGCTCTCGCCCCCTCGGCGCCGGTCCTCATCGCGGCCCGTGCGGTGCAGGGCGCGGGTGCCGCGCTCCTCGCGCCCGCCGCGCTCGCCCTGCTCCTGACCGTGTTCCCGCCGGGACCCGGCAGGGGCAGAGCGCTCGGGGCGTGGGGCGCGGTATCCGGGGCGGGCGGTGCTGCCGGGGTGCTGATGAGCGGGGTGCTCACCGAACTGTACGGCTGGCCGGCGGTGTTCCTCGTCTCCGTGCCGGTCACGGCCGCATCCCTCGCCGCGACGCTCGCCCTCGTACCGGCCACCAGGCCCATCGGCGGCGAGGTCGACATCCTCGGCGCGGTCACCTCGATCGCCGGGCTCACCGCACTCGCCTACGCCCTCGCCGCGCGGCACCTCGTCGCGGGGGTGGCCGGAGTGGGCCTCCTTGCCCTCTTCGCCGTACGGCAGGTCAGGGCCCGCACGCCCCTCGTACCGCCGCGGCTGCTGCGTACCGGCAGGGTCGCCGCAGCCAACATCGCCATGACACTGCTCGGCGCGGTCTGGGTGGGCCTGTTCTACTTCCTGCCGCTGTATCAGCAACGGATCCTCGGATACGGCCCGTTGGCCGCCGGGCTCACGCAGCTCCCGCTCGCTCTCACGGTCGTCGCCGGTTCCGTGCTCGCGTCCCGGCTGCCCGCCCGTGCCGGAACTCCCGCCGCGCTCGCCGTTCTCACCCTCGGACTCGTGTGGTTGTCCCGGGCACCGGGCGACGGCTCGTTCGCCGTCCATCTCCTCGGCCCCTCACTGCTCATCGGCGCGGGCCTCGGGGTCGCCTTCGTACGGCTCACCGCGCTGTCCGCCGAAGGCGTGCCGGCGGCCGACTCGGGAATCGCCGGCGGCCTGATCAACACCACCCGGCAGCTCGGCGGGGCACTGGGCCTCGCCCTGATGACCGCCATCGCCCCCGCGGCGGCCGACCACGGCGCCGCCTTCGCAACCGCCGCGGCACTCGCCGCGCTGGCCACCTGCACCACCACGTTCACGATCAACCGGAGGAAGCAGTCATGACCATCGAGTCCATCACCAAGCCGTACGTCTCCGGGCACTACACCCCCGTCGTCGACGAGATCACCTCACACGAGCTGACCGTCCACGGCACCATCCCGCCCGAGCTGAGCGGCCGCTACTTCCGCAACGGCCACAACCCCAAGCCCGGCTCCACACCCACCCACTGGTTCAAGGGCAGCGGAATGATCCACGGTCTGCGCCTGCGGGAGGGCCGCGCCGAGTGGTACCGGAACCGCTGGGTCCGCACGCCCGCCCTCGACGGCGTCCCGTACATCGGCGCGGACGGCGTCCCCGACCTCACGGCCAGCGACGCCGCCACCCACGTCATCGAGCACGCGGGCCGCATCCTCGCGCTGCAGGAGGTGAACCTGCCGTACGAGCTGACGTCCGAGCTCGACACCGTCGGCGTGTTCGACTTCGGCGGCAGGCTGAAGACCGCGATGACCGCGCACCCGAAGACCGACCCGGTCACCGGTGAGCTGCACTTCTTCGGCTACGGACCCTTTCCGCCCCACCTGACGTACTACGTCGCCGACGCCAAGGGCGAGATCGTCCGTGCCGAGATCATCGACGGAGCCGGCCCCTCCCTGATGCACGACTTCGCCATCACACAGCGGCACGTCGTCTGGCTCGACCTGCCCATCGTGTTCAACCCGGCGGAGCGCTCCGGGATCCCGTACCGCTGGAGCGACTCCTACACCCCGCGCATCGGCGTCATGCCGCGGTCCGGGCCCGCGGTGGTGAAGTGGTTCGAGGTCGAGCCGGGCGCGCTGCTGCATGTGGCGAACGCCTACGAGGACGAGCGCGGCCGGTTCGTTCTGACCGGCCCCCGCTACGACCGCGGTGCCTGGGAGCAGACCTGGAAGTGGTGGATCGGCGCGCCCGGTTACGCGCCGCAGCCGATGGTCGGCGCGACCGGCCACCGCTGGATCCTCGACCCGGCGACCGGCATCGCGAGCGAGGAGGCGGTCGACGACCTCGTCACCGAGTTCCCCACGATCAATGAGGATCTGACCGGTCTCCCGCACCGTTTCAGCTACTCCGTCGCCTTCCCCGGTCCCGGTCTGAGCGAGTACGCCATCGCCAAGCACGATCACCGCTCCGGTGCCCGGGAGCTGGTGCCCATGGGCCGCGGCCGGATGCCCGGGGAGGCCGTCTTCGTACCGGCGCAGGGTGGGACGCGTGAGGACGACGGCTATCTGCTCACCGTCGTCAGCGATCTGGACCAGGACGCCTCGCAGCTGCTGATCCTGGACGCGTCCGCGCCGTCGGGCGCCCCCGTCGCCACGGTCGAACTACCGCGCCGTGTCCCGTCCGGCATCCACGGCTCCTGGATCGCCGACGCCGACATCGCGGGCAGCGTCGGGACCCTGGGTGGTGCGGCATGATCACGACCCGACACGAGATCACGATCGACGCGCCGGTCGAGACCGTCTGGCACCTCCACACCGACATCAACGCCTGGCCCACGTGGAACACGGGAATCGACACCGCGGAACTCAGCGGTGAGCCGGCGGTCGGCGCCTCGTTCCGCTGGCTCACCCACGGGCTGGACATCACGTCGACGGTCTCGGCGCTGGAGCCCTTCCGGCACATCGCCTGGGGCGGTCCCACCTCCGGCATCGACGGGGTCCACCACTGGACCCTGGAGCCCGCGGAGAACGGCGGCACGAGGGTCGTCACGGAGGAGTCCTGGTCGGGCGCGCCCGTCGACGCGGACCCGGAGGGCATGCGTGCGGCACTGGACCAGTCGCTGGTCGCCTGGCTGAGGGACCTCAAGCGGGCGGCGGAGGCGGCTGCATAGCCTACGGCCCACGGCAGAGACGGCGGTCGGCACCGGATCTCTCCGGTGCCGACCGCCGTCGTGGTGCGTGCGGGGGCGACGGCCGTGTCGGCCACCGTGCGTGCGAGCACCGTGAATTGCGCGAGGCCCCCGCTCGCGGTGGGGCGAGCGGGGGCCTCGATGCGATGGCCGACGGGCGTCAGCCCTGCCAGCTGTGCGGTGCGCGGAAGCCGGACTGGCGCTCCAGGCGGCGCCACCCGGCGGTGCTGCGGCCGCGGGCCGGAGCGGCCGGCTGCGCGGCGGCGCGAGCCAGGAGGACGGCCGTGATCGCGGCCAGCTCCTCGGGGTCGGCGTGGCCCTTCTCTACGCGGAGCAGGGACTCGGCGGGCATGGTCATGTGCAGCGTTCTCCTTGTGGGTTACTGCGGGGGGTTGCCGTGCTTGCGCGACGGCAGGTCGGCGTGCTTGGTGCGGAGCATGGCGAGGGAGCGGATGAGCACCTCGCGCGTCTCGGCCGGGT
>NZ_JBVJKN010000074.1:0-4993 GCF_055585225.1 Streptomyces sp. NPDC053673 | reverse complement strand
CCAACAACAGATGCCGCACACCACGCTCAACCACCAGATGACGCGCGAACAACCCACCCAACGAACCACTCGCACCCGTCACCAACACCGTGCCACCCGAATCCAGTTCACGACCGGACTCAACAGGCACTCCAGCACGCGCCAGCCTCGGCACCAAGAACGCCCCGGCACGCACCGCCACCTCCGGCTCACCCGAAGCCAGCGCGGCGGGCAGTGCGCGATGGGAGGCGTCGGTGCCGTCGGTGTCGGCAAGGACGAAGCGGCCCGGGTTCTCCGACTGCGCGGAACGCACGAGACCCCACACCGGAGCATGCACCAGGTCCGCAATGCCCTCGCCCGGCACAGCAGCCACCGCACCCCGCGTCAGAAACACCAGACGCGACTCCGCGAACCGCTCGTCCGCCAGCCACTCCTGCACCAGACCCAGCACCCGGCCCGTCTCCGCGTGAACCGCACCCGGCACCTCCGGGTCGGCCGCTGCGGACAGCGGGACGCACACCAGCTCCGGTACGACCGGGCCCGCGTCGGCGAGCGCCGCGAGTCCGATGTGGGCCTCGTAGCGAACACCTACGGCATCGAGTCCGGAGTGGCCGTCTGCCAGCAGGGCCCAGGGGCGCTGTTCGGCTGCGGACACCGGAGCGAGAGGCGCGGCCGTCCAGCCGATCTGGAACAGCGATTCCTGGCGACCGCCGCGCGCCGCGCCGATCTGCTCGGGAGAGACCGCCCGCAGCACCAGCGAGTCCACCGAAGCGACCGGTACGCCCGCCGCGTCGGCCAGCTCGAGCGACACTGCGTCACGGCCGGCCGGCGACAACCGGACCCGTACCGCCGACGCACCCGCCGCGTACAGCCGGACACCGCTCCAGGCGAACGGCAGCCGTCCCTGGCCCGTGTTCTCGACGAGGTCGCCGAGGCTGGAAGCGTGCAACGTCGCGTCCAGGAGCGCCGGGTGCAGCCCGAACAACTCCGCTGTTTCCCCAGCCTCCTCGTCCAGGCTCACCTCGGCGTACACATGGTCTCCGTGCAGCCACACCGAACGCAGGCCCTGGAAGACCGGCCCGTAGTCGAATCCGGCTGCCGCAATGCCTTCGTACAGGCCGTCGATGTCGACCGGCTCGGCTCCGGCCGGCGGCCAGGCGGCGAGGTCGAAGGCCGGGTCCGCGGCGCGGGTGCCGAGGACACCGGCGGCGTGCCGCGTCCATGACTCGTCGGAGGGGGCGTCCTCGTCACGGGAGTACAGCAGCAGAGCCCGCCGGCCGGAGTCGTCGGCTTCGGCGACGGAGAGCCGCAGCTGGACGCCACCCCGCTCGGGAAGTACGAGCGGCGCCTCCAGCGTCAGCTCCTCCAGTACGTCGCAGCCGACCTGGTCACCCGCGCGGACCGCGAGTTCCACGAAGGCCGTGCCCGGCAGGAGGACCGAGCCGAGAACGGCGTGGTCCGCGAGCCAGGGGTGGGTGGCCAGGGACAGCCGGCCGGTGAAGAGGAACCCGTCGGAGTCGGGCAGTTCGACCGCCGCGCCGAGCAGCGGGTGGTCCGCCGTACCGAGCCCGAACCCGGTCACGTCGCCCGGACCGGTCTGTGCGGCGGCCGAGTCGAGCCAGAACCAGTCGCGCTGGAAGGCGTAGGTGGGGAGCTCGACCTGCCGGGCGCCGGTCATGGCGAAGTACGCGTCCCAGTCCACCGTCGCACCGTGGGCATGCACGTGCGCGAGGGCAGTGGTCACGGTCTCGGCCTCGGGACGGCCGGAGCGCAGGGCGGGTGCGAAGGTGGCGCCGTCCTCGGTCAGGCAGTCCTGGGCCATCGTCGAGAGCACGCCGTCCGGACCGAGTTCGAGGTACGTGGTGACTCCGGCGGTCTCCAGAGCCCGGATGCCGTCCAGGAACCGGACCGCCTCACGCACATGCCGCACCCAGAAGTCGGCCGAGCCCATGTCGTCGGTCACCAGGGCCCCGGTCAGGTTGGAGACGACCGGAATGCGAGGCGTGTCGTACGACAGGCCCTCGGCGACCTTGCGGAACTCGGCGAGCATGCCGTCCATGTGCGGCGAGTGGAACGCGTGACTGACCGTCAGCCGCTTGCTCTTGCGGTCCACGAAGGACTCTGCGATCGCGACCGCCGCGTCCTCGTCACCCGCGACCACGACCGACCGCGGACCATTGATCGCCGCAATGCTCACCCGGTCGGTCAGCAGCGGAAGAACCTCGTCCTCCGACGCCTGCACCGCAATCATCACGCCACCGGACGGAAGCGCCTGCATCAACCGGCCCCGTGCAGCCACCAGCGTGCACGCATCCTCCAGGGAAAGCACCCCCGCCACATGCGCGGCAGCGATCTCACCGATCGAGTGCCCGGCCAGGAAGTCCGGCCTCACACCCCAGCTCTCCACCAGCCGGAACAGCGCCACCTCAACGGCAAACAGCGCAGGCTGCGTGAACTCCGTCCGATCGAGCGCATCGCCCTCGGCCCCGAACAGCACATCCCTCAGCGGCAGCTCAAGACGCGGATCCAGCTCCGCACACACCTCGTCCAGCGCCGCCGCGAACACCGGATACGCCTCGTAGAGCTCCTGGCCCATCCCCAGCCGCTGACTCCCCTGCCCGGTGAACAGGAAGGCGAGCTTTCCGGCGCTCACGGTGCCGCGCGTCAGCGTGGCCGTCGTGTCCTCGTTCTCCAGTGCGGCCAGACCGCGCAGCAGCTCGTTCCGGTCCGCCGCCACGACCACCGCACGGTGGTCGAACGCGGCCCGCGTGGTGGCCAGCGAGTAGGCCACGTCATCGGGATGCGCCTCCGGCGCATCCTCCACATGGGCCCGGAGGCGGGTCGCTTGACCCCGCAGCGCGTCCGCAGACTTGGCGGAGAGCAGGTACGGAAGTACGGACCGGACGTCCTCTGCCGGAGCCGGCTCGGGGTTCCGTACGGGCGCGAGCTCGTCCGGAACCTGCTCGATGATGGTGTGCGCGTTGGTGCCGCTGATCCCGAAGGAGGAGACGCCCGCGCGGCGCGGGCGGCCGGTCTCCGGCCACGGGATGGACTCGGTGAGCAGCGAGACGGCGCCGTCCTCCCAGTCCACATGCGGGGTCGGCTCGTCGACGTGCAGTGTCTTCGGCAGCACCCCGTGCCGCATCGCCATGACCATCTTGATGATGCCCGCGACACCGGCGGCGGCCTGGGTGTGTCCCATGTTCGACTTGACCGAGCCGAGCCACAGTGGCTGGTCGGCCCCGCGCTCCCGGCCGTACGTGGCGAGCAGCGCATGCGCCTCGATCGGGTCACCCAGGGTCGTACCCGTGCCGTGCGCCTCGACCACGTCGATCTGGTCGCTGGACAGCCCGGCCCCGGCGAGTGCCTGGCGGATGACACGCTGCTGCGACGGGCCGTTCGGGGCTGTCAGCCCGTTGCTCGCACCGTCCTGGTTGATCGCCGAGCCACGCACGACGGCGAGGACCGGGTGGCCGTTGGCGCGGGCGTCCGACAACCGCTCGACGAGCAGCATGCCCGCGCCTTCGGCCCAGCTGGTGCCGTCGGCAGCGGCCGCGAAGGACTTGATGCGACCGTCGGCGGCCAGACCGCGCTGACGGCTGAACTCGGTGAAGGTGCCCGGGGTCGACATGACGGTGACACCGCCGGCCAGTGCCATCGTGCATTCACCGTTGCGCAGCGCCTGAATCGCCCAGTGCAGGGCGACCAGCGACGACGAGCAGGCGGTGTCGACAGTCACCGCCGGGCCTTCGAGACCGAAGGCGTACGAGACACGGCCGGAGGCGATGCTGCCGGAGTTGCCGGTCCCGAGGTAGCCCTCGACGCCGTCGGGGACGGCAGTGATCCGGGTGGCGTAGTCGTGGTACATGATGCCCGCGAACACGCCGGTCCGGCTGCCGCGCATGGCGGCCGGGTCGATCCCCGCCCGCTCGAACGCCTCCCACGAGGTTTCGAGCAGGAGCCGCTGCTGCGGGTCCATCGCGACGGCCTCACGAGGCGAGATCCCGAAGAACGCCGGGTCGAACCGGCCCGCGTCATGCAGGAAGCCGCCGGAGCGGGTGTAGCTGGTGCCCTTGCCGTCCGGGTCCGGGTCGTACAGCGACTCCAGGTCCCAGCCACGGCCCTGCGGGAACTCCGAGATGGCGTCACCGCCGCCCACCACCAGGCGCCACAGGTCCTCCGGGGTCTCGACCCCGCCCGGGTAACGGCAGCTCATACCGACGATCGCGATCGGCTCGTCGTCGAACGCCGTTCCCGTCCGGGCGTGCGCGGCCGCAGTCGTGTCCGAGTCCGTCGACTCGTCCAGGCCGAGCACTTCGCTCCGCAGGAAGTGGGCGAGCGCGTTCGGGGTGGGGTAGTCGAAGACGAGGGTGGCGGGCAGACGTACGCCGGTCGCCGTACCGAGCCGGTTGCGCAGCTCGACGGAGGTCAGCGAGTCGAAACCGAGCTCTTTGAACGCCCGGTCGGCCGGTACCTCGTCGGTCGAGGCGTGGCCGAGTACGGCGGCCACCTCGCCCCGGACCAGCCCCAGCAGGGCCGCGTCCCGCTCGGCCGCGGGGAGCCCCGTCATCCGCTCGCGGAACGCGGTCCGGCCGGCCGTACCGCCCGACCCCGCAGCCCGGCGCACCGGCACGCGGACCAGACCGCGCAGCAGGTCCGGCAGCATTCCGCTGCGCGCCTGGGCGCGCAGGGCGGCCAGATCGAGCGGAAGGGGGACAAGCAGCGGGTCGGTGGTGCGCTGTGCGGCGTCGAAGAGGGCGAGACCGGTCTCCGGCGAGAGTGCGGTGATGCCGCCGCGGTTGAGGCGCTCGCGGTCGGAGTCCGTCAGTTCCCCGCCCATGCCGCCGACTCCGGCCCACAGACCCCAAGCCAGAGAGGTCGCGGCCAGACCCTGCGCCCTGCGATGCGACGCCAGAGCGTCCAGGAACACATTCGCCGCCGCGTAGTTCGCCTGCCCCGCACCACCGAACACACCAGCAGCCGACGAGAACAACACAAACGCCGAAAGATCAAG
>NZ_JBVJKN010000073.1:0-5052 GCF_055585225.1 Streptomyces sp. NPDC053673 | reverse complement strand
TCACCTTCGGCGTCGCCGCGGGCAACGAGTCGAGCGACGCGGGCCAGGGCTCCCCGGCGCGCGTCAAGGAAGCCATCACCGTCGCCTCGTCGACCAAGGACGACAAGCAGTCCGACTTCTCCAACTTCGGCTCGGTCGTGGACATCTACGCCCCGGGCTCGGACATCACCTCCGCCTGGAACGACAGCGACGAGGGCACCAAGACCATCTCCGGTACGTCGATGGCGACTCCGCACGTCGTCGGCGCCGCCGCCGTCTACCTCGCCGCCCACCAGGACGCCACCCCGGAACAGGTCGCCAAGGCCCTGACGGACGGCGCCACGCCCGACAAGATCAGCAACCCGAGCGAGGGCACGCCCAACAAGCTCCTGAAGGTCGTCGAGTAGTCAGCGACGCCCGACCCTGAACCGGCAGCCGCCGTGCCCTCCCCCACGGGGCACGGCGGCCGTCTCGGCTCGTCATGCCGGATGACGGGGAACTGGAAGAGGACCTCGTGCGCGACGTGATCGAGGTGCCGGACTCCTTCCGCGCCCGCTTGTACGGGCGCAGGCCGACGAGGAATCGGGCACAGAAGGCCATCAGACCTTCTTTCGAGGGGACTACCGGCTTTACCCGGTGGGGGGAATCGAATCCTTGGAGCGGAGGCGCGGAGCGCCGGAGTTCGCTGCTCCGTCAGTGACGGCCGGTAGGGTGATCGCATCAGCCGCGACCCGGGGATACGGAAAGCGGGGTGGGCCGTGTTGATACGCACGCACAAGTTTCTCCTGCGGCCCACCAAGAGGCAGACACTCGCGCTCACCGAGATGCTGCGGGATCACTACTCCCTCTACAACGGCGCCTCACAGGAGCGGCGCGATGCCCGGCAGCACGTATCGAAGTCGACGGTCCGCTACGGGCAGCAGTCCGCGCAGCTCAAAGACACTCGGGCGTTCGACCCGCAGCGGCAGGGCCGCTGGTCCTTCTCGTCCCAGCAGGCGACGCTGCGACGTCTCGACAAGGCATTCGCTGCGTCTTCCGCCGGGTGAAGGCCTGACAGAGCCGGGCCATCCCCGCTTCCGTCACGCGGCCTTTCACGGGCCTGTGCTGGTGCACGCGCACATACGCGACACCTTGCAGCCGGACTGGCGGGCGGACGTGCCGCCGGGCCTCCAATCATGTCGCGACGATGAAGTCGCTGTCGGCGCACATGCAACCGATAGTGATCCAGGCACTGGTGACGGCGTTCCAGCGGGCACTGTCGGGAGGAACTGTGGGCGGAGTTCGGCGTCGACGGAACCTGCTCCCGGCCGACTGACAGAGGCGACCGCTAGTGTCGTGATCGGAAGAGTTCACCGGCTCGCGATGCGCATCGCCCTTCCAGCCGTGGGGAGGGAACGGCCGGCGTCTGGCCGGCCGAGGGGAGGACCATGCTGTTCGAGGAGCTCAAGCCCGGCGGGCTCTACGTCAAGCGGACCTACAGACCAGACTGGGAGCTGACCCTGGTCCGGGTCGCCGAGTCCCCGCGCCTGTGGCGGTGGAACAGGAAGCGGTGGTCGTACGAGGTGGCCGAAGACGCCGACCGGGCGGACCTCGAGCAGGAGGTCGGCTATCTCGCCGTGGCGCCCCCGGCGGCGTGGCCGGAGAGCGACGGCGTGGGCGGTATGTTGAGGCGGGGCATCCATCGCTGGGCGAGGCCGATGGCCGCGCTCCGTTCTCCCCTGCCGGATCCCGCCGTGACGCGTGTGGCCTGGTTCGATCTGCCGACCCGCGACGAGGACGACGAGCTGTCATGGACGATCTTCGATCCGCGGGACATCATCTGCCCGTACACCTCACCGGAGGAGTTCCAACAGCGCATCCTTAACCGGATGACAGCGCTGGGCGTGGAACCGAGCCCCGTGTTCCAGCCGCCGCCTCCGGGCAGCATCACGCCCACCGACGTCCCTCGTGCGGCGCTGCGGCTCGACGTCCTCGCGGAGCTCCTCGACCGCGTCGCCGATCCCAGTGAGGAACGGGGGGCCCAGGGCGTGTAACGAAAGTGGATCTTGAGTGATGAATGATCGTGGTTCATGGCGCGGGGAGATCTCACGGATGCACAGAGGGCGGTGTTGGAGCCGTTGTTGCCCAAGGGAACGAATGGGGGGACGGCCGCCCATCTGGCCCCGGCGCCAGCTGATCGCCGGCATACGGTTCCGGGTTCGGACAGGAGTTCCTTGGCGGGATGTGCCCGTCGAGTACGATCCGTGGGGCCGGATCTACGATCTGTTCCGCCGATGGCAACGAGACGGCATCTGGCACCGGTTCCTCACCCGACTTCAGTCCCAGGCCGACGCGAAGGGCGCGATCACGTGGGACCTGAGCGTCGATTCCACAGTGTGTCGCGCCCATCAGCATGCGCCAGGGGCCGGGAAGCAGGGGGACCTACAGAAGGAACCACCGGGCGGAGTGCTGGCCGAGCCCTGTGATCACGGGCTGGGACGCTCACGTGGCGGGTTCACCACCAAGCTGCACGTGGCTGTCGAGCAGGGCCAGAAGCCCATGTCGATCGTGGTGACGGCCGGGCAGCGCGGCGACTCGCCGCAGTTCGAGCCCGTGCTGGAGAATGTCCGCGTACCCCGCATCGGATCGGGCCGGCCACGCGTCCGCCCCGATCGAGTACGCGCCGATCGGGCGTACTCCTCCCGCAAGAACCGCGCCTAACTGCGCCGCCGTGGAATCCGTTGCAGCATCCCATACAAGGCTGGCCAGGCCCGCAACCGCAGGATGCTCGGCTCCCGTGGCGGCCGACCGCCGCGTTTCGATGCGGTGGATAACCGCGAGCGCCATGCGGTCAAGTGCGGGATCAACCGACTGAAAGGCACAGGGCGGTGGCACGAGGCACGACAAGCTCTCCGTCCGCTACGAGACGACGGTGCTGGTCACAGCCGTGAACGAGTGCCTGTGACCAGCACCGTCGCAACGGCCCTCAGACGACGTCGAATTCGTTGCCCTCAGGGTCCTGCATGGCGGCGGCGTAGAGCCCCATGTCCGGCTCATCCTTGATCCGCAGCACGGTGGCACCAGCTTTGACCAGCCGTTCCACCGTAGCCTTGACCCGCTGTGTGCGGACGTCCAGTGGGACGTCACGGCCCCCACCGACCTTCAGGTCGAAGTGCCACCGGTTCTTGGCGACCTTCGGCTCCGGAACCTGCTGGAACCACACCCTCGGTCCACGTGCCGCGGGATCGATGATCGACTCCGGAACATCCCCGGCACCGGTCGGCAACTCTGCCTCTGGCACCCCCATCGCCGCCCAGTAAGCACGCCACGTGGCGTGCCCGCCCGGCGGAGGCTCAGGCACGTAGCCCAGGGCCTCGGCCCAGAAAGTCACCATTCTCTGCGGATCGGAGCAGTCGATCGTCAGCTGCACTGTCATCTCCATGCTCGGAGCATCCCAGGCAGGTCTGACACTGACACTCGTAGCGGGTTCCGGTGGTCGTGGCTCAAGGTCTGACCGACGCCCTGCTGGGCTGTCCTGCGACTGTTCTGTCCGGCTGCCGGGGCCCGTTCTCCATGGCTCCGGCCAGGTGGAACATGACCTGATAGGAGCTTGGCCAGAGGCCCCCTCAATGTCCTGTCTGAGCCACCCGGCCGACGTCACCTCCGGCCCGGAAGGCAGCTGACAGGATGACAGCGACGATCAGCGGCTCGCCCGTGACCGTCAGCCCGGCCCGCCGCAAGGCCTCGGCCACTTCCGCGTCACCTCGGTCTCGCTGTCGCCGACCATGACGCCCAGCACCTCCCGCCGCCGTCCTCGTTGATCCCGGTGGCGATCACCACGGCCCGGGACACTATCTGGTGCTCGACCCTCGCCTTGCAGTAGGTCGCGTCCAGATAGACGTACGGGAAGCGGACATGGTCCAGCGGACGAGTGCAGAACGCGGTCAGCTGGCCGTCCAGGTCCTGGCAGATTCGCGACACCTCGCTCTTGGAGATCCCGGTGTCCGCGCCGAGGGCCTTGACCAGGTCGTCGACCGACCGCGTGGACAAACACCATGGACGTAGGCCTCCATGATGACCGCGTACAGGGCCTGGTCGATGCGGCGGCGTCGCTCCAGCAGCGCGGGGAAGAAGCTCCCCGACCGCAGTTCGGGGATCGCGAGGCCCAGGTCGCCGGCCTGGGGGCTGATCGTCTTGTCGCGGTGGCCGTTGCGAAGCGCGGTGCGCGTCTCGGTGTGTTCGTTCCACTCCGCGCCGATGCGGGCTGTGGCCACGGCTTCGATAAGGGACGCCATCCAGAATGCGCCGTTCGTAGCGGCGGCTGCTGCCTGCACTGCCCGATAGCGAGGTGCCCCAAGGGCTGTCCCGCAATACCCACCGGGCGCACGACGACAGCTACGGCACCTCGCTGCATTGTCGAATCATCCCGATACGTCCAGTATTGGGACGGCTCTCCGCCTTGCGATGCGTCCCCTCGGCCCTCCGGGCCTGGGGAGACCCCATGCATCTGACGCCGCGCGCTGGTCCGCCGGGTATTGCAGGACAGCCCTTAGAGTCGCCGCATGCGACCAGTAATGACAGGAGTGGCGATAGCTGGGGCGGCAGCCCTGGCGTGGGGCGAGTGGTTGAACTGGCGCTGGTCTCGAGCTCTCGTGGGGAACCGCGGTGGAGCTGCCGAGGCTGTGGTCGTGCTGGGATACCGGAACCCCCAAGCGACGGCAAACTTCATCAACCGCTGGCGAGTTCGTGCTGGAATTCGCTCGATCGTCGCTGACAGTGCGCGTGGCACCCGCGTGATCTTCAGCGGCGGTGCGACCAGCAGCGGCGCTGCAGAGGCCCAGGTGATGGCTGACTACGCGAAGTCGGTCCTCGAGTTCGACGGCACAGTGCTCCTCGAAGACCAAAGCAGGACGACATGGGAGAACATCACGAACGTGATCCCACTGCTTGAAGACGTCGACCGCATCAAGATCGCCTCCCAATCAGCACACGCACTCAACTTGACTCTGTCGGGGATCTTGGAGTTTCCCGGTGCGGCAGCAAGATCGACGGGCATGCTCGTGTAGTTCCGCCGACCGATACATCTGTCGAGGT
>NZ_JBVJKN010000072.1:0-7028 GCF_055585225.1 Streptomyces sp. NPDC053673 | reverse complement strand
GTAATGCACCCCTGACCGAGACCGGCCGTCTGCGTCTTGCCCGCTGCGTGGTCGAGGACGGCTGGACTCTGCGGCGGGCCGCCGAACGCTTCCAGACGCCGCCCAGCGCGCACTCGACGTCCTCGACCGCGCCCCGCCTAGCCGCCTGCGCTCCACCGCCCGGGCACGGCTGACCCGCCTCGACGGACTGCTCGCCGTCCGATCCACCCACAGCGTCAGCGACCTGCGCGAGCGCGTCCGCACTTTGCCCCCTCCCGTCGACGTACACGACGACGCCTCCGCCTGACATCGATCCCTGGCCGCCCCGCGACCAGCACCGATGGCCTGGCCGTACTCAAGGCCGTGGTCGACTGCGCACGTGGCCCGGTGTGCTCTCGCCGCGGTAGGGGCACGATCATCAGCCTGGCCGCGGCTGAGGCCGATCCGCTCCTATGACCGCGGTGTGCTGGCCCAGCGCCACTTGGTGAGACGAGGGTGCCCCGGCAGTTCGGCGCGGCCGGTGGCCCACAACAGGGTGAGCCAGGGATCCGCGCCGCCCGGAGCTTCTGGAAACAGACGGGCGAGCACCCGCGAGCAGAGAGCGGAGGGCGGGGTCCAGGCAAGCCCGAAGCCTTCCGCCAGATCGTGCATGTGTACCAGCGTCTCCACCACCCCCATCGCCGCGAAGCCTTCGGGGTCCGACACCCCGGCGGCGTGGTGGGCGCGGACCCGGGGAGGCCTCGTACGCACCATGGCGACCAGCAGCGCGCCGCTCGCCTCCAGCACCTGCACCAGGCCGGCCGGACCCGCATCACGGTCCGCGAAGAGGAAGACCGCGGGTCCGTCCGGCCTCTTCTGGCTCAACGCGAAAGGCACATGGGTGTCCAGCGGCGGGCTCTGCGGCCCCAGCTGCACGGCGTAGTAGACCAAGTCGTTGGCAAGGTGCTCGACGGTCTCCCAGCAGTCCCACTCCAGCGAACCGGCCTTACCGCCCCACCCCTCCGCGGGTGCGTCCCGAAGGATGCCCACGGCGAGCCGCACGGCAAGGTCGACGTCGTCCGCGGTGACGGGAGACAAGACTGATCCGGTTTCGCTTGATCGAGACATGGCAGCACCGTATCGGAGGGAAGAGGGCAACCCCTTTCAGCTCCTGAGGTTTTCGGTTCGGGGTGACGTCATGGCGGGGCTGGGATGAGTCCGGTTTCGGCGATGAATCCGTCGAGCAGGTCGGGCTGGTACTGCATCCGTTTCAGGCGGGTTCGGGCCAGTGCGGCGAGCTGGTCGAGACTGCACGGGGCCAGGTTGCCCAGGCTGTGCTTCAGGTGTGCCCACACCCCCTCGGCCGGGTTGAGGTCCGGCGCGTAAGCGGGGAAGCGGAAGACGGTCAGCCAGCCGCGGGCCTCGATCAGCTCACGCATCGCGGCGTCGACGTGATGGGTGTAGTTGTCCCACACCAGCACGATTGGCCCGCCAAGCTGCTGGTGAGCCGCGTCCAGTAACGCGGCGAAGTCCTTCTCCCGGAAGCCCTTCCGCTCGCCCTTGCGGCCGTGGTGCACCAGCATCCGGAAGATGAGCCGGGTATGCCGGCTCCGCCTGCGGCACACCAGGCCGACGAGTGAGATACGCCCCGAGCCCCCGCCCCGGACAGTGACACGGGGCGTGTGGCCGCGCCGGGACCAGGTCCGTGCTTTCGGCGGCCTCAGCACCTGGCCGGCCTCGTCCGCGAAGCACAGCCATGCGTCCTGGTCCCTCACCGTCTTTCCACGCGGGGCCACGTCTCCTTGATCCACGTGGCCACCGCGTCCTCGTCGCGTTCGGCCGCCCGGCGCTGCGGGACCTGCACGCTCCAGCCCATCTGGTGCAAGATGCGCCAGGTCTGCGCCGGGCTGAACCGCACGTGGAAACGCCGCGCAATCACCGTGGCGATGCGTGCCAGCGTCCACCGCTGGTCCTCCACCCAGCCGTGCGCGGCCGGCCCCTTCTCCAGCTCGGCGGCCAGCCACTCCCGCCAGCCGGGCTTCATCCGCGACGGCCGCCCGGACGGTCCCCGGGACCGCAGCGCCTCAACGCCGCCCTCCCGCCAGCGGGCGTGCCAGGCATACGCGGACTTGCGGGAGACCCGTAATCGCCGTGCGACCTGCGGCGGCGCCACACCTTGCGCGAATAACTCGGCAGCCTCGAACCGCACTTGCTCCCGCTGAGTCCGCTGCTTCGCGGTCAGGCCACCCCATCGGGATATCGCATGAAACCGGGACACACCCACCAGCGAGATCACCGTCACCCCAGGCCGAAAACCTCAGTAGTGCGCTGTCCGTGAGGGTGCGGCCGACCATCACGGACAACGCACTAGCCGGTGCTGGACGAGATCCAGTCCTCGTTGTTTCGGTGACGGTCCAGTCCCACGGCATCGAACTCGTCCTCGCCCAGGCTCTTTCGTGCGCCAAGCCGCCGCAATGCCTGCGAGATCGGGCTGACTGCCCGCGAGAACCGCTTCTTTTCGGGCTCATCCAGTGGTCCCAGTGCCAGCGAGCCGTCAGCCCAGACGGCGGCGCGTTGCTCGCCGACTCCGCCGAAATACTCGGCTTCCACAAAGGCGACCGGTCCTGCTGAGGACCACTGGGCGAGCAGCGTCTCGAAGCCTCCCGGCAGCTTCCAGAACCCCAGATCCCCTCCGTCGCTGCCGTCTGTGACGACGTCGAAGACCTCATCGGTCATCGGCATCAGCGACAGGCCCTGTCGAAGAGGCACCACTCGGGCTCCAGGAACCTCCCGCGACGCGACATGCAGCAACTCGTCTGCCGCGATCACTGCCTGCAATTCGTAACCCACCCCGCGGCCTCCCCAACCAATTGGAGCCCCATCTTGCCCGACACGTCGCGCACGAACCCACGTGCCTCCCCGCCTCAGAACCCACACCCCACCAGCGGGTTCCTGCCAGATCCGCATGCGTGACCTGTTCGGCTGACCGGACCCGGCCGCCGTCTCCGCCCCCCACGGCCCGATGGCGGCAGGGCCGAAAGGGGGGCGGAGGTCTGTGAAGGCGTCGTGCCGTCAGCCCCACACTCCGGCCGGCGTGTACTGCTCGGCTTGCTGCCAGCTCGCGGGGATACCCAGCGCCGTAGGCGCGTCCGCGACCCCCGCGCCCGTACGGGGATCCGTACCGGGCAGCGGCTGGCAGGCGGTGCGCAGCAGCATGTACAGGCGGTCGGCGCGTGCCGCGGTTCGCGGCACCACCTGCGTGCGCAGATGGTCGTGGTGGGCCAGCAGCAGGGCCGCCAGGCCGGTGACGTGAGCGGCGGCGATCGCTGTGCCGTCGACCGCGGCGTAGCCGTCACCGAGTGCGGTGGTGATCACCGCTGCGCCGGGCGCGACCAGGTCCACCCCCGGACCGGTCGGAGTGAACGGAGCCGGGTACGGGCCGGGCCACGGCGGCTGCACTGCAGTGAGCGGGCTGCTCGTGGGGTAGGTGCCGGTATGCGCGAGCGCCCCCACCGCCAGCACCCCCGGGAGGGTGGCGAGCTGGGTGAGCGGCCCGGCGGTATCCCCCGCCGGGGCGATGACCGTGATCCCGGCGGCGTGCGCATCGGCGAGTTTCCAGGCGGCCAGCTGGGAGCGTGCGCCATAGGCGAGGCTGATCTGGGCGATGTCGATGTCGTGGGTGATGCAGTAGTCGACCGCTTCGATCAGGTCGCTGAGGTGCCCGCCGGGAAACAGCTTCAGCGCATGCACCTCGGCCTCCGCCGCGATCCCGGCGATGCCGGCGTTGTTGTCCGCCGCGGCGATGATGCCAGCACACAAGGTGCCGTGCCCGGTCACATCGAGGCCCCAGGTGCCGTTTCCGGCGCCGGTGAAGTCGTGCCCGTGCTTGACCGTGTCCCTGAGGTCTGGGTGGGCGGTGTTCACCCCTGAATCGAGCAGCGCGATCCTGATGCCGTGGCCGCGGTAGGTCGGCGGGATCTGGTTGAGCCGCATCGCCTGTGCACCCCAGCCAGTGATGGCCCGGCCCGGGAAGCCCTCGAACGTCTCCGACAGAGCCTGCACCGTCACCACCGCTTCTCCGCTGCCCGCGGGTTGGGGGCTCCCGGTGCGCGCCGGCCAGTAGCCGGCCACCGGACGCACGTAGAGGGCCTGCAGGGTCTCCGGGGTGTCCGCGGCCAGGGACAGGGTGACGCGTCCGTCCGGGCCGGTGATGCCATGGGCCGGGCCACCGGTGCCGATCGCCCACACGTGCGCCCCGGCCACCGCATCCCCCTCACCGCCCACCACCCGCAGCGTAAGCTGCTCGGGCTCCTCCAGCGTGACGACCAGCATCGGATCCAGTACCGGCACCGGGCCCAAGCCGACCGGCGGGGTGGGGGTGTAGGACAGGGGCTGGTCGATCTCCACGACCACCTGCGGGTTCGCCGCCAGGGCGTGGGCCCGCTCCTGGGGCATCTTCACCACCGCGATGGGCGGGCAGGCCGGGTGTGGCTCCGCGATCGCCCCCAACCCGCGGGAACGGGACGGCTGCACCTGCGCCACCGGTTCCACATCGGGGTCCTCCTCCAACAGCTTGAACAGCGCCGAGGCCTCGATCGGCGGCACCCCACCGCCCAGCAGCCCGAGCGGGCGCGGCGCCACGAGATACCGGCCCCACCCCGCCCGCACACCCCGACCCTGGTAACCCGGCGCCTGCGCCTCCCCGGCCGTTCGTCCGGCCGGCTCACCGGCCCCGCCCGCAGCCGCCACCGGCTGCCCGGCCTCACCCGCCGCGCCCTGCGCACGCGCGGTCTTTCCGGCTTTGCCGTTGCCCGGCTTCACACCGTTGCCGCCCTGCTCACTCATTCAGCCAACCGCCATCTCAACGTAAAGCGTCGTCGTACGCCCCGGGTCTTCCGTGGCCGGCCGGGAAGCGGGCGTCCATGAGCTCCCCGGCCAGCGGCCCGCCGCGCCTTTGCCTCACCCCGGCGCGACATGCGGCCGGGCAGACGCCCGCTCCCCTACAGGGAGAAAACGGGCGCCGCCCGGCCGGGGGCTCACATGCCCATAGGCGACAGTTGTCCGAACTGCGGCTGCGGCCCGAAGGCGCCCTGGCCCGGGAACTGGCCGAACTGCTGCTGGCCGTAACCACCGCTCCACTGCTGCTGGCCCTGCTGACCCTGCTGCACCAGCGTCATGATCGCGATAGGCAGCGCCTGCTGCACGGACTGCTCCACCGCGCTGCGCACGCCCTGGAGCAGGGTGTGGTGCAGCGCGACAGCCAGGTACGGGTGGGCCTGGTGGGCCAAGCCCTGCTGCTGCAGCTGCTGCTGGACCTGCTGGATCTGCTGCAGCGTCTGCTGCATGCGCTGCGCGATCTGCTGGCTCGCCTGCTGGCAGGCCTGCTGGATCGTCTGCTGGACCACCTGCGCGAGCTGCTGCTGCGGCCCGGCGATCTGCTGGCCGAACAGTTGCTGCTGCCCGTACGGCTGCTGGATCTGCGGCTGGCTGATCTGCTGAGGGGTGTACACGGACATGCGGAACTCCTCCTTGAGCTCTCCGGAAAACACAGACGAACGGCGCACCGGACAGCCCGGCCGCCGCCACCGAGCAGCAAACCATCAACCGACCAAGAGCACATTCCGGGACATACCTCCAAGCGGCGGAGTCACGTGATGGACGCGTTGACGATCGCCCGGTCACGGCGCCCGCCCTGCACACGAGCGGGGCAGCGCCGCCGCGCAGAGTGGGCGATTGGTCTGGATAGGCCGCCCGGGCGCAGGCTGGAACCACGACCGTGGACCACGCCCGAGGCGCTCATGGAATGCGGAACAACCGCACGGTCCAGTCCCTCCACGAGCCCATCAGCACAATTGCCACCGGCAACCCTCACAAGCTGGTCCGCCCCGGCCGCACCGTCGACGACTGCAAGGCTCGCGGAGACGGCCCCCACGGGGAACAGCCGGGACCAGACACGGCTGCAGATGCTGGAGCGGCCGGCGGAGGGCGGCCTGCCCGGCTACGAGGTGACGATGAGCAGGGAGCCGGAGCGACGGCCGGCAGTGGTGCGAGCAGTCTTGGCCGACTCGGGCAGGCTGAGGACTCGTGCGAGTGCAGCGGTGACGGGGGGAGCGGTCGGGTTCCTCCAGTCCCATTGCAGCAGCCAGGTAGGAAGGTGGTGCGTTTGGGGCTGTCCGTCCTTCGGTCGGGTGAGGATGTCAATGGGGCAGTAGCCGGACGGCTTGCACGACAGGACCAGCAGGGTTCAGTCACGGGGCATGTGTCTCACCGCCGGGCAGTCGGATGACCGAGCGCTGCAGGGAGCGGGGGTCGTCATCGAGGTGGGCGCCGGCGCTCGCCACGCTTGTGCTCCTCGGCAGCTCGCGGCGGGGGTTCTTTCGTGGCGGTGCCGCACGTGCGAGGGCTCAACGGCGCATAGGTCGAGAAGCAACCATCCGAGCGCTGATTGCGCCCTACTGGCTCAACGCGTATCAGTTCGCCCTCGCTCGCGAGGCAGTCCACAAGCCGAGCCCCCTTCTCGGTGACGGCCTTCGGGGGCGCGCCCCGAGACAAGGTGGTCCGCAGAGACCGCCCGGGCTGATGTCGACGCCTTCTGACGCCGGCTCTTTCGGATCAGGCCGATCCTGCCCGAAGGGAAGAGCCGCCCCTTCCTCTCCTCCGCTCCCTTCCGGCCGGACAGGCCCAGGGTTTCCCGCGTCCCGGTGTGCGCGCGCACGTGTACCCGCACTCTCCATGGTCACGCGGCAGTTACCCCAATGGACGCATCTTCTTGACTGAAGTTCCCTGTGTGTGGAGGAAGTTCGACCGGGAGTCCGACTTGTGGACCTGGCCGATTTCGCACTCTGAACTTCTATTGATCAAGCCGCAGCCGTGTGAAGGTCTTGATGCGAGCACATCAATTGGTCAGGATCTCGAACCAGCCGCCGGAGATTTTCCTTCCGGAAGCCAATCCCCCCACAAATGATGACGAGGAGACCCCTCTTCATGGCAACTCACAAGCGCGCGAGCAGGATCAAGCTCACCGCGGCGATAACCGCCGTGGCCGCCGCTGCCGGAGTGACCGTGCTCAA
>NZ_JBVJKN010000071.1:0-7320 GCF_055585225.1 Streptomyces sp. NPDC053673 | reverse complement strand
CCACGCCGAGAACGGAGCGCAGGCGCGACACCAGCCGGGTCGCCAGCAGCGAATGCCCGCCCAGGTCGAAGAAGCTCTCGTCGATCCCGACCGACGGCCGGCCGAGTACCTCACCGAACAGGCCGCAAAGGATCTCTTCGCGTGGCGTCCTCGCTGCCCGGGATCCGGCCCCGGCGGCACCGAAGTCCGGTGCCGGCAGGGCCCGGCGGTCGACCTTCCCGTTCGGCGTCAGCGGAATGGCGTCGAGGACGACCACGACCGTGGGCACCATGTACTCCGGCAGCCGTGTCCGCGCACTTTCACGCACCGCGCCGCCGTCAACGGCGGTATCCGGCTCGGGGACGACATAGCCGACCAAGACGCCTTCATTGACGACCGCGACCGCCCGAGCCACGCCCTCGACGGCCAGCAGGCCGGACTCGACCTCACCGAGCTCGATACGGAAGCCACGGACCTTCACCTGCGCATCAGCCCGGCCCACGAACTCCAGCACACCGTCCGCACGCCACCGCACCACATCACCCGTGCGGTACATCCGCCCGCCACCCCACGGACAGGCGACGAACCGCTCCGCGGTCAGATCCGCACGGCCGTGATACCCCCGCACCACACCCGCACCGCCGATATACAACTCACCACGCACACCCACCGGCACCGGACGCAGCCACTCGTCCAGCACGTACACCTGCTGATTGGCCAGCGGCCCACCGATCGACACCGGAGCATCTGCTGTCACCGGGGCACTCGTCGACCACACAGTCGTCTCGGTCGGCCCGTAGACGTTCACCACCGACGCCAGCTCATCCACCATCAGCGACGCCACCTCACCCGGCAGCGCCTCACCACCCACCAACGCCCGCACGCCGGCCAGCCGACCGTCCGAAACAGCCACGACCTCGCGCCACAGGCTGGGGGTCGCCTGCACCACCGACACGTCCGCCCGGACCGCCAGATCCACCAGCAGTTCGGCATCCGCGACCACGTCGGACGGGGCCACCACCACACACCCGCCCGACACCAGCGGCGCGAACAGCTCCACCACCGCGATGTCGAACGCGAACGTCGTCACCGCCAGAACCCGGTCCTCGCCCACCACATCACGCAAACCGGCCAACACGTTCACCACACCACCGTGCGGCACCACCACACCCTTCGGGCGCCCCGTCGAACCCGAGGTGTAGATCGTGTACGCCGCCGACGACAACTCCGGCACCACACCCAGCGAAACCCCCGACAGCCCACCCAGCTCGGCCGTCACACCGACGTCGTCGAGCAGGATGACCGGGACGTCCGACCCGGACACGCTGTCCAGCGCGCCAGAGACCGACAGCACCAGCACCGGCGCCGAGTCCTCCACCACATGCGCGATCCGCTCCGCCGGATACTCCGGGTCCACCGGCACATACGCACCGCCCGTCTTCAGCACCGCCAGCAACGCCACCACCGCATCGACCGACCGCGGCAACGCCACCACCACGCGGGACTCCACCCCCACCCCACGCGACACCAACAACCGAGCCAGGCGGTTCACCCGCCCGTCCAACTCCGCATACGACAGCGACACCTCACCGCACACCACCGCGACCGCGTCCGGAACAGCACGCACCCGCTCCTCGAACAACACCGGCAAGGAGTCGGGCAGGGGGGCGACCGGGCCATGATGCTCGTCGGGGAGCGCCCGCTCCTCCTCGTCCAGCACGTCCAGCCGGCCGACCGGCGTGGCCGTCTCGCTCGCCAGCGTGCGCAGCGCCCGCAGCAGGCGCTCGCCCAGACTGCCCGCGGTGTTCCGGTCGAGAAGGTCCTGCCGGTAGGAGAGGCGCAGGGTCAGCTCGGTTCCGGGGATGACCATCAAGGTCAGCGGGTAGTGCGTGGCGTCGCGCCCCCGGAGGCCGGCGATACGGAGCCCGCCGCCGCCCGACGCCGCTCCGACCGCTCCGGTGGGTGCGGAGGGGTAGTTCTCGTAGATGAGCAGCGAGTCGAACAGCGGGGTGTCGCCCCGCAGTCCGCTGAGCTGCTTGATGGAGGGCAGGTCGTAGTGGTGGTGCGGCATGAGTCCGGCCTGCTCCTGCTGGACCCGGGTCACCAGGGCGGCGAGCGTTTCCGCGGGGCGCAGCCGGACCCGTACGGGGAGCGTGTTGATGAACAGGCCGACCATCGTCTCGGCACCCGCGACCTCGACGGGGCGGCCGGAGACCGTGGCACCGAACACCACGTCGTCGCGGCCGGTGTGCTGAGCCAGTACCAGTGCCCATGCCGTCTGCACCATGGTGCTCGGGGTGACGCCCAGGCTCCTGGCCCGTTGCGTCAGGGACGCGGTGGTGTCCGCCTCCAGGGCGAGTTCCAGCTGTTCCGGCAGGGCCGGGGGTGCTCCGGCGGCCGAGGGTACGAGCAGCGAGGGCTCGTCGAATCCCTCCATGATCTCGGCCCAGGCCGCGCGGTCGGCGGCACGGTCCCGGCGGGACAGCCACTCGAGGTGGGCGCGCGGCGGGCGCACGGGCGGCAGTCCGGAGGCGTCGCCGCCGGTGCCGTACAGGGTGACGAGGTCGCGGAGGACGATCGGCTGGGACCAGCCGTCGAAGAGGAGGTGGTGGTTGGACATCACGAACACGTACTTGTCCACGGCGAGGCGTACGCACAGGAACCGCACCAGTGGCGGCCGCATGAGGTCGAAGGGTGCGTACCGGTCGGCCTCCAGCAGCTCGGCGAGGCGCGCCTCGCGTTCGCCTTCCGGGAGGTCGGTCAGGTCATGGTCGTACCAGGGCAGTGGTACGTCCTTCGGGATGAGCTGGACCGGCCGGCTGAGCCCCTGGTGGCGGAACGCGGCCCTCAGCCCGGGGTGCCTGGCGAGCAGCGCTCGTGCCGCCGCCCGCAGTGACGGCACGGACAGCTCGCCCTCAAGGTCGACGGTCAACTGTACGGCGTAGACGTCGGGGGCGTCCTCGTCGAAGAGCCGATGGAAGAGCATGCCCTCCTGCATCGGGGAGAGCGGCAGGATGTCCTGCAGACCTGAGTTGCTCACGAAGTCCTCCACTCGGCCTCGATGGCGTCGATTTCGTTCTGGCTCAGCCCGGCACCCAGCAGGTCCGAGGGGGTGTGGCCGCCGGCGTCCGGGTTGTCGGCGTGGTCGGCCAGCGCCTCCAGCGCCTCGACCCAGGTGTGGGCGAGATCGGCGATCCGGTCCTGTTCGAACAGGCCGGTGGCCCAGGTCCAGGTGGCGGTGAGGGACGGACCGTCCTCGTACTCGCGGACCACCACGTTCAGTTCCACCGGGTGCAACAGCGGGCCGTGCGACTCTTCCGCGCCGCCGGCGCTCCGCGCCGTGGGCTCGGCCACCTGGCCCTTGGTGCGGCCGAGGTAGTTGTAGGCGATCTGCGGGGCGGGAAGGGCCGCCAGGTCACCCGAGGTGTCGGGGTTGAGGTAGCGGAGCAGTCCGTAGCCCGTCCCCTCCCCCGGTACCTCCCGGAGCTGCTCCTTGACCGTCTTGACCGCCTGACCGGCACCCGTGCCGGCCCTCAGGGCGTCACCGACGTCCACTCCGCCGAGGTCCAGCCGCACCGGGTGGACGCTGGTGAACCAGCCGACTGTCGTCGTCAGGTCGGCTCCGGGCATCAGGGTCTCGTCCCGCCCGTGGCCCTCCACGTCGACCAGCAGGGCCGAGCCGTTGCCGCGCCAGCGGGTCACCGCGAGGGCGAGACCGGTGAGGAGCACGTCGTCGACGGCGGCGTGGAAAGCGGCCGGGACGGTGGACAGGACCCGTTCGGTGACGTCCGTCCTCAAGGTCACGGACAGCCGGGCCGAGGCGCCGAAGACATCGCGGTCCCGGTCGAACGGCCGCTTGCCCAACGGCTGGTCGGGGCCGGCGAGCAGCTGCTTCCACACCGTTGCCTCGGCGGTCCGTTCGGGGCTGCGGGCCGCGGTGTGCAGCGCGCGCGTCCACTGGCGGAGCGATGTGCCGATGGGGCGCAGTTCCGGCTCCCGGTTCTCGCGCAGCGCGTTCCAGCACTCGATCAGCTCGGGCAGCAGGATGCGCCAGGACACCTCGTCGACGGCGAAGTGATGGATGGCCACGAGGACGAGCCCCGCCTCGTCGGGGCCGCGGTCGAACCAGACCACCTCGACGTTGCGTCCCTCGCGCGGGTCGAGCCGTTCCCGGGCCGCATCGGTCTCCTTCGCCATGCGGGCGGCTCCGCCGTCGGGTTCCGCGGCGAGGTCGACGCGGCGTACGGCATCGGCCAGATCCACCGAGTCCCCGTTCTGGATCTCCAGCGACTGTCCGCCGCCTTCGCCGACGAGCCTCAGGCGCAGTGCGTCGTGCCGCCGGACGATCGTCTCGACGGTGGCGCGCAGCGTCTCGAGGCCGCTGCCGGCCGGCAGCTCCAGGAACCGTGACTGGGCGAACCGTTCGCCGCTGCCGCCGCGCTCGGTGAACCAGCTGAGCACCGGCGAGAGCGGCAGCGGCCCTTCCTCGTCATCGGCGCGCCCCGCGGCCCCGGCCGGCGCCTCGGCGGACCGTGCTGCGGCCGCGAGTGTCGCCGGGGTCTGGTGCGTGAAGACGTCACGGGGGTTGAGGCCGAGTCCTTCCGCACGGGCACGGCCGATCAGCTGGATCGATGAGATGCTGTCGCCTCCGAGGTCGAAGAACCGGTCGTCCGGGCCGACCGCGTCGAGGCCGAGTACCTCGGCGAACAGCCGGCACAGCAGTTCCTCGCGATGGCCCCGGGGGGCGGACGACGTCTCGTGCCGCGGCTCGGGCAGCGCGCCGTGGTCGACCTTGCCGTTCGGCGACAGGGGCAACTCGTCGAGCACGACGTACGCGGAGGGAACCATGTAGCCCGGCAGGGTCGCCGCGACGAAGTGCCGCAGCTCCTCCTGATCGAGCACCGCGCCGGATTCGGGTACGGCGTAGCCGACGAGCCTGCGGTGGCCCGGCCTGTCCTCGCGGACGGTGGCCGCCGCCTGGGCGACGCCGGGGAAGCGGACCAGTACGGATTCCACCTCGCCCAGCTCGACCCGGAATCCGCCGAACTTGACCTGGCCGTCGTCGCGTCCGACGAACTCCAGCGTGCCGTCCCACCTCCAGCGGGCGAGGTCCCCGGAGCGGTACATCCGCTCGCCCGGAGCGCCGTACGGGGTGGCGACGAACCGCTCCGCGGTCCGCTCCGGCGCCCGGTGGTAGCCCCGGGCGAGTCCGGCGCCGACGATCCACAGCTCACCGACGACGCCCGGCGGCACGGGGCGCAGCCGGTGGTCCAGGATGTAGACCCTCTGGTTGTCGATCGGGGTGCCGATCGGGACGACGGTGAGCGCCTTGTCGGCTTCGTACTCCCAGGTGGTGGCTCCGACGGTGACCTCGGAGGGCCCGTACAGGTTGATCACCCGGTGCCGTGCGGCCCAGCGGCGTGCGGTGGCCGGTGGGCAGACGTCGCCGCCCATGGTGATCGTGAGGCCCGCCGGGAACTCCTCCTCGGGGAGGCTGGAGACGACTGCGGGCGGCAGAAAGATGTGGGTCACGCCGGTCGCGGCGACGAGTCGGGCGACTTCGCTGCCGAGGGGCTGGTCACCGGGCGGCAGGACGAGTGTGGCACCGGTCAGCAGCGAGGCGAGGACGTCCCAGACCGCGGCGTCGAAGCTCATGGACGCCATCTGCAGGAGACGGCTGCCCCGACCGACACGCAGGCGGGCGATGGTGCTGGACACCAGGCTTGGCAGGCCCTCGTGCAGGAGCACCACGCCCTTGGGGCGGCCGGTGGACCCCGAGGTGTAGACCATGAAGGCCGGGCTGAGCGGGGAGACCGGCACGCTTTGAGGCGCGGTTCCGCCGCCGTCGAGCACCGTCGCCGTGATCCCGGGGTCATCGAGCAGGAGGACCGGCGTGCTGTCCTGGGCGACCAGATCGCGCAGACCGGCCTGCGTGACGATGAGCTCCGGTCGGCTGTCCTCCAGCATGAGGGCGATGCGCTCGGCCGGGTAGTTGGGGTCGAGCGCCATGAACGCTCCCCCGGCTTTGAGGGTGGCGAGCAGGGTCACGACCCAGGACTCGGAGCGCTCCAGGGCGACGGCGACGAACTTCTCGGGTCCGACGCCCCGCTCGGCCAGCAGCACGGACAACCGGTCCGACCGCCGGTCCAGCTCGGCATACGTCAGGGCGCGTCCGTCGAAGACGACGGCCACGTCGTCGGGGGCCTCGGTCACCATGGCGCGGAACATGCCGGTCACGGTGGTGCCGGTCTCCTCGTACGCAGTGTCGTTCCATGCCCTGAGGACCTTGTCCCGTTCGGCGGGCGTCAGCGCGTCGTACGACGACAGGTTCTGGTCGGGTGCTCCGACGAGCGTCTCCAGGAGGTACACGAAACGCCGGGCAAGGGCAGCGGCGGTGCCGGGCTCGAACAGGTCGGTGCTGAACTCCAGCAGACCCTGGAGCCCCATGAGGCCGCCGTCGTCCCCCCGCAGCTCGGCGAACCCGAAGACCAGGTCGGACTTGGCGGTGCCGACGCCCACGGCCTCCGGTGTCGCGGTGACTCCGCCCAGGTCGTCGGGCACGGCGTTCGCGCTGTGCTCGCGCTCGTTGTTGAGCGTGAGCATGACCTGGAAGAGGGGGTGGCGGGACAGGGAGCGTTCGGGGTTGATGATGTCGACGAGGCGTTCGAAGGGGAGGTCCTGGTGGGCGTAGGCGCCCAGGTCGGTCTCCCGGACGCGGGCCAGCAGCTCGCGGAAGGTGGGGTCGCCGGACAGGTCGGTGCGCAGGACGAGGGTGTTGATGAACAGGCCGACGAGGTCGTCGACGGCGTCATCACTGCGTCCGGCGATCGGCGTGCCGATCGGCACGTCCTCGCCCGCGCCGGACCGGGACAGGAGCAGCGCCAGAGCGGCCTGCAGCACCATGAACACCGTCGCGCCGCTCTGCCGGGCCAGCTCCGCGACCGCCTCGTGGACACCGGCCGGCACCTCGAACTCGTGCCGGTCGCCGTTGTGGGTCGGGACGGCGGGGCGAGGACGGTCGGTGGGCAGGACGATCCCGGCGGGCAGGTCGGCGAGTTGGGACTTCCAGTAGGCGATCTGCTGGGAGATCACGCTGTCGGGGTCGTCCTCGGAGCCCAGGAACTCGCGCTGCCAGAGCGTGTAGTCGGCGTACTGCACGGACAGGGCGGACCACTGCGGGCCCTCCCCCGCCGCACGCGCCTCGTAAGCCGCGGCGAGGTCACCCACCAGCGGACGGGTGGAGGACCCGTCGCCGGCGATGTGGTGGACCAGGACGAGAAGGGTGTGCTGGTCGGGTGCGGTCTGGAAGAGCGCGGCCCGGACCGGGATCTCGGTGGCCAG
>NZ_JBVJKN010000070.1:0-7527 GCF_055585225.1 Streptomyces sp. NPDC053673 | reverse complement strand
CCTGGTAGCTCCGCTACAAGGACTTCCGGCCGCCTTGCGATGCTTCCCCTCGGCCCTGCGGGCCTGGGGAGACCCCATGCACCGGACGACGCTCCCTGACGGGCAAACATTGCCGGTCGCGGCACTAGCCCCAAGCTCTGAGAAGGGGCGGGGAGGAACGCCGGGCCGCAGCACGCCACGCGGAGTCACCCCAGGCGTATGGCCTCCCCGCCCCGCTCCAGCTCCAGCACCCACACCTCGTTCGCACCCTCGCGCAGCACCGGACCGGGGACGAACAGGGACGTCTGGGGGCCCGCGGCCCAGTAGCGGCCGAGGCAGAAGCCGTTGACCCACACGAACCCCCGGGTCCAGCCCGGCAGTTCGAGCCTGGCGTCGCCGGCTCCGGTGACCGCCACCTCGCCCCGGTACAGGCCCCGCTCACCCGGACGCGCTGTCGCGAACGGAACCGCGGCCACCGCCCCCGCCCGCTCGAACGCATCCAGCCGCAGCCCCCGCGCCCGCACCCCGTGGAGAAACTGGCGTTCGTGCATCACCCCACCCGTGATGCCCTTCGGTTCACCCACCCGCGGGCCGTAGTTGACCCGGCCCAGCGACTCCACCCACAGCTCCACCGCCGCGGGACCCGCCACCGCCTCCGGCAGCGTCGCGTCGGCCTCCGTCAGCACGCCCGCCCGTGCCCCGTCCACGTACACCACCGCGATGTCCCGGAGGCCGTCCACGGTCAGGGGACGGGCCCGCCGCGGCCCGGGCACATCGAGCCGATAGCGCACCACGCCCCGGTCCACGTCCAGCTCCTCGAAGGACGGAGGGGTCGCGTGCTCGGTCTCCGGGCCGCCCAGCGCCTCCAGCACCACCTCCATCGGCGCCCACTCGCCCAGCACGGCCTCCGCCGGAGCCCCCAGCACCGCCGGCGCCCCGGGAACCTCCGGCTGCGGACCCTCCGCGTACGGCGCCAGAAGCTCGCGGAACGCCCAGAACTTCACCGTCGGGCGCCCGGACTCGTCGACGGGCGCGTCGTAGTCGTACGACGTGATGTCCGGGGCCAGCTCACCCATGTGCAGCTCACCGGAGCGATTCGCACCGGCCCACCCCGCGAAGTTCGTACCGCCGTGCGCCATGTAGATGTTGACCGACGCCCCGCACTCCAGGATCTCGCGCAGCGCCTCCACCGCGTCGGCCGCATCGCGTACGACGGCCCTGTCGCCCCAGTGGCTGAACCAGCCGCACCAGAACTCCATGCACATCAGCGGCCCCTTCGGCTGGTGCCGGCGCAGCACCCCGAAGCCGTCCCTCGCACCCGAGCCGAAGTTCGCCGTGGCGAGCACACCCGGCACGGAACCACCGGTCAGCATGTGGTCCTCGGGGCCGTCGGACGTGAACAGCGGCACCTCCACGCCCAGTCCGAGCAGCAGGTCCCGCAGCCCGCCCAGATAGACCCGGTCGGAGCCGTACGAGCCGTACTCGTTCTCCACCTGGACCATGATCACCGGGCCGCCCCGGTCGATCTGCCGCTCCACGACCTGCGGCATCAGCGTGCCGAACCAGCGCTCCACATGCCCGACGTACCGGGCGTCACGCGTCCGCACCCGCGACCCGAGCGGACCGGTCAGCCAGTGCGGCAGTCCGCCGTTCTCCCACTCGGCGCAGATGTACGGCCCCGGCCGCACGATCGCCCACAACCCCGCCTCGTGCGCCGCGTCCAGGAAGCGCCCCAGAGCCCCCACATCGTGGTACCGGCCGCTCCGCGGCTCATGCAGATTCCACGGGACGTACGTCTCCACACAGTTGAGGCCCATCGCCCGCAGCATCGCCAGCCGGTGACCCCACTGCGCCTCGTGCACCCGGAAGTAGTGCAAAGCCCCGGACAGCAGCCGCACCGGCCGTCCGTCCAGCAGAAAGTGCTCATCCCCCACAGCGAACTCAGCCACCGGCCCCGCCCCTCCGTGATCACCTACCGCGAGCAACGATCTCCCCCTGGCGGTGCGGCGGTCCATGGACAAAGATCAGCTCTGTTTGGACGCAAACACCATCGAGCCACAAACACGGTCCGAGCCGGGAGGGCAGGCCGATGTACCACACATGGATGCGCTACTTCACGCCCAGCCCGGTCCACCACCGGCTCGGCCTCGTCTGCCTCGGCGTCGGGCTGCAGCACGGCGCACTGCCGACCGTCGGCCCCCGCACCCTCGACCACCACGTCGCGGTCCTGATCAGCGCGGGCGGCGGCTGGTACCGCGGCACCGACGGGCGGCGCACCACCGTCACCGCGCCCGCCGTGCTCTGGCTCACCCCCGGCGTCCCGCACCACTACGGCCCCGACCCCGCCACCGGCTGGGACGAGAGCTTCGTCGACTTCGCCGGCCCGGCGACCGCCACCTACACCGAACTCGGCTACATCGAGCCCGACCGCCCCGTCGTCCCCCTCTCCGACGCGGCCCCCGCCCGCGCCGCCGTCGGCCGCATCGCCCGCGCCGCGCGCCGCGGCAACCCTCTCCTGGAGGTCGAGACCGGCGCCGCCGTCCACGAGCTGCTCGTCGCGCTGCGCCGCGCCCGCGCCGATGTGGGCCCCGACGGCGATCCCGTCCTGCAGGCGCTCGCCCGCGACGCATTCCAGCCGCTGTCCGTCGCCGAGCACGCGGCCCGCCACGGCATGACCCCCGCGGAGCTGCGCACCGCAGTCCGCCGCGGCGCCGGCTGCAGCCCCAAGGACTATCTCCTCGGTATCCGCCTGGGCCGCGCCAAGGAGCTCCTCGCCGCCACCGATCTGCCCGTGGCGGCCGTCGCCCGCCGCGTCGGCTACGACGACCCGGCCTACTTCTCCCGACTGTTCACCCGCCGCGTCGGCACGGCCCCCATCCGCTTCCGTGAGCAGCAGGGACGTACCGTGCCCGGCGGCTGGAGCAATCGCATTCCGGATCCCGAACACCCCCCGACCATCACCCACCGACCGACGTAAGCTCCCTCCTCATGACCTCCAGCGAGACGAGCGACATCGACGAGTCCGTCCGGGCCGAGCTGACCCGGCTGCGCGAAAGCATCGACAACATCGACGCGGCCGTCGTCCACATGCTCGCCGAACGCTTCAAATGCACCCAGCAGGTCGGCCACCTCAAGGCCCAGCACCACCTCCCCCCGGCCGACCCGCAGCGCGAGGCCCGCCAGATCGCCCGCCTCCGCCAGCTCGCGGAGAGCGCGAAGCTGGACCCGGCATTCGCCGAGAAGCTGCTGAACTTCATCATCGCCGAGGTCATCCGCCACCACGAACAGATCGCCGACGGGCCTGTTACCAGCAACGGAGCCTCAGGGGAGTGATCCGATCTTCCTGTCCTGCGCAGTTCTGGCGATCGGCGACGAGCCCCCGTTCGCAGATGACTCGGGGAGCGCGTTGCGGAGGTTCGTGAAGCTTTCGAACCGAACACATCGCCCTGGACGTCTCGTTCGGTCGGGTCCGTTGTGAGAGCTGGGCTGGGGACCTCCGCCTCCTGGCCGCCGCCCGGCCTAGGTGTGATGATCTTGATGTGGCTGGTGTGAAACGGCGTCAGAGTTGAGCGCCTTGGACATTCGACTCGGCCCCGGATCCCTGTTCTTTCCGGACTGGGAAGGAACTAATCCGAGGTGCCCTCATCACGCTCTACGTCTGCCGGATGGAGGGAGCGCTCGGCCTCGACCTCAACCGCGTCGGTTTCCGGGTCGACCCGATAGCGGGCCCCTGGCATGAACGTCGATGGCGGAACGACTTTGGCTGCCAGATACTCTCTCCCGGCACGGTCGGCCACTGCGCCCAGTGCCGCGTCGGCCAGTGCATCGGGCTCGATGTGTCCGTCCGGTTCGGCAGGCACGAAAGTGTGCGTGTGTACCACCTCGCCCGTGCGCGTGTCGTACACGACACAGGCCTGAGTCTCGATCGCCTCCACTGGCATGTCTCCGCCTGTGGTCATTTCCAATCCTCCTAGACCCAGTCGTAGATGATCCAACGCGCCATAGCTTGGGCCTTGTAGACCTCGACCTTGAAAGTGATGCTTGTGACATTCCTCCGGAACAGAGTCGATGGATTTTTTATCGATCCGATCTCGGTGGGGAAATTCTCGATCCCGCTGTCGCTGATGATTTGACTGATGTGGACATGTGAGGAGGAAACGTCATTCGCACCCCAATGCGAGAATAGACAGATGTCGGCAACGACATCCCGGTTGGATACCTGGACGGTCATGCTGAAGCTGTGAAGTCCGTCGAAATGCTGGGCACGCATCCTGTTCATTCTCATGCCTACGATTGCCATGGAAGACCGCCTCTAGCCTGCGCTGACTTTGCCCGGCTCAGAACATGCCTCCAGAGTCGCGCACAGAAACGAGCTGCGCAAACTCAGGCCGCCAACATCCAGCGTGCCACCATATTTTGCGTTGACACTTCTGCCGTCTCGCCGCCGCCTCTTCCTCGTCCCCCGCCTAACTCGTTCCGCCCAGCCGCGTTCTCAGCCACGGGGAACGCGAGCGAGCAATCCTGATTTCCCATCACCGGCCGCTGCTCGGGCTCCACCTGCCACACCGCCACAGCGCCACCTACGGAAGGACCCGCCGTGCCCCCGCCCTACCCCGGGGACCTCCCGGCTCGTGGCCGCGGCCAAGAGCGACCCGCCGAAGCGCGGCACCCCGGTCAGCTACTACGGCGTGAAGAGCGTGGAGACCGCGCTCGTCGCCGAGGGCCTGCTGTCCCGGGACGTCGCCGACGGGAATTTCGGCACGGCCACCATCGCCGCCTATGCCGCGTGGCAGCGGCGCTGCGGCTACAAGGGCACGGCCGCTGACGGCATCCCTGGCGCCGAGTCCCTCAAAAAGCTCGGCGCCCGCCGCGGCTTCACCATCACCCCCTGATCGGAGACCCTCATGCCCCGACTCGTACTCGACACGGTCGAGCGCACCTCGCGGCGTAGGTCACGACGTTCCTCGGACTGCTCCTCGCGGACGGCTTCGACCTCACCAACCTGTCCGCGGTGAAGGCCGCCGCGATCGCCTCCATCCCGGCCGCTCTGTCGGTCGTGAAGGCCGTTGTGGGCTCGCTCGTCGACGACCCGCGAACGGTCGGCTGGCTGGGGAGCCGCCAGTGACACCGTCCGAGTCCACACAAGTCGCCGTCGAGTTGGAGCGACTGCGAGGCACGGTGGCCGAGGGGTTCGCCAACCTGAACGGCCGCCTGGATACGGCGCTCCAGTGGACCGGCCAGACAGAGAAGGACATCGAAGACCTCCAGGGCCGCGTGTCGGCTCTGGAGAAGGGCCAATGGCCGCTGCCGTCGATCGCCGCGCTCGTGGCCGTCTCGGGCCTGGTCCTGTCCGTGTACCAGATGACCGCCCGCTGAATGGAGGCCCCGTGACGTCTGCTGATTGGGTATGGGGCGGTCTCCTCGCTGTGGGAGCCGCGTTCGAGGTGTACGCGCTGCGCAACGGCCGCCAGAGGGACGCACTCTCGGAGCGGACACGGGCCTGGTTCCGGGTCCGCACGCCCGCCGGCCGTGCCGTGTTCGCTGTCGGGTGGCTGAGCTTCGCTACCCGGTACCTGATCGACATCCTGGGCTGACCCCCGCCCGGCCACCTTGCCCCCTCTCGCGCCACGTGCGCGGGAGGGGGCTTCTTCGTCATGCCGACCACGCTCACATGGCGTGACGCCCCCTTGACGGGCTGCTCCTGCGGCGTGAAGGTCTGTGGAACAGCGTGGAATCCGCTCGGAGGAGATGACGGCCATGGCCCTAAAGTTCCTTGGGATCTACCCGAACACGCCTGACGACGGCTCGCCAACCATCTGGCTTGAGGAGGAGACAGGTGACCTCATCATCCAGTCCTGGAAGGCCGACGAGGCAACCGTTCGGCAGGCACAGGAAGTTGGCTCCATCCCTGGTCACTCCACGGACGTCCCGGACCACGAGACGGTGATCCGGCTGCCCGCCAACATGCTCCAGTTCATCCCACGTCAGGACAGTGAGGTACCCAGTGGCAACAGCGGTACGTGAGGCACTCGCCAAAGCTGAGCGCTCTGCGGTGCACCTGGAGATGCGTGACAGCTACATGCGCGACGATCCAGCGTTCATCCGCTGGCAGGAGGGCCACCGCGAGGACCCCAGTGACAGGGCATCGTGGTGGCGGCCATGGCTCGACTTCGTCTCCGGCGTGACCGCCCGCGGAGTCGTCATGCGCCGTGCCCGGGTCGTCTCGGAGCCGATCAGCGACTACATCCGGTACGAGTACGACATCACGTTCACCAACCTCGCCGCAGGCGAGGATGTGCGCTGGCTGCCCCGCTCGCGCGCCCGCGACCTGCTGCTACCCGCTATGGACTGCTGGGTGGTCGACGAGCACACGCTGATCCTTCACCACTTCAGTGGTGAAGGTCAGTGGACCGGCACCGGCATGGAAGTGGTCCACGACCCGGCCCTCATCAAGCTGTACGCCGGCGCCTTCGAATCCGTGTGGGAACGGGCCACCCCACACGCGGAATACGAGCCCATCTGACCCAGCGCACGCCATGGCCCTTCCGACATCTTCCAGCGTCCAGCGGGCCCGGCAGGTTCTCGCCGCCCGACTTGGCGAGATCCGCCGGGACGCTGGGCTGAACGGGCGGGACCTCGCTCACGCCTGCGGGTGGTACCCGTCCAAGGTCTCCCGCATCGAGAATGCCCGTACCTCGCCGTCGGCCGACGACATCACGGCCTGGTGCCGCGCCTGCAACGCAGAGAACCAGACCGCGGACCTCATCCAGTCCCTGCGTGCCGTCGAGGGCATGTTCGTCGAGTGGCGACGGATGGAGCGCGCCGGCCTTCGCCGCGCGCAGGAAGCCCGACTCCCGCTGTACGAGCGCACACACCGGTTCCGCTCGTACTCGTCGTGGCTCGTGCCTGGCCTGATTCAAACTCGGGCTTACACGGCCGCGACGCTGCGTGCCATCCAGCAGCGCCGCGGCCTGATGGACGATGTCGAGGACGCTGTCGAGGCGCGCGTCGAGCGGCAGCACTTGCTGTACGACCCAGGACGCACCTTTGCGTTCCTCGTTGAGGAGTCCGTCCTGCGGTCGGGGCCGGGGGACTCGGACGTCATGACCGGGCAACTGGGCCACCTGATCACCGTGGGCTCGCTGCCCAACGTCAGCCTGGGGGTGGTGCCTACGCGACCGGGCCGCCACCGCTGGCCCGTTGAGGGATTCTGGATCTACGACTCCGCACAGGTCAACGTCGAGCTTGTCTCTGGCTATCTGACCATCACGCAGGGCCCCGAGGTCGCGATGTACGCGGAGACCTTCGAGGAGTTGGCCGGCCTGGCGGTGTACGGAGCGGACGCCCGGGCCCTGATTACGAAGGCGATCGAGGCCCTGGAGTGAATCGGCGTGGAATCTCGTAGAACTTCCTGGAGCCGATCTGGTCGCCGTCCGTAACTTCCTGAGTATGGAGACGGGAATCTGGCTTGCCGCGGCCGTCAACGCGGCGAATCCTGGCTGGTGTCACTGGCACAGGGGCTCCTCGGCGACGGCCGAGCTGATTCAG
>NZ_JBVJKN010000069.1:0-8325 GCF_055585225.1 Streptomyces sp. NPDC053673 | reverse complement strand
TTGGCCTCCATCACCGCGCGGCTCTTGTCGATCAGCCCCTGGGTGTTGCTGACCTCGGGCGAGCGCTTGAGCGTGCAGTTGATGAACATCGCCCGTAGGCCGTCGTAGCGCTGGTTGTCGGGGGCATCGGGGAAATCGGGGGATACCAACGGAGCCTCCGGGGGACGCGGCCGATCCTCGCGGGGAGAGTAGTGCCGGTGCGACGGCGGGTGTGGGACGTCGGCGTCCGCGATTGGGTGATCAGGACGGACCGGCCCTCCCGGCGGTTGATGACGGTTCGGTTGCATGGCCGGGGGCCGCCGTTCCCTGCGGTTTGATCGCGTCGTTGGCCCGGGCATGGACGACTTCGGCAGCGATGCGATCCCTGTCCCCGACGCCCGGCTGGCCGGCGCGTACTGGCTCGCCCCCCGTGCGCATGACGAGGCCGGCTGTGAGTGGTGTGTGCAACTGCGGGAGGCTGACGCCCGAGCCCGCCGGGCAGCTTGGGAGGGAAAACGTTCCCCTGCGGCCTGGGTCGTGCCCCCGGGGCTGCCGCCTCGCCCCGCAATTCCTGCCCGGGCGCATACGGGCCGTCGGGATTCACTCGCCGGCGGCGCTCAGGTCGGCGCTGACTGAGCTCGCCACGGAGTTACCCCTTGTTACCCCTTGAAGGCCGGCCACTCACGACTCATTGCGAAGTCCGCGCCGGCCGGACTCATGTCCAGGAAGCGCTGGAAAAAAATCCGCCCAGGCCGAAGGCTCCCGAGTTGGAGAACTCGAGCGTGTCCTCGTTCCGGCGATGGCGGCCCGAGTAGTCCCTTGAACCACCCGAGTAGTCCCTCGAAGCACTTGAGTAGTCCCTCGAAGGAACCTGGTCGGATTTCACAAGGTGACCCTCGGCCGCGAGGACCTGCACACGTTGCAGAACCGTCCTCAGTTCGAGACCGAGTTCGTTCGCGACGACCTGCAGGTCCAGCCCGGAGTGCCAGCTCCACACCAGCACCGAGTCCATCGATGGTGACCAGATGGGACCGGATACCTGAGGCGGCTCGGCCCACATCTGCTCCTCAACGGCAGCAGCAGAATAAGAATTGCTCGCATGGGACGGCGGTGCTGTGTAGGGAGCTGATGCAGCGGCAGCCGTACTCGTCTCTGCCCGAGGGAAAGACGCATGCGTATCCGAAGCCGCCTGACCGGGCTCCTCGCCCATCTCGCAGGCCTGGTCGGACATTCGCGTCAGCAGATTCGCTGCAACATTGCGGGCCCCCTCCCGGCCGACAGTCCTGCGGGCAACTCTGACCTCGCGCTCCTGCAAGCCCATCATGCCGGCGACGGTGCCGTCGTCACCGACGACCACCGCGAATGCGGCAAGCAGCCTCGTACGCTCGGCCTGCGCCTCATCCAGGGCACTCTGCGCCAGCCGCACCCGGTCATCGCCGGCACAGAAGGCTTTTGCCAGAACAGTATTTCTTTCCCACAACTCACGCGGTTCCACACACGCACAAACGCTTCGCCTACCCCCGGGACTCGCGACTGCGCCAGAATTCACACGATGAGCTCCAATAGCTAAAGGTTTTCGCCTCCCGGTCGTGGCAACGGGGGGCGGGGCACTGACCGGAGCGCGATGCATTCGATTGCATGTCCCGATCGTCGTACGAGTCGGCAGGCGTATTTACGATTCGGCAGAACTATTACCGGGACTGTTACCGGGGCCTCGGTACGCGCCCGACGGCATCGGAAGGGGACGGCCGTCCTCTCCCGCTCGATTCCACCCCTGCCTCCGCCCACGAGGGGGATGCCGGCGCGGGATCCCGCTCGAGCCGCAGCATGCGGAGCGTCCTTTGTGTCTCCTCCTCGAATGCTCTGCTGGAGGCAAGCCTGTCCCACTGCAGGTCGCGGGTTCCCGGCAGCATCGCGCCGCGTGCCCGCCATTCGGCCACCAGCTGCCCGTACAGCGGTGTCTGGGCGAGTTCGCCCTGGCCGTAGGGGTTGTCCGGAGTCCGTGTGCCCGGATGCGCACCGGCAGAGGCCACATCGGGCTGCGGGCCGTCGGCCGATGTCGTGCCGGAGGCCGACGGGGTACGAAGGTCGGACGCCTCCAGGGTCGGCCGGCGTTCCCACGCACGGACTCCGACCTGAGGGACCGGTGTGGGCAGGGGGTTCGGCCCGCCAGGGGGGACCTGCGGTGTGTTGTAAGAATTCATCATTGACGAAACGATTTCCCGCGCCGACGGACACTTAACTGGCGCCGATAACCTCACCGCCGCGTGCAGCGCCGCGGTCCACAGCGACCGCCGGGGCCACATCTGAGCCGCCGACCGCGGTGTGGCAGCGGTGGTGACACCGGGGGAGGGAAGGAGCCTGCCTGGGCTCGGGTGCGTTTCGTGAATGAACGACCGAGGCTCGTCCAGCGAATCTCATCGTACGGCTTCCTGGCCGGGAATTCGGTCGGGAAGAGCGTGATCCACCCTTATGGAGCATTGCGATGGGGTCGACAAGGGCAGCTGATAGGGAAAACGTATCGCATCACGACCAGAATGAATGCTTTCCTCGGTCCTCACCCGTTTGGATCGTACGCGGGTGCAGTTGGCGGTGCTTGTGCGGTAGGTGTAGAGCGCGATTCTGGCAGCGCCGCAACGGCCGCGCCGAACTGCACCAGCAATCTTGCCGAAGGAGACTCTCGTCCATGGCGGTCAATCCCTGAGGAGGGTTTCAATAACATGAGCCTTGCGGAACCGGTCACGGTGCATTCGGATTCGACTGGCGCCGGCCAACGCGCCGCCTCCGGTCGGTGGAATGATCCGCTGGCGATCTCCTATTGCCAGACCGTTGATCGCACGCTCGTCATTGCGCTCCGAGGCGTGATCGACGAAATCAGCGTGTATCCTTTGCGGTTCATGCTCACCGTCGCTGTGAAATCCGGATACTCTCGCCTTGTGGTGGACTGTGCGGAAATCACGGATTGCGACAAAGAACTTCTCGAACTTTTTCTTTCCTGGAAGCGCAACGGCAGAAATCTTGTCCTGGTCCACCCTTCGTCGCCCGTACGCAGATTGATCGCGACCGAGATTTCGAGGCGACTTTTCCTGTGCGCAATTTCGGTCAAGCAGGCACTGGATCTGGTGGAGAGGTCAGGGGGGAGCCCGCCCGGCCCCCGGATCTGACCGGCACGGCGTCACCGCTCAGGCGCCGGACGCTCCGTGTCGGAGATCCGCAGCAATTCGCAGTCCACCTACAGTGACGCCATGCGAGGAATTCTGTTGGCCGGCGGCACCGGCTCGCGACTCTGGCCGTTGACTCGCTCGGTGTCCAAGCAACTGCTGCCGGTCTTCGACAAGCCCATGGTCTATTACCCGTTGTCCACCCTGGTGATGGCCGGGGTCAGGGAGATCCTCATCATCACCGCCCCTGAGGACCAGCACCAGTTCCGTCGACTGCTCGGCGACGGTGATCAGCTGGGCCTGCGGCTGGAGTACACGACGCAAGAGCGCCCGGAGGGCATCGCCCAGGCCTTCGTGCTGGGCGCCGACTTCATCGACGACGAGGCGGTCGCCCTGATCCTGGGCGACAACATCTTCCACGGCAGCGGCCTCGGCACACGGCTGACCCAACACGCCGGCATGAAGGGCGGCAGGGTGTTCGCGTACCCGGTGGCCAACCCCTCGGCGTACGGCGTGGTGGAGTTCGACGAGCTGGGCCAGGCGCTGTCCATCGAGGAGAAACCGGCCCGGCCGAAGTCCCGGTACGCCGTGCCGGGCCTGTACTTCTACGACAACCGGGCCGTGGACATCGCGCGCGGCCTACAGCCCAGTGCGCGGGGCGAGTTGGAGATCACCGACCTCAACCGCTGCTATCTGGAGTCCGGTGAGCTGCACGTCACCCGGCTCGACCGAGGCACCGCCTGGCTGGACACCGGGACCTTCGCCTCCATGGTTCAGGCTTCGGAGTTCGTCAGGGTGATCGAGGAACGCCAGGGTCTCAAGATCGGCTGCATCGAGGAGACGGCCTGGCGGTCCGGCCTGATCGACGACGACCAGCTCCGGGCACTGGCCCAGCCGCTGCTCAAGAGCGGGTACGGCCAGTACTTGCTGGGACTGCTGGAAGACTCCCGATGCGCCGTCATGCCGCAACGGGGAAGCCGATCGCGTCGGGACGTACTGCTGCGAACAGGACCGGGTGCTCCTGTGTAGCCGCGCGGACGGCCTGGGGGTTACGGACGTGGTGATCAGCAAATCGAGCTACGCGTGGAAGGAATCGATCACGTGAAACCACTGGGCATCGAAGGGGCCTGGGTGGACACACCCGAGGTCTTCACGGACAGCAGGGGCCGCTTCCACGAGTGGTTCAAGACCGACCGGTTCCACGCTGTGACCGGCCAGAAGCTCGGTCTCGAGCAGGCCAATTGCTCACGCTCCGTACGCGGCACTCTCCGCGGAATCCACTATGCCTCGGTCCCGCCGGGCCAGGCCAAGTACGTCACCTGCGTCAGCGGCGCCGTCCTCGACGTCGTGGTCGACATCCGCATCGGCTCCCCAACCTTCGCTCAGTGGGAGGCAGTTCGGCTCGACGACCAGGACCACCGGTGCGTCTATCTCTCGGAAGGGCTGGGCCACGCCTTCATGGCGCTGGACGATCACGCCACCGTCGTCTACCTGTGCTCGCAGGGATACGCGCCGCAGCGTGAGTTCGGGATTCACCCGCTCGATCCGGCACTGGCGATCGAATGGCCTGAGGGCCTCGACCCGCTGCTCTCCGCGAAGGACGCTGCGGCGCCCACGCTGGGGGAAGCCGAACGGCAAGGGCTGCTGCCTTCCTTCGAGGACTGCAGTGCCTATCGTCGAAGTGTGCGAGCTGTTGACTGAAATGGCCTCCTGCTGACGATTCCGCTGAACCGGCACCCTAGTCGGTCCCGCTTTCTGCGCCAAGTATTACGGTGCTTGGTCCGGCATCTGTCCGCACAGCAGCAGAATGCAAGGAAAACGTTGAGAAAGTAATCAACTCGGGGTGCGGGTTGTTCGGGACGGGCCGGCCCTCAATGAGCGCAAAGTGCCCGCGCGGATTCGCGGCCGCTTGGGTGATCTTCGTCCACGACACGAACCAGCTCGTAATCATTCAATCGCTGAGACTGAAGAATGGTTCTGTCCGTGGCCATGGGCGACGTGACACGCATGCCAATGCAACGCGCTCATGGCGTGTGCATGCTGGCGGTTTGGTCACTCCAAGTTCCGTGAGGAAGGTTCTCCGTGAGCCGTAAAACGATCCGTAGTTCCCGGGTCAAAACCACAACGTTGGTATCGGCGGGCGCACTTGCTGCCGTGCTCAACATTCTCCCCAGCACGGCGGCCATCGCCGACGCGATCCAAAGGTCCGGCACCGAGCACAGCTTCGGGATGCCGGGCCCGAACGGCGCAACGAGCGCCGACCGCGACCGCGACCGCAACCGTGGGCCGCAGGGACCGCGGGGCAAGGTAGGCCCGCAGGGCCCGCAGGGCGTGCCCGGTGAGGACGGCGAGGACGGCGCCCAGGGCCCGCAGGGCGTGCCCGGCGAGGACGGCGAGGACGGCGCGCCCGGCGCCCAGGGTCCGCAGGGCTTCCAGGGTGACCCCGGTGGCCCCCAGGGTCCGCAGGGCTTCCAGGGTGACCCGGGCGCCGATGGCGCCGATGGCGCTGACGGTGCGCAGGGTCCGCAGGGCTTCCAGGGTGCTGACGGTGCCGATGGTGCGCAGGGTGCTCAGGGTGCTGACGGTGCCGATGGTGCGCAGGGTGCCCAGGGCGCTGACGGTGCCGATGGCGCCCAGGGAGCCCAGGGTGCCGATGGCACTGACGGTGCCCAGGGCCCCCAGGGTGTCCAGGGCGCCGCGGAGCTGGAGACGTACGTCGTGCAGGGCCCCCAGGGTGGCGACTCGGTTGCCTCGTGCGGCATCGGTGACGTCGCCACCGGCGGCGGATACCAGTCGGCTGACCCGCTGATCACCATCAACGCCGAGACGAACAGGCCCATCTTCACCGGTGTCGGCCCTGCCACTGGGTGGCAGGCCAGCAGCACTGTCGGCACGATCGTCGCCTACGTGATCTGCCACGACGCGTAATCACTCCTATGTGAGCGGTGGTGCCGTACCGGCTGCCCGCTTCACCTGGGAGTGAATGACGGTGCCCCGGAGCCTCGGCTTCGCGGGCACCGTCCGCGTTTTCTCAAGCCGGGAAAAAGGTAACCCCGGCATGAACGGGGCCTGTCTGCCGGGAAGATGCCGGGGCGCTGAGTAGCGTATGTGGTGCACGTACCGGGTGGCAGGCGGCCCGTTCCGAACGCCGGGCAGCAAGAACATCGGAGAACCATGCGCATCCTTGTGACCGGCGGCGCCGGCTTCATCGGTTCGGAATACGTACGCCAGCGGCTGTATTCGGATCCGGCCGCGCGGATCACGGTCCTCGACAAACTCACCTACTCAGGGGTCGAGGCCAATCTGGCGCCGGTGGCAAGCCACCCGGGCTACAGCTTCGTCCGGGGTGATATCTGCGACCCTGACGTGGTCGACCAGGTAATGGCCGGCCAGGACGCCGTGGTGCATTTCGCGGCCGAGTCGCATGTGGACCGGTCGATCGAGGGGGCCGGTCCTTTCGTCCGTACCAATGTGGTCGGCACCCAGGTGCTGCTGGACGCGGCGCACCGGCACGGCGTCGGCCGCTTCGTCCACGTCTCCACCGACGAGGTGTACGGCTCGATCAGCGAGGGCTCATGGACCGAGGAGTGGCCGCTGGCGCCGAACTCCCCGTACTCCGCGTCGAAGGGCGGCTCCGACCTCCTGGCGCTCGCCCACCACCGCACCCACGGCCTGGACGTCGTGGTCACCCGGTGCTCCAACAACTATGGGCCGTACCAGTTCCCCGAGAAGGTCGTCCCGCTCTTCATCACCAACCTGATCGACGGGGAAACGGTCCCCCTGTACGGAGACGGCCGCAACATCCGCGACTGGCTGCACGTCGCCGACCACTGCCGGGGCATCGAACTGGTCCTGCACGGTGGCAAGGCCGGGGAGATCTACAACATCGGCGGCGGGACCGAGGTGAGCAACCACAAGCTCACCGGACTGCTGCTGGACGCGGTCGGCGCAGGCTGGGACCGGGTCCGGTACGTGGCCGACCGCAAGGGACACGACCTGCGCTACTCCCTGGACGACAGCAAGATCCGCGACCACCTCGGCTACGCCCCGCAGGTGGCCTTCACGGAAGGCCTGGCCGCAACGGTCGCCTGGTACTGCGAGAACCGCTCCTGGTGGGAGCCGCTCAAGGCAAAGGCGGAGCTGGGATGACCACGAACTGGCTGGTGACCGGTGCGGGCGGGCTTCTCGGCCGGGACATGCTGGCGGAGCTCGCCGCCGACCCGGACGCCGTGGTGACGGGACTGAGCCGTGACGAGCTCGACATCACCGATCTGACGGCCGCACACGCGGCCGTCGCCGGTCACCACGTGGTCGTCAACTGCGCCGCCTGGACGGACGTCGACGGCGCCGAGCGGGCCGAGGCGGAGGCCACCGCCGTGAACGGCACCGGCGTGCGCCGTCTCGCGCGCGCCTGCGCGGGCAGCGGTGCTCTCCTGCTGCACGTCTCCACCGACTACGTGTTCCCGGGTGACGCCCGGCAGCCGTACCTCGAAGACGCACCGACCGGCCCCGTCAACGCGTACGGGCGGGGCAAGCTGGCCGGGGAGCGGGCAGTGGCCGAACTGCTGCCCCGCACCGGCTACATCGTGCGCACCGCCTGGCTCTACGGCGCGCACGGCCGCAACTTCGTGACCACCATGCTCCAACTCGCTGCTCAACGCGAGACCCTGGATGTGGTGGCCGACCAGCACGGCCAGCCGACCTGGTCCCGCGCACTCGCCGGGCAGCTGGCCGCACTCGGCCGTGCCGCACTGGCCGGCCGGGCACCGGCAGGTGTCTACCACGGCACGGCGGCCGGCCACACCACGTGGTACGGCCTGGCCCGGGAGACCTTCCGTCTGAGCGGCCTCGATCCTGAGCGGATCCGCCCGGTGGGGGCTGTGGCGTTCCCGCGCCCAGCTCCCCGCCCGTCGTTCAGTGTGCTCGCTCACGGCAGCTGGCTGCGTACCGGGCTCGCGCCCCTTCCGCGGTGGGAGGACCAGCTGACCGCAGCCCTGGTGACGCCCGCCTTCGCCGGCCTGGCAGCTGCGGCGCGGTCGAGCGGCTGATGTTCCGCCGACCTGTCTCTGAACGCGCGCGGCGCCCGGCGGGAGACGTCATCCCGCCGGGCGCCGCGCCGTGTACGAGCTAGTGCCGCTCCCGGCACTAGGGCGTGTTGCGAAAGTCAGACCGGAAGAGTACCCAT
>NZ_JBVJKN010000068.1:0-10618 GCF_055585225.1 Streptomyces sp. NPDC053673 | reverse complement strand
AGCAGCGATCTCACCCTGCGAATGCCCCATCACCGCACCCGGACGCACACCCGCAGCCCGCCACACCTCCGCCAGCGACACCATCACCGCAAACAAAGCAGGCTGCACCACATCCACCCGCTCCAACGACGGCGCACCCTCCACACCGCGCAGCACATCGCGCAGCGACCAGTCCGTAAACGGCTCCAGCGCCTCCGCACACTCATCCACCCGCGCAGCAAACACCGGTGAAGCGTCCAACAAACCCTCGGCCATGCCCACCCACTGCGACCCCTGCCCCGGGAACACGAACGCCGTCTTCCCACCAACCACAGTCCCGGTCACCACACCCGCAGCCATCGAACCCGACGCCACCGCAGCCACACCCGCCGCATGATCACCCAGCACCACCGCCCGATGATCCAAACCCGCCCGCGACGACACCAACGACCAACCCACATCCAGCACCCGCACACCCGCCGGCCCACCCGACGCACCAGACGCACCCGCAAGCCAGCCCGACAACCGCTCCGCCTGCGCCCGCAACGCCCCCGCACTCTTACCCGACAACACCCACGGCACCACCGGCAAACCGCCCGAACCCTCCACCGGGACGGACACACCCTCCACCACCGGCGCCTGCTCCACGATCACATGCGCATTCGTCCCACTGAACCCGAACGACGACACACCCGCACGACGGGGCTCATCGGTCTCCGGCCAGGCGATCGTCTCCTCGATCAGGGAAACGGCGCCCGCCTCCCAGTCGACGTGCGGGGTCGGCTCGTCGAGGTGGAGGGTCTTCGGCACGACGCCGTGGCGCATAGCCTCGACCATCTTGATGATGCCCGCGACACCCGCGGCAGCCTGGGTGTGGCCGATGTTGGACTTGATCGAGCCCAGCAGCAGCGGCCGGTCGGCGGGGCGGTCCTGCCCGTATGTCGCCAGGACGGCCTGTGCCTCGATCGGGTCGCCGAGCGTCGTCCCCGTACCGTGCGCCTCGACGACATCCACATCGGCGGCAGACAGTCGGGCGTTGGTGAGCGCCTGGTGGATGACACGCTGCTGCGACGGGCCGTTCGGAGCAGTCAGACCATTGCTCGCACCGTCCTGATTGATCGCCGAACCGCGAACGACGGCGAGCACCGGGTGGCCGTTGCGCTGTGCGTCGGAGAGCCGCTCGACGAGGAGCATGCCGACGCCCTCGCCCCAGCCCGTACCGTCGGCGGCAGCCGCGAAGGGCTTGCAGCGTCCGTCGGGAGCCAGACCGCGCTGGCGGCTGAACTCGGTGAACGTCGCAGGAGTGGCCATGACGGTGACACCCCCGGCCAGCGCCAGCGAGCACTCACCGGCCCGCAGCGCCTGCACCGCCAGGTGCAAGGTGACCAGGGAGGAGGAGCAGGCGGTGTCGACGGTGACGGCCGGGCCTTCGAGACCGAAGGTGTAGGCCACCCGGCCGGAGGCGATGCTGCCGGAGCTGCCGGTGCCGAGGAAGCCTTCGACACCCTCGGGCACGGAGTCGAGGCGCGCGGTGTAGTCGTGGTACATCACGCCGGCGAAGACGGCCGTACGGCTGCCCCGCACGGACGACGGGTCGATGCCGGCCCGCTCGAACGCCTCCCACGACGTCTCCAGCAGCAATCGCTGCTGCGGGTCCATCGCCAGCGCCTCACGCGGCGAGATCCCGAAGGGGGCGGGGTCGAAGCGGGCGGCGTCGTAGAGGAAGCCGCCCTCGCTGACATAGCTGGATCCGGGGCTGTCGGGGTCGGCGTCGTACAGCGACTCGACGTCCCAGCCGCGGTCGACCGGGAAGCCTGAGACGGCGTCGTCACCGTTCTCGACGAGCCGCCACAGGTCCTCGGGGGTGCGCACACCTCCGGGGTAGCGGCAGCTCATCGCGACGATGGCGATGGGCTCCTGGTTCTTGTCCTCGACCTCGCGCAGCCGCCTGCGGGCCTGGCGCAGATCGGCGGTCGCCCGCTTGAGGTAGTCGCGAAGCTTGTCCTCGTTCACCATTGCGTGGGCTCCATGCCTCAGGGGCGGTTGTACGGTCGGTCGTCCGGGCGGCCCGGGCCCCGGCGTGCGGGATCCCGTGGCTTCGTGTCAGAGGGCTGCCGGCCGGCTTCTCCGGCGGGCGGCAGTACGGTGGTGGTCAGGAAGCTCCGAGCTCGTCGTCGAGCAGATCGAAGAGCTCGTCGTCCGTCGCGGTCTCGAGGTCGTCGTCATCGTCGGCCCCGGCGGCGGCGCCGCTCGCGTCCGGTGCGTCGTTCCACTTGGCCACGAGGGCCTGGAGGCGCATTGTGATGCGCGCGCGCGTGACGCTGTCCGCGTCCGCCGCGCCCAAGGCGGCCTCCAGCCGGTCGAGTTCGCCGAAGAGGGACGGCCCGTCGTCATCGAAGGGCAGTGCCGAGCGCAGATATCCGCTCAGCTCTTCGGGGGTCGGATAGTCGAAGATCAGCGTCGCCGGCAGCCGCAGACCGCTCGCGGCACCCAGCCGGTTGCGCAGCTCCACCGCTGTCAGCGAGTCGAAGCCCAGCTCCTTGAAGGCGCTGCCCGGCTCGATGGCGGCGGCCCCGCTGTGGCCGAGTACCTGGGCCACCTGGGTGCAGACCAGGTCGAGGAGCACCCGGTCCCGTTCGGCGGGCGGGAGTTGGGCCAGCCGCTGCGCGAGTGAGTCCGGGGCCTGCGCCGTATGGCCGCTCGCCCTGCGCCGTACGGGGGTACGGAGCAGTCCTCGCAGCAACGGCGGTACGGAGTCGCCCACTTGGACGTGCAACTTGGCCAGGTCGAGCTTTGCGGGCACGAGCACACTCGCGGTCCGCGCCTCATCGGCCGCACCCGCCACGGCGTCCGAGGATGGAGCACCGGGCAGCGACGCGTCGAACAGCTCGAGGCCTTCGGCCGCCGAGAGCGGCTGCATGCTGCCCCGGCTCAGACGGCGGCGGTCCGTCTCGTCGAGGGTGGCGGCCATGCCCGCCTCGTCGTCCCACAGGCCCCAGGCGAGCGCGACCGCCGTGCGCCCCTGCGCCCTGCGGTGCTGGGCGAGGGCGTCGAGGAAGGCGTTGCCCGCCGCGTAGTTCGCCTGTCCCGCGTTGCCGAACACGCCGGCGGCCGACGAGAACAGCACGAACGCCGACAGGTCGAGACCGCGGGTCAGCTCGTGCAGCTGCCACGCAGCGTCGACCTTGGGCCGCAGCACCCGGTCCACCCGCTCGGCGGTCAGCGACTCGACCGTGCCGTCGTCCAGCACACCGGCGGTGTGCACGACGGCCGTCAGCGGATGGGTGACGGGCACGGACTCCAGAAGTGCGGCCAGCGCGTCGCGGTCGGCCACGTCGCACGCCGCCCAGGTCACCTGCGCACCCAACTCGGTCAGCCATGCCGTGAGTTCCGGCGCGCTGTCGGCCTCGGCACCCCGGCGGCTGGTGAGCAGCAGGTGCTGTACGCCGTGCTCGGCGACCAGGTGCCGGGCGAGCAGGCCGCCGAGGGTGCCACTGGCTCCCGTGATGAGGACGGTGCCCTCCGGGTCGAATCCGGCGCCCGCTTCCGTCACGGGAGCGGTGGCGGCACGTGCCAGACGCGGAGCCCGTACGACCCCGTCCCTTACGGCGAGCTGTGTCTCGTCGCTGTCGAGCGCCGCGGGAAGGGCCCGGTAGGAGGCGTCCTCACCATCGAGGTCGACCAGCACCAGCCGGTCCGGGTGCTCGGCCTGCGCGGAGCGCACCAGGCCCCACACAGCCGCGTGCGCCAGGTCCTCGACGTCCTCGCCGGCCTGTGTGGCGACGGCGCCGCGGGTGACGACGGCCAGCCGGGAACCGGCGAACCGTTCGTCCGCCAGCCAGGACTGGATGAGCTCCAGCGCATCGGTGGTGGCGGTGTGCACGGCCGACGCGAGACCGCCGGCCGGGCCGAGGTCGGGTGCCATCGAGACCAGGACCGTCTCCGGCGCCGTCTTGCCCAGGGCCTCGGCCAGGTCGACCGCTTCCCCGAGCGCCGACAGTTCCGTGTGGTGGCCATCGGCGTGCTCGGCATCCGTACCGAACGCCGCGGTTCGCTCCAGGACTCCGGTCCGCTCCAGCGCCGCGCCCAGCTTCAGCGGGTCGCCGCCCAGCAGGGCCCAGCGGCCATCGGCAGGCAACGGGGCCCCGGGCAGCGGCAGTACGGGCCAGTCGACCTGGAACAGGGCGTCGCGTGTTGCACCCGGCCCTCCCGTGCCTCCGCCGAGCGAGTCGGTGACGAGCGGACGCAGTACGAGCGAGTCGACCGTGAGGACCGGCTGACCCGACTCGTCGGCGATCGTCAGCGCGACCGCGTCCTGACCGGCCGGCGCCATACGTACCCGCAGCGCCGCGGCGCCGACGGCGTGCAGTCGTACCCCGTCCCACGAGAACGGCAGCCGGGCGCCCTCGGCGGCGTCGGCGAAGAAGTCCCCGAGGCCGACCGCGTGCAGGGCGGCGTCCAGCAGCGCCGGGTGGAGCCCGTACAGGGCGGCCTCCGGCGTGCGGTCGTCGGCCAGGGCGACCTTGGCGAAGACTTCTTCACCGCGCCGCCAGGCGAGCCGCAGATTGCGGAATGCCGGACCGTATCCGAGCCCGATTTCATCGAACGACGGATACAGGTCGTGTACGTCGCAGGGCTCGGCCCCGGCCGGCGGCCACTCGGGCTGCGCCTCGGCCTCGGCCTGGCCCGCGACGGCCAGGACACCGCTCGCGTGCCGGGTCCAGGGCTCGTCGAACGCGGCGTCCTCCAGGCGCGAGTACACGTGGAAGACCCGCCTTCCCGACGCGTCGGGCTCTGCCACGGCCAGCCGAAGCTGCACCCCGACCGCTTCGGGCAGCACCAGGGGCGCCTCCAGCGTGAGGTCCTCCAGCAGATCGCAGCCTGCGTGGTCCCCGGCGCGCACGGCCAGTTCGACGAGCGCGGCGCCAGGAAGCAGGACGGTGCCTGCCACGGTGTGGTCGGCGAGCCAGGGGTGCGTGCGCAGCGAGAGCCGGCCCGTGAACAGGAACCCGTCCGAGTCGGGCAGTTCGACCGCCGCACCGAGAAGGGGATGCCCGGCGGCGCCGAGCCCGGCGGACGCCACATCTCCGCTCACCGCGTGGGCGGGCGCCTCCAGCCAGTAGCGCTGCCGCTGGAAGGCATAGGTGGGCAGATCGGTGCGCCGGGCACCGGTGCCGGAGTAGAACGCCTCCCAATCGACGGCGATGCCTCGCAGGTGCGCCTGGGCAAGGGCCGTGGTGACGGTCTCCGCCTCGGGGCGGTCGTTGCGCAGGGCGGGGACGAACGCGGCGTTCTCGGTGACGCACTCCTGCGCGAGGGCGCAGAGCACCCCGTCCGGGCCGAGTTCGAGGTACGTGGCGACGCCCGCGGCCTCCAGGGCCCGTACGCCATCGAGGAACCGGACCGTCTGACGGACATGGCGGACCCAGAAGTCGGCCGAACCCATCTCGTCGGTCACCAGGGCCCCGGTCAGGTTGGAGACGACCGGGATGCGCGGAGTGTTGTACGAGAGCCCCTCGGCGACCTTGCGGAAGGCGTCGAGCATGCCGTCCATGTGCGGCGAGTGGAATGCGTGACTGACCGTCAGCCGCTTGGACTTGCGGTCCGCGAAGGACTCGGCGACAGCGACCACCGCCTCCTCGTCGCCCGCGATGACCACGGACTGGGGGCCGTTGATCGCGGCAATGCTCACGCTGTCGGTGAGCAGCGGAAGGACCTCGTCCTCCGACGCCTGCACAGCGATCATCACACCACCGGACGGAAGCTCCTGCATCAGGCGGCCACGGGCGGCGACCAGTGCACACGCGTCTTCCAGCGACAGCACCCCGGCCACGTGGGCGGCGGCGATCTCACCGATCGAGTGACCGGCCAGGAAGTCCGGCGTCACACCCCAGCTCTCCACCAGCCGGAACAGCGCCACCTCGACGGCGAAAAGGGCAGGCTGTGTGTACGCGGTCTCGTTCAGCAGATCGCTGTCGTCGGCGAAGAGCACGTCCTTCAGGGGTACTTCGAGATCGAGGCTGTCGCAGACCGCGTCCAGTGCCTCGGCGTAGGCCGGGTAGGTCTCGTACAGCTCACGGCCCATCCCGAGCCGCTGGCTCCCCTGCCCGGTGAACAGGAAGGCGAGCTTTCCGGCGGCCGGTGAGCCCTCCACCAGGTTCGCTGCCGAATCGCCTGCGGCCAGCGCCGCAAGACCCGTAAGGAATCCCTCGCGGTCCTCGGCGACAACGGCTGCGCGGCGGTCGAGCGCTGTCCTGCTCGTGGCCAGGGAGTAGCCGATGTCGGCGGGGGCCAGTTCGGGATTGTCCAGCGCGTACGCACGCAGGCGCGCGGCCTGCTCGTGCAGGGCTTCGGCGGTCTTGCCGGAGAGCACCCACGGCAGGCTGCCCGGCGCCCGCTCGGGTTCCTGGCGTACGACGGGCTCCGCCGCGTCCGGGGCCTGCTCGATGATGGCGTGGGCGTTGGTGCCGCTGAAGCCGAACGACGAGACGGCGGCGCGGCGTGGGCGACCGGTCTCCGGCCACGGGGTGACCGCGTCGAGCAGCGACACCGCCCCCGCCGACCAGTCGACGTGCGGTGTCGGCCCGTCGACGTGCAGGGTCTTCGGCAGAACACCGTGGCGCATCGCCTGGACCATCTTGATGATGCCCGCGACACCCGCAGCAGCCTGGGTGTGTCCCATGTTGGACTTGATCGAACCGAGCCACAGCGGCTGCTCGCCGGTGTGCTCCTGCCCGTACGTGGCCAGCAGCGCCTGCGCCTCGATCGGGTCACCCAGCGTCGTCCCCGTACCGTGCGCCTCCACGACATCGACCTCCGCGGCCGACAGACCCGCACTGGCCAGCGCCTGACGGATCACACGCTGCTGCGACGGACCGTTCGGAGCAGTCAGACCATTACTCGCACCGTCCTGATTGATCGCCGAACCACGCACCACCGCCAGCACCGGATGACCGTTCGCCCGCGCATCCGACAGCCGCTCGACCAGCAGGACGCCCGCGCCCTCGGACCAGCCCGTGCCGTCGGCGTCTGCCGAGAAGGCCTTGCACCGGCCATCGGCCGCGAGGCCCCGCTGCCGGCTGAACTCCACGAACGGCGCGGGGGTCGCCATGACCGTCACACCGCCCGCCAGGGCCAGCGAACACTCACCGTTGCGCAGCGCCTGGACGGCAAGGTGCAGGGCGACCAGCGACGACGAGCAGGCGGTGTCGACGGTGACGGCCGGGCCTTCGAGTCCGAACGCGTACGACACACGGCCGGAGATGACGCTGGCCGCGTTGCCGGTGCCCAGGAAGCCCTCGACGCCCTCGGGGAGTGTGGTGAGGCGGGAGGCGTAGTCGTGGTACATGACGCCCGCGAACACTCCGGTCCGGCTGCCGCGCAGGGCGGTCGGGTCGATACCCGCCCGCTCGAAGGCTTCCCACGAGGTTTCGAGCAGGAGCCGCTGCTGCGGGTCCATCGCGACGGCCTCACGAGGCGAGATCCCGAAGAACGCCGCGTCGAAGTGGCCCGCGTCGCCGACGAACCCGCCTTCGCGGGCGTAGCTCGTGCCCTGCTGGTCGGGGTCGGCGTCGAACAGCGCCTCCACGTCCCAGCCGCGGTCATCGGGGAACTCCGAGATGGCGTCCCGGCCCTCCAGGACCAGTCGCCACAGGTCCTCCGGGCTCGCCACGCCTCCGGGGTAACGGCAGCCCAGGCCCACGATCGCGATCGGCTCGTCGTCGCGGACCGGGGCGGCGGCCGGGGCGGCCGCCGCAGGCGCCGCGCCGACGAGTTCGGACCGCAGATGGTCGGCCAGTACCGCCGAGTTCGGGTAGTCGAAGACGAGCGTGGCAGGCAGCCGCAACCCGGTCGCAGCGCCCAGAAGATTGCGCAACTCGACGGCGGTCAGCGAGTCGAAGCCCAGCTCGCGGAACGAGCGGTCCGTCTCGACCGCCTCCGGCCCGGCGTACCCGAGGACGGTGGCGACCTGAGTACGCACCAGCTCCAGGGCGTACGCCGTCTGGTCGGCGACCGGCAGTCCGGCCAGGCGCTCCGCCGGCGTCGCGACAGCGTCGGCGGCGCTTGCGGTGCGGCGGGTGGGGGTGCGGACCAGGCCGCTGAGCAGCGGCGGGAGCATGCCACCACTGCCCGCCTGCGCCCGCAACGCCACCAGATCCAGCTTCACCGGCACGAACAACGCCTGCTCGGAGACGGACACCGCATCGAAAAGCGCCAGCCCCTCCCCGGCCGACAGCGCAGTCACACCACCACGGCCCAGCCGCGACACCTCACCGGCATCCAGCTCACCCCCCATACCCCCAGTCTCAGCCCACAGGCCCCAAGCCAGAGAGGTCGCGGCCAGACCCTGCGCCCTGCGATGCGACGCCAGAGCATCCAGGAACACATTCGCCGCCGCGTAGTTCGCCTGCCCCGCACCACCGAACACACCAGCAGCCGACGAGAACAACACAAACGCCGAAAGATCAAGACCCCGCGTCAACTCATGCAGATTCCACGCCGCATCCACCTTCGGACGCAACACCGAAGACAACCGCTCAACCGACAGAGAACCGACCACACCGTCATCCAGCACACCCGCCGTATGCACCACCGCCGTCAACGGACGCTCAGCAGGAACCGCCGCCAGCACAGACTCCAACGCATCCCGATCGGCCACATCACACGCCGCCCACGACACCGTCGCACCCAATCCAGCCAACTCCGCCGACAGCTCCGCAGCACCCACAGCCGCACCACCACGACGACTCACCAACAACAGATGCCGCACACCACGCTCAACCACCAGATGACGCGCGAACAACCCACCCAACGAACCACTCGCACCCGTCACCAACACCGTGCCATCAACAGCCCACTCACGCACTGCCTCAGCGTTCGAAGCACGCGCCAGCCTCGGTGCGAGGAGAGAGCCCCCGCGCGCCAGGAGCTCCGGCTCGCCCGCCATCAGGGCCTCCGTCACCGCCTGTTCGGGCAGGCCCTGGTCATCGATGTCGACGAGGGCGAACCGGCCGGGGTGCTCGGTACCGGCGGACCGGACCAGACCCCACAGAGCCGCACCCGCGAGGTCACGGACGGATTCGGCAGCACGGGCCACCATCGCGCCACACGTGACGAACACCAGGCGCGAGGAGGCGAAGCGTTCCTCGGCCAGCCATGTCCGTACGAGAGCGAGCGCGTGGGCGGCGCGCGCATGCACCGCACCCGGCAGGTCGTCCGCGTCCGCCTCGGACTCCGGTTCCGTGGTGATGAACACCAGCTCAGGCACGTCGGCGTGAGCGGCGGCCAGGGCGGCGAGATCGGCGTGGGGCGGAGTGTCCAGCCCTGGCACGGCGGCGCCGACCACCGCCCGCTCGACGCCTGTTGACATCGCGGCGCGGTCCACCGGAAGCTCCGTCCAGTCGACCTGGAACAGCGACTCCTGGCGACCGGCGCGCGCCGCCGCGCCGAGCTGCTCGGGCGACATGGCCCGCAGGACCAGCGAGTCCACCGAGGCGACTGGCTCACCGGCCGCGTCGGCCAGTTCCAGGGAGACCGCTTCACGGCCGGACTGCGCCAGCCGGACCCGTACCGCCGAGGCACCGGCCGCGTGCAGCCGGACACCGCTCCAGGCGAACGGCAGCCTGGCACCATCGGCTGCCTCGTCGGAGTCCGTCATCACGTCGCCCAGCACGAGGGCGTGCAGCGCCGAGTCGAGCAATGCGGGGTGCAGCCCGAAAGCGACGGGGTCCGCCTGCGCCTCCGCGGGCAGGGCCAGCTCGGCGAAGAGTTCGCCGTCTCGCCGCCAGGCCGCGCGCAGTCCCTGGAACAACGGGCCGTACGCGAGACCGCAGGCGTCGAGGATCTCGTACGCGCCGTCCACCGGTACGGCGGTCGCGTCGGCCGGCGGCCATACGGCGAGATCGGCGGCGGGACCCCGGACCTCGTCAGTCAGCAGGCCGTCGGCGTGCCGCAGCCAGGGCTCTTCATCGGCGTCCGGACGGGAGTACACGGCCACCGGGCGACGGCCGGAGACATCGGGCGCACCGACCACGAGCTGCAGCTGGACCGCGCCCTGCTCGGGAAGGATCAGCGGGGCTTGAAGGGTCAGCTCGTCCAGGGCCCGGGTGCCGACGCGCTCGCCCGCGTGCAGGGCCAGTTCGACGAGAGCCGTTCCGGGAACCAGTACGGAACCCATGACGACGTGGTCCGTCAGCCAAGGGTGCGTCCGCAGCGAGAGCCGGCCGGTGAAGACACACCCGTCGGCGTCCGCCAGGGCGACCGCCGCGCCCAGCAGCGGGTGACCGGCGGCGGCCAGCCCGAGCCCGGCGGTGTCTCCGGGCAGAGGTGTGCCGGTCTCCGGCCAGTACCGCTCGCGCTGGAAGGCGTAGGTGGGCAGATCCACGCGCTGGGCGCCCGTACCGGCGTAGTACGCCTCCCAGTTCACGGCGACACCCCGCACATGCACCTGGGCGAGTGCGGTTGCCACCGTCTCCGTCTCGGGCCGGCCGACCCGCAACAGCGGGGAGAAGACTACTCCCTCGCTCCCGATGCACTCCTGCGCAAGGGCGGACAGCACACCGTCCGGACCGAGTTCGAGATACGAGGTGACACCCGCGGCCTCCAAGGCCCGGACGCCGTCCAGGAACCGCACCGCCTC
>NZ_JBVJKN010000067.1:0-12456 GCF_055585225.1 Streptomyces sp. NPDC053673 | reverse complement strand
CCGCGGTGAAACTCGCCGTCGCCCTGGACCGCCAGGTCTCCCTCAAGGACGTCACCCGCCACCCCCACCTCGCCGACCTCGCCGGCCTCCTCGACAGCAGGTCCCCGCACCGCGCAGCCGAACTGACGGCCTCCTGCTGACCACAGCACCCACCAGAGCACCCGCCAGACACAGCACCCACCAGACACAGCACCCACCAGACAGCCCCAGCCAGACACAGCACTGAAGACACAGCACAGACAAGGAAGAACACCATGTCGATCCCCTCCCCGGCCACGCTGCTCGATGTCACGGCGCAGCCCGGCAAGCCCCCGATGCTGCACGCCGAGCCGCCCGACGACGCAGCCGCCTGGGCGCAGCAGCACCGCCACGCGCTGCGCGCCCTGGTCACCGAGCACGGCGCGATCCTCATCCGCGGCCTCCAGCTCGGTGACGTGCAGCGGGCCGGCGCCGTCTTCCATCAGCTGGCCGGCACGCTGATGACGGACAGGGAAGCCTTCGCGCCCCGCCACAGCTACGGCCCGGGCGTGTACTCCTCCTCCACCTGGCCGGCCACCCAGCCGATGTGCATGCACCACGAACTGAGCTACACCCTCAAACCCCCCGGCCTGATGATGTTCGCCTGCCTGAGCGCACCCACCACCGGCGGGGCGACCGCGATCGCCGATGCGCCGACCGTGCTGGAGGCTTTGCCGCCCGAGCTGGTCGAGCGGTTCGAGCGGGAGGGCTGGCTGCTCACCCGCAGCTACAACGACGAGATCGGGGCATCACTGACCGAGGCGTTCGGCACCGAGGACCGGGCCGTCATCGAGGACTACTGCCGCACCCAGGCCATCGAGTTCGCCTGGCAGCCCGACGGCGCCCTGCACACCCGCCAGCGCCGCCCGGCCGTGGTACGCCATCCGCTCTCCGGCCGGCGCTGCTGGTTCAACCAGGTCGCGTTCCTCAACGAGTGGACGATGGCCCCCGAGGTCCGCGAGTACCTCATCGACGTCTACGGCGCCGACGCCCTGCCGTTCAACACCCGCTTCGGAGGCGGCGACCCCATCGGCGAGAACGTCGTCCAGCTGCTCAACGAGGTCTACGAGGCCCACACCGTGCGCGAGCCGTGGCAGGCCGGTGACCTGATGCTCCTCGACAACGTCCGCATGGCGCACAGCAGGGAGCCGTTCGAGGGGCCGCGTGAGGTCCTCGTCGCGATGGCCGAGCCGCTGCACCTGGCCCAGCAGGCGCCGGCCGGCGAGGCGGGTGCCCGATGACCGCCAGACCTTCCACCCCCCAAAAGCCTGCAGGAAAGCCTGCAGGAAAGCCTGCAGGAAAGTCCGCAGGAAAGCCTGCAGGAAGGTCCGCAGGAAGGCCCGTCATGGAGTCTGCGAGGAAGCCCGTCATGGAGCCCGTCATGGAGTATGCAAGGGAGTCGGTCATGTCCGAGCCGGTCACGGTGCCGCCGTTCGCGGTGATCTCCGGTGCCCAGGTCCAGCACGCACTGAAGGGCCGCGAGGAGCAGATCGTTCGGCTGGTCGAGACGACCTACCGGCTGCACGCCGCCGGCGACTCGGTCAACCCTCCGTCGTACTTCCTGCGTTTCCCCGACCGCCCCTCCTCCCGGATCATCGCGCTGCCTGCCTCCATCGGCGGCCACGTGCGGGTGGACGGCCTCAAATGGATCTCCAGCTTCCCGCAGAACGTGGCGTCCGGAATCCCCAGGGCCTCGGCCGTGCTGATCCTCAACGACCACGACACCGGCTACCCGTTCGCCTGCCTGGAAAGCTCCATCATCAGCGCCACCAGAACGGCCGCGATGGCGGCACTGGCCGCCGACCGGCTCAGCCACACCCGCGAGCGCCCCACCCGTGTCGGGTTCTTCGGGGTGGGCCTGATCGCCCGCTACATCCACACCTTCCTGGCCGGCACCGGCTGGTCCTTCGACGAGATCGGCGTCCACGACCTGTCCGCCGACAGCGCCGCCGGCTTCAGCACCTACCTGCAGCAGACCGGCACACCCGGCCGGATCACCGTGCACGACAGCGCCGAGGACCTGATCCGCTCCAGCGACCTGGTCGTCTTCGCCACCGTCGCCGGCAAACCGCATGTCAGCGACCCGGCATGGTTCGACCACCATCCGCTGGTCCTGCACGTCTCACTGCGCGACCTCGCACCCGAGATCATCCTCAACTCGGCCAACATCGTCGACGACGTCGAGCACTGCCTCAAAGCCGACACCTCACCCCACCTGGCCGAACAGCTCACCGGCAACCGCGACTTCCTGGGTGGCACCCTGGACGACGTGATGACCGGCCGCGTGACACCCCCCACCGACCGGCCACTGGTCTTCTCCCCCTTCGGCCTCGGAGTCCTCGACCTCGCGGTGGGCAAATACGTCTACGACGAAACGGACCGCCTGGGGCAACTGCACGTCATCGACGACTTCTTCCACGAACTGCGCCGCTACGGATGAGCAGCCCACCCCACCGCGGCCTCGCCCTCCACCGTGGATGAGGAGACCACCGCGCCCCTCGTCCCACCCTCCGTGCATGGCAACCCCGGCCTTCGGGCCGGGGCCGGGGAGGAAGGGCATCCCCGGGGCCCGATGCGTTCCGCCCGGGCACTGTCACGGTGGATGCGCCCTCTAGGGTGCGGGCATGACCTCGCACAGCTACCTGTCCGAACTGTTCTCGCTGGACGGCCGCATCGCCGTGGTGACGGGCGGCAGTTCCGGTATCGGCCGGGCCATCGCCGGGGCTCTCGCGCGAGCGGGGGCGAGCGTGGTGATCGTGGCGCGCAAAAAGCCGGAACTGGCCGCCACGGTCGGCGAGCTGGCGGCGGACGGCTGCCGGGCGGCCTGGGTGAGCGCCGACCTGAGCAGCCGCGACGGGGTGCGCGCGGCGGCGGAACAGGCAGCCGCCGTGTTCGGCGAGCCCGACATTCTCGTCAACAGCGCCGGGATCAACCTGCGGCCGCCGATGGGCGAGCTGGACGAGGAAGTGTGGGACGCCACGATGGCGGTGAACCTGGAGGCGCCCTACCTGCTGGGCCGGCGGTTCGGGCCCGGCATGGCCGAGCGGGGCTTCGGGCGGATCATCCACATCAGCTCCCAGCAGGCGCACCGGGCGTTCGTCCACAGCGGCGCCTACGGGGTCTCCAAGGGGGCGCTGGAGTCGCTGGCCCGCTCGCAGGCCGAGGCGTGGTCGCCGCACGGCGTCACCTGCAACACGCTGGTGCCCGGCTTCGTCATGACCCCGCTCAACGCGCGGTTGTCGTCCGACCCGCAGAAGGTGGCGGCGCTGGCCGCACGCACGATGGTCAAACGCAACGGCCTGGCCGAGGACTTCGCCGGAGCGGCCGTGTTCCTGGCCGGCCGCGCCTCCGGCTACGTCACCGGGCAGGCGATCTTCGTCGACGGCGGGTTCTCCGTCCACTGAGCCCACATCAAGCCTGACCAAACGGCGCCGGTCGGCGTCCTGAAAACCAGGCGACCCGCGCAGGCCGGCGCCCTAGGGTGCACGGCATGGACCATATGACCGTTACCACTCTCGCGAAGCGGCCCGGGCTGCGCGAGGTCCTGTGGGAGATGCCGGACAGCTGGCCCGTGTTCATGCACCATGATCCGGTGTCCAACGCCCTTATGGGTTTGATCCCCCAGGAGTTCCCGGAGTTCGTGGTGGTGGCCACGGACGGCGAGGGGGCACTGGTGGCGCGCGGGCTCAGTGTCCCGTTCTGGATGGCTCGCTCCAAGCGGCAGGGCCGACTGCCCGACCGGGGGTGGGACGAGGTGCTGCTGTGGGCGTTCGCCGACCGCCGGCGCGGAGACGAGCCCGACATGGTCAGCGCGATCGAGATCGCGGTACGGCCCGATCTCCAGGGGCGCGGGCTCTCCGGGCTGATGCTCGGCGCGATGAGGGACAACGCCCGGGCGCACGGGTTCACCGAGATCGTCGCCCCGGTGCGGCCGAGCGGTAAGCACCGCGAGCCGCAGACGCCGATGGACGAATACGCCTTCCGCGTCCGCGAGCAGGACCGGCTGCCCTACGACCCCTGGCTGCGGGTCCACGCCCGCGCCGGGGCGGTGATCGAGAAGGTGGCCCCCGTGTCGATGACGATCTCCGGGTCGCTCGCGGAGTGGCGGGAGTGGACCGGACTCCCGTTCGACACGACCGGGGACGTGTGGGTGCCAGGCGCGCTCGCTCCCGTGCGGTGCGACCTGGAGCGCGACCACGCGGTCTACGTCGAGCCGAACGTATGGGTACGGCACCGGCTCTGAGAGGGCGGTTCGTGAGTCTTTGAGTGATTCTGTCGTCGCCTGATGGTGTGGGGTGAGGGCGGATCCGCTGGTCCGCAGCCGACGGTCTGTTGGGGTGGTGGGGTGAGTGAACGCAAGCCGTACCCGAGCGACTTATCGGACGAGCAGTGGTCGTTGATCGAGCCGGTGATCACCGCATGGAAGGACCGGCACCGCTCGGTCAGCGGCCACCAGGGCACCTGCGCGATGCGGGAGATCGTGAACGCGATCCTGTACCAGAGCCGCACCGGCTGTCAGTGGGCCTACCTTCCGCACGACCTGCCCAGAAGAGCGCGACGTATTACTACTTCGCCGTCTGGCGGGACGACGGGACCGACCAGGTCATCCACGAACTCCTGCGCTGCCAGGTCCGTGAGCGGGCCCGCCGATCAGAGGACCCGACCCTGGTGGTCCTGGACACCCAGAGTGTCCATGCGGCCTCCGGGGTCCCCGCTTCCACGACCGGCCGGGACGCCGCGAAACGGGTGCCGGGCCGCAAGCGCGGCCTGGCTGTGGACGTGCTCGGCCTGGTCATCGCCGTCACCGTCCTGGCCGCGAGCGCGCACGACAACGCTGCGGGCATCGTCCTGTTGGACCAGGTCGCCGAGAGCGCCGGCGGCACCGTCGAGAAGGCGCTGGTCGACCAGGGTTTCAAGAAGGCCGTGGTCGACCACGGCACCGCACTCGGCGTCGACGTCGAGATCGTCGAACGCAACCCGCAGGGCACCGGCTTCGTCCCACAGCCGAAGCGGTGGAGGGTCGAGCAGACCTACGGGATCCTGATACTGCACCGGCGCCTGGTCCGCGACTACGAGCACCATCCCGCCTCGTCCGCCTCCCGCGTCTACTGGGCCATGACCCACACCATGGCCCGCCGCCTCACCGGCGAGAACACCCCCACCTGGCGCGAACCGCAGACGGTGAGCGCGTAAACCTCCAGCCCCTGTTCGACGCGCTCGGCATCCAGGAGGAAGCCGCCCGGGCCATGGCCGACGACCTCCGCACGCAGATCGGCGAACTGCAGGCCGGCTGCGGGAGGCCGAGACCCACCTCGAACACCTCGCGATCACCCGGAAGACCGTCACCGGTCTCGCTGACAGGCTCCCAGCCGCCCCGCCAGACCTGCCCGAGCACCCGGACTACCCCCGCATCCTCGGTGTCTTCAACGACGCGACCGGCCCACTGCGGGCCCGGGACGTCTGCGAAGCCCCCGACCACGAACCGCTGCCGAAGAACATAGAAGGCACCCGCGCCAAACTGAAACGCCTGGTCAAGCTCGACATCCTCACTGAAGCCGACACCGGCAGCTTCACCAGGAACAAGTAGCCGCCGAGCACCGCGACAAGCAGCCCTACCAGCCTCATCAGTGAGCCGATTTCTGCTGTGTCTGTTCCCGCGGCCGGCACGACGCTAGCGTCGAGTCTCATGATCGTATGGCTCAACGGCACCCATGGCGCGGGCAAGACGACGACCAGTGCGCTCGTGCAGCAGCTGATTCCGGATTCACGGGTGTTCGACGCCGAGAAGGTCGGCGAGACACTTATGGACATCACGCCGGGGTTGCCCGCTACGGACAACTTCCAGCACTGGCCGCCATGGCGGCCGCTCGTGGTCGAGACCGCCCGACGCGTTCTCGACTACACCGGCGGCACTCTGGTGATGCCCATGACTGTCCTGGTCGAGCAGTACTGGCGCGAGATCAGCTCGGGCCTTGCTCAGCATGCCATTCCGCTCCGGCACTTCGTCCTCCATGCCGACCAGGACACCCTCCGCGGGCGCATCGCGAGCGACACTGTTCTCGGCCCCGACTCCCCGTTCCGTCTCCAATACCTTGAGCCCTACGCCGAGGCGGCCCGCACGTGGCTGCACGCCGAGGCCGAGGTCGTCGACACCACACACCTCACACCCGCCCAGGCCGCCCTTCAGATCGCAGAGGCCGTCAAGAGTTGAGAAAGAACGACCTGCCGGCGTCAAGCCTCGCAGGTGCCAAGAAGCCGGCCCTGTGACAACTAGCGTGCTTCGGCTCAATCGGGAAACGGTCAACACCTCACGAACCGCCCTCTCAGAGCCCGGCAGCGATTCGCCGCACGGGCCTACGGCGCCTGACGACCTGGCTGCGCAACCGCAAGGTCTACCACCCCGAAGTCCTCGCAGCCAAGGCCGTCGAGGCCGCGGAGCGCCAGCACACGGCCGTTGCCGGCGAGAAGGCCATCTCCAAGATGGTGCACACCCTGGCGAGGGAGGTTATGGCCCTCAACGAGAAGATCGCCGAGACGGACAAGCTCATCGAGGGCCGGTTTCGCGAACACGAGCTCGCCGATGTGATCACCTCCCTGCCCGGCATCGGCACCACTCTGGGCGCCGAACTCCTCGCCGCCACCGGTGGCAGCATGGACGCGTTCCCCACCCCGGACCAGCTCGCCGCCTTCGCCGGCGTGGCGCCCGCGCCACGAGACTCCGGGCAGGTCAACGGCAACCTCCACCGCCCCAAGCGATACCACCGACGCCTGCAACGCGTCTTCTACACCTCCGCCCTGATCAGCATCCGCTGCGACCCCAACTCGCGCCGCTTCTACGACAGGAAGAGAGCCGAGGGCAAACGTCACGTCCAGGCCGTCCTCGCCCTGGCCCGGCGCCGCGTCAACGTGCTGTGGGCCCTGATTCGTGACCGACGGTGCTACACCGTCACACCACCGGTCACCCAGGCCGCTTGACTTCCAGATTGGGAAGCATCTCGCTGAGCACGGCGGTGACGAGCCGTTCGAGGGCGGCCGGGTTGGGGAAGACCTGCACGACGTCGGTGCGGCGCTTGTGGGGAAGACCTGCACGACGTCGGTGCGGCGCTTGATCTCGCGGTTGATCCGCTCCAGGGGATTTGAGGACTGGACCTTCTTCCAGTGGGAGATGGGGAAGGCCGCGAAGGCGGTCAGGTCCTCCTTGGCGTCCAGGAGCATCTGCCTGACCTTGGGGAACTGCTGCCCGAGCATGTCAGCGACCGCATCGAGCTGGTGATGGACGGCTTCGGCGGTGGGCTGGATGAAGATGGTGCGGATGGTCGCCGCGACCATTTCCCCGGATCCCTTGGGGATCACGGAGAACACGTTCCTCAGGAAGTGAACACGACAACGCTGCCAGGCAGCACCGAGCATGACCTTCCGGATCGCTGCCACCAGGCCGCTGTGACTGTCGGAGATCACCAGGCGGACCCCGCCCAGGCCGCGTTCGCGCAAGGAGCGCAGGAACTCGCTCCAGAACGCCTCGGTCTCGCTGTCGCCGACCATCACGCCCAGCACCTCACGGCCGCCGTCCTCGCTGATGCCGGTGGCGATGACCACGGCCTGGGAGACGATCCGGTGGTTCACGCGCACCTTGCAGTAGGTCGCGTCCAGGTAAAGGTAGGGGAAGCGGCTGTGGTCCAGGGGCCGGCCGCGGAAGACCGTGAGCTGTTCGTCCAGGTCACCGCAGATCCGCGAGACCTCACTCTTGGAGATGCCGCTGTCCGCGCCGAGCGCCTTGACCAGGTCGTCGACCGAGCGGGTGGACGCCCCGTGCACGTAAGCCTCCATGATGACCGCGTACAGGTCCTGGTCGATGCGGCGCCGGCGTTCCAGCAGGCTGGGAAAGAAGCTGCCGCTGCGCAGTTTCGGGATGGCCAGGTCCAGATCGCCGGCCTGGGTGGCGAGGGTCTTGTCGCGGTGACCGTTGCGGTAGCCGGTGCGGTCCTCGGTGTGCTCATTCCACTGGGCGTTGATCCGGCCGCTGAGCTCGGCCTCGATCAGCTCTTGCAGCATGCGCTCGGCGACGTTGCGGACGAGCTCGATCCCGTCCGCCGTGCGTAGTGACTCCAGCAGGCGTTGTAGGTCAGACTGGGACAAGGCCATCGGGCACCTCCCGTGTTGAACTGGCCGTTCACCAGGGAGATTTGCACGGTGGCCTGCCCTATGCGCAGGGAGCGGAGGCCGTCACCGGATGCACGCCCCGGGTACCCGCCCGCGCACACCCGCATGGTGATCGCCTACACCATCACAAGGGACACCATCCCGGTCAGCCGGCCCAAGGACGCCTCCGGCTTCGTCGTACTGCCCCGCAGGTGGGTCGTCGAGAGGTCGCTCGCGTGGATGATGCACGCCCGCCGCCACGCCAGGGACTACGAACGGCTCATCCAGCACTCCGAGACCCTGATCACCTGGGCCGCGATCACCCTCATGACCAGGCGACTCGCCCGCAAAGGTGCCACCCCCCGGCTGGCCGAGGAAACCGGCGACCTGGATGGCTGACTGCCTTCTCAGGCCTGAAGAGAGCTCGCAGCACGATCGTGTTCTCGATCCTGACGGGCCGTATCGTGGTCGGCGTTTGAGGGGCGGGAACGATGACTTTCGGGGGATCCGGTGAGCGTGATGTGGGCGGCGACATCGCCGGAATCGGGATGCTTCTCCGTAGTGCAGAGGTGTTCGGAGGCCGGAGACCTATCGGCCTCCTTCAGCCAACTGCGTTCCCGCGGTCAGGGGTACCTCGAGGTTCGGTTGCCGGAGAGTGACTATCCTCTGCTGACCCTCGGCTTCCGAGGTGATCACGCAGTCGTCCATCTGTTCAGCGACGCTGACGCCGTCTCCCTTCTCGTGGGAGACGGCACCGCCCCCTCGGACAGCGTGGTCGCCGTCCCGATCATGGACGACCCAGCAGAGTTCACAGGCGACTTCGTCCTGAACGTCGACCGCGCGTGGACCTGTGTCTCCACCTTCATCCAGACAGGGGCGCCCAGCGATCTGGGCCAGTGGTGCGCGTTGTAGCCACAGTCTCCGAACGACGAGGTAGAGAGCACCGCGCGTAACCACAGGCGAGGCGACCGCACCAACACCGCACGCGGATTAGAAACACGTGCTGGTGAAACGGCTCAGTCTCGGCCCGCGCCCGACTTCCAGGACAGCGATTGGCGCTAAGCCCTTGATCTTGGTCCCCAAACGGAGAGCTACGAGGGTGGTGTCATCTCGGTGGCGAGCCGCCGGGTGGCAGATTCCTGCACCTGGAGCGGCCGGAAGCTCTGCGCTGACCTCCCGCTTTGAAGGAGTGGCGTGTGGGTTTCGGTGCGGGAGCGTTCAGTCTCGGCAGCGAGGTGTGTCAGGTCAGGGCTTGGGTACCGATGGCTGCGAGCAGGGCGAATTGTTCGGCTGTGGCGGTTGCCGGTGGTGCGGAGCAGATGGCGATACGCAGATCGTTTCCGGGGATGGTGAGCGTGTCGCAGTCGACGGTGACGGGGCCGAGGTCGGGGTGGTGGACGGTCTTGCTGTCCGTGGTGTGGAACCCGACCGTGTGGGAGTCCCACAGGTCGTCGAAGCGTTCGCTGGCGCTGCGCAGGCTGGTGATCAGTGCCGTGAGGTGCGTGTCTTTAGGGTAGCGGGCGGCGGAGGAGCGCAGGTCGGAGACGAGGGCGGTTTCGAGCCGGTTCTGTTGGTCGGGGGTGTGGGTGACGCGTGTGGGCAGGTGGGTGAAGTGCCGCCAGGCGATGTTGCGGTCCTTGCCGCGCCAGGGCGAGGGGTCGCCCATGAGGGCGGCCCACAGGGGGTTCCAGGAGATGAGGTTCCAGGCGGCGTCGTGCACGCTGAGCGGGCTGCCGTTCAGCTGGTCGATAAGGCGCTGGACGCTGGGCGGGATGTGCGGGGAGATCTGGCCGGTGGTGGGTGGTGCCTGGCCGGCGAGGAGGTAGAGGTGGTCGCGTTCGGTCTCGGTCAGGCGCAGGGCGCGGGCGAGGGAGGCCAGGACCTGCGGGGAGGGTGAGGTGGCGCGGCCTCGTTCCAGGCGGACGACGTAGTCGACGGAGAGTCCGGCGAGCTGGGCGAGCTCTTCGCGTCGCAACCCGGGGGCGCGGCGGACACCGCCGAGGGGCAGGCCCAGGTCTTTGGGGCTGGTGCGGTCACGCCAGTGGCGCAGGGCCTGGCCGAGGGCTACGGGATCGTCGTTCACGCATCCATTGTCCGCCGGGCACGGTGCAAACAGCCTGGTACTGGCCGACCCCCCGCTGATGAGAGCTCTCCCTGTCCGTTGCCTCAGCGCGCAGGCTCAGTGGCATGACAACAGTCACCGTGATCACCGGAGCCAACAAGGGCCTCGGTTTCGAAACGGCCCGCCGCCTCATCGAGCTGGGCCACACCGTCTATGCCGGCGCCCGCGACGCACACCGCGGCGAGCAGGCCGCCAAGGCCCTCGGGGCCCGCCCGCTGCTGATCGACATCACCGACGAGGCGTCGGTCGCCGCGGCCGCACAGCAGGTGCGTGCCGAGGTGGGCCGGGTGGATGTGCTGGTCAACAATGCGGGCATCGCCGGGCCGGCCGCGCCGGCCGGTGAGCTGACCGCCGCCGATCTGCAGCAGGTCTTCGACACCAACGTGTTCGGGGCTGTGCGCACCACCCGCGCTTTCCTGCCCCTGCTGCAGGCCGCAGCCCGTCCCGCGATCGTGAACGTCTCCAGCAGCCTGGGCTCGCTGACGATCAACGCCGACCCGCCCGCCCACACCGATATCCTCGAGGCGTGGGCGCCGCTGCTGGCCTACAACTCCTCCAAGGCCGCGCTGAACATGCTGACCGCGGTCTACGCGCAGGCGTTCCCGCAGATCAGCGTGGTCTCGGTCGATCCCGGGTTCACCGCGACCGACCTCAACGGCCACCAGGGCACCCAGAGCGTCGAGGACGGCGCGGCGGTGATCGTCGCAGCCGCCACCACCGGCCCCGACGCACCCAGCCCCGCATTCCTCGGCGCCACCGGCCCCGTGCCCTGGTGACCTTTCCGCCCTTCCCGCCCTTGGGGCTGCAGACCGCGGCCGTACCACACCACCACGAAAGAATGATCATGAACAGCGTGCACCAGAAGTCCCTCGAGACCGCCCAGGCGTTCATCACCGCGTTCGAAAACCGCGACCCGGCCGCGGTGGCCGACCTGCTGTCCAAGAAGGCGACCTTCGTCATCCCGCTGTCGATCGCGGGCACCCCCGAGCCCTGGTACGTCTTCGACAGCCCCGCCGCCGTCCTCGCCTACGTCGAGTCGGTCGCGGCGAAGTTCGACCACGTCGCCTTCCTGGACAAGGTCTGGACGGTCAGCGAGGACGCTCGCTCGGTGTTCCTCCAGGCCAACGGCGACATCCTGTCCAGCGCGGAGAAGCTCGTCTACAACAACGTCTACATCTTCCGCATCGACGTCGCCGACGGCCAGATCGTGAAGGTCTGGGAGTACGCCAACCCGGTCGCCTACGCCAACCTCGGCATCGCCGACTCCGAGGCCGAAGCAGCCGCCCAGGACCGCTGATCTGCAGACTCAGCAGCCTCAGAGGCGCCCCCTGGCAGACCGCAGCGGTCCGCCGGGGGCACCAGCCGGGATGCCGTTCCTGCCGGGCAGCGTCGCGACCACCGGGCCCTTCCCGAAGGGCCCGGCGTCATTCGTCAACACGCAGCAGGTCCTCGTCCTCGATCGGCATGCGCACGGACTGGAAGCGCGGCAAGGAGCTTCGCCAGACCTCGGAGACGTGGGGCGATCCGACCGCTGCGACGCTGCAGGTCACCGACCGGTACGTGCCGCCCGCTCGATGGCCGGGACCGCATCCACGCGCGGCTGACCACCCGCTCCGCGTGGATCGATCACACCGGTGAACTCCCCATCTTCGAGGGCACCTTGATACGGCCTCCAGGTCGACCGCCTGCCCGGCGCCAACGACCCACTGCCGCTCTCGCTGTGGTCGTCGGCCACCGGCGTGACCCGCGAGGAGCCGACCTGCGCTGGCAGGCGTTCTTGCGGAGGTTCCACAGACCCTGGGCTCGGCCCGTCGGAAGCTCCGTGCTCCGGAGGCCGGCGAACGCGGACCTGGCTCGTCACCGCCGCCGGGCGCGTCTACCGCCACCAGTGGTTCGTACGCCGCACCTACCCCACCAGGATGACCCGACCGGCTCTCCCGCAAGTGGGTCGCCCCAACCTGGTCACCCCCGAAGGATGCGAAAACACCTCCATCCTCGGCAGGGAACGCGTCGTCAACGTCCTTCCCCGCTGACGACGTATGCCGCTGGGCCAGCACTCAAGGGGTTTCATCACAGCTTCTAAGCTTGACTCTGTCGGGGATCTTGGAGTTGCCGAGGTCAGCTGCCCAGGGCTCGCCAAGACTTCAGCCGGGGTATCTCGCGCTGGTCGAGGTAGT
>NZ_JBVJKN010000066.1:0-15749 GCF_055585225.1 Streptomyces sp. NPDC053673 | reverse complement strand
TCGACCTCGTCGACTACGGCGTCGTCGGCGACCTCTTCGACGTCGTCCCCCAGCTCACCGAAGAGATCAAGACCCGCAAGGGCTGACCCACCCCCTCCTCCCGGGGCCGCACGGTGAACCCACCGCGCGGCCCCCCACCATTCCGGGGGACCATTGACGCAGGTCAGTCGCCCGGATAACTTCACCATACGGATTGTTGATTCCGATAGGCGGAAACGGCGAGAGTGTGGAGGGTGCGGTAATGGGTCAGCAGGAGAAGGTGGCGACGAGCCTCGCCGGCGCGGTCAGCGAGGACATCAGCGCCTCCCTCGCACCGGTGGACGCCGAGCTCGCCCGCCGCTACCCGGGAGACCCCGGCACCCGCCAGCCCATCCACACCGTCTACGTACCCGGTGACGCCTTCGGCGCCGCCACCATCCGCTCCTGGGGCGACCAGGCTCTCGCGGCCCTCGACGAGCACGCGCCGGACGCCGGGACCCTGGCCCGGGTCCTGGGCCTCTCCGACGAGCTCGCCGAGCCCGTGTACACCCGGGTACGGGCCAAGCTTGAGCGCGAGCCCATCGAGGACCTTCGCGTCGACTTCGAGGACGGCTACCACGGCCGCGACGAGGACGCGGACGCCGCCCGCGCCGCCCGCCTGATCTCCGAGGCGTACGCGATCCGCACCGCTGCCCCGTACATGGGCATCCGGATGAAGTGCATGGAGGCCGCCGTACGCGACCGCGGCATCCGCACCACGGACATCTTCCTCACCGGCCTGATGGAGCACGGAGGACTGCCCGACGGGCTCGTCCTCACCCTCCCCAAGGTCACCTACCCCGAGCAGGTCACGGCGTTCGTCCGGCTCCTCGAAGCCTTCGAGAAGGCCCATGGCCTGGACGCCGGGCGGATCGGCTTCGAGATCCAGATCGAGACCAGCCAGTCGATCCTCGCCGCCGACGGCACCGCCACCGTCGCCCGCATGATCAACGCCGCCGAGGGTCGCGCCACCGGCCTGCACTACGGCACCTTCGACTACAGCGCCTGTCTCGGCGTCAGCGCCGCGTACCAGGCCAGCGACCACCCGGCCGCCGACCACGCCAAGGCGATCATGCAGGTCGCCGCCGCCGGCACCGGCGTGCGCGTCTCCGACGGCTCCACGAACGTGCTGCCCGTCGGCTCCACCGAGCACGTCCACCAGGCCTGGAAGCTCCACTACGGCCTCACCCGCCGCGCCCTGGCCCGCGCGTACTACCAGGGCTGGGACATGCACCCGGGCCACCTCCCGACGCGCTACGCCGCCGTCTTCGCCTTCTACCGCGAGGGCATGGAGGCGGCAGCCGCCCGCCTCGCCGCGTACGTGGCGAAGACCGAGGGCGACATCATGGACGAGCCAGCCACCGCGAAGGCGCTCAGCGGCTATCTGCTGCGGGGCCTCGACTGCGGCGCCCTCGACAACGACGAGGTCGCCCGCGTCACCGGGCTCACCCGCGCCGAACTCGACGCCTTCGCCCGGCCGCGCCGCGGCGACCTGACGGCCACAGCCCAGTAACACGCGCCGAAGCGAACACCCCTGCCCCGTAGTCTGTACGCCACACCACAGGCGATCAGAAGAACGGGGCAGCGGTGTCTTCGGGGGAGAACGAGCGGCTGGCCGGCCGCTACCGGGTGATCGAGCAACTGGGCCGTGGCGGCATGGGCGTCGTCTGGCGCGCCGTCGACGACGTGCTCGGCCGCGAGGTCGCCGTCAAGGAGCTGCGGACGTACACGGACTCGTCCGCGCCCGAACTGGCCGATCTGCGGCTGCGGATGCAACGCGAGGCACGCGCGGCGGCACGGGTACGCCACCCGGGTGTCATCGCCGTCCACGACGTCGCCGAGCACGAGGGCCGGCCGGTCATCGTGATGGAGCTCGTCGACGGGCCGTCGCTCGACGACGTGCTCTCCGAGCGCGGTGTGATGGACCCGCGAGAGGCCGCGGCCGTCGGCGCGCGGGTGATGGAGGCGCTGGACGCGGCCCATCGCGTCGGCGTGCTGCACCGCGACGTCAAACCTGGCAACATCCTGCTGGACCGCACCGGCCGTGTCGTCCTCACCGACTTCGGCATCGCCGCGATGGACGACCCCGGCGACGGCTCGACCACGCATCTGACCCGCAGCGGCGAACTGGTCGGCTCGCTCGACTACTTGGCCCCCGAGCGTGCCCAGGGCCACGACCCGGGCCCCGCCTCCGACATCTGGGCGCTCGGCGCCACGCTCTACGCGGCGGTGGAGGGCTCGTCGCCGTTCCGCCGTACATCGACCTGGTCCACCCTCACCGCGATCGTCGCCGACCCGCTGCCCGAACCGCGCCGAGCCGGCCGGCTGGGCCCCGTCCTGCAGTCGCTGATGCACAAGGATCCCTCCCGGCGGCCCGACGCGGCCACCGCCGCGCGACTGCTGGACGAGGTCGCGGGCGGCCGGGAAACGGCGGACACGATGGGTCTGCGGGGCGTGGTGCCGCCGAGGACCGGGGCACCGGGCGCAGACGCTGCGGTCGCGGGCCCGTCGGCAACGGACCCGTCCGCAACGGGGCCGGAAACGGGCCCGCTGTTGCCCGGTGCCGACCCGGTCCCTCCCGGCACCGGACCCCTGACGCCGACCGCCGACGCGGGCTCGCCGACGGCCGGGCCGGTCCCCACCACCCGCAACGAAGTCCCGCACCGGCCGCAGGGTTTCGGGCCCGCGGGTGCGGAGCGCGGCGCGGGCACGGAGAGCGGCGCGGGTGCGGCGGGCTTCGGCTCCGCCCCGTACGGCCCCTCGCAGCCGGCACCCGGCCGCGCCCGTTCCAAGTCGATCATCGCCGCCGCGGTCGCCGCCGTGCTGCTCGCCGGGGGAGGCGTGACGTACGCGCTCGTGCACAGGGACGAGCCGGCGCGGGCCGAGGCGGAGGGGAGCGCGGACCCGGGCCCGTCCGGGACGAGTCCCGGTCGGCAGCTGGATCCGGCCAGACCCTCGAAGCCCGCCCCGAGCACCGGCGGGAAGCCGGCCGGCGGGGGTGACGACAAACCGTCGAACTCCCCGTCGCGCACGCCGGACCCCGGCAGGAGCGGAGCCGCGGGCACGGGCGGCCCCGACGGCGGCGGCGCGGGCAGCACCGGAGGCTCCACGTCGGGCGGCGGTTCCGGCGCCGGTGGTACGTCCACCACCACCGGCGGCAGCAGCACCACGGGCGGCGCCGCCACCAGTGGTGGCGGCGGCGCCCCTGCCCCCGCACCGGTGTGCCACTCCACCGGCGGTGGCAAGTACAACTGCGAGGTCTGGCGCACCGCGAAGTCGTACAGCCGTTCCGGCAGCGAGATGGGCGTGCTCAACGCGGGCACCAACTACTTCTACTGCCAGGCCGACTTGGGCCGTCGTGAGACGTACGGCCAGTGGACGAACGTCTGGTGGGCCCGGACCGACGACGACAGCGGCAACACCGACGTCTACGTCAGCGTCGTCTACGTCAAGGGCGGCGACAACGATCAGCCGGTGCCGGGCCTGCCGGTCTGCTGAGGGCGCGGCGGGCCGTGCGAGGTCCGGGTCAGGGGAGCCGGACGCTGGCGAGCATCTGCTGATGCATCTGGTCCACGGCCTGCTGGTCCGCGCCAGAACCGACGGTCATGAGCTGAACGGCGTGGGTGCCGGCGTCGATGATGCGAATGGACTCGACTTGTCCGCTGTTCTTGAAGACGAGACGTGCGTCGATGGCGGGGCGGCCGTCGACTGTGGTCTTCTGAGTGCTGGTGCTGGTGACAGTCTCGCCGAATTGCTCGCTGGAGGACTCGATGTAGACCTGAAGCGACTCATCGAGATTTATTCCGGTCTCGGGCAGGTCGGCGACGGTGAAGCCAAGGGACAGGCCAGTGGTGTCCACGGCGTAATTGCGACCGGCGAAGTCGGTGGAGGTTTGAGTGATCTTCTCGACCGTGGCCTTTCCGGGAAGCTTGACTGTGATGCCACTGGGGGAATCTGTGGTGTCCACCCACTCCAAGCCGGCGAGAGCGGTGGCGTGCTGCCCGACACCGTAACTGTCTTGCGCGGCCGTCACGGTGCCGACATGCGGCGTCGTCGGGGCGGCGAACGCACTGGTGGGCAGTAGGACGCCTCCCGCGGCCAGGGCGGTCGAGGCGGTAAGCGTCGCAAGGCGCTGCGTCCGGGAACGGCGAGACATACAAATCACTTCCAGGGGAAAGGCGCGAGGGCTGTCGAAGGGTCCGGTCAATTCACGGTCGCCCGGACTGTTCCGGGCGATACGGGTGGGCCACCTGATCTGCGTGAACCCACGCCTTCAATTAGGCCCGGCACATCGAATCGCGTCATGCCCCTGATTCGCGTGACGCGGGAACTCGTGACTTGACCGATGGCGGTGTGCCTGATACTTGCCGGCCGCCATTCACGTGAAGCCGTGACCGTGAGCCGCAGCGTCACCTTTCGCCGGGTGCACGCCCGGCTACCGCTGGGAGGGGCCCTGACCTAAGGGCAGCCCTTAGGTGTATTGATCACGAGCGTTGTCGACACTCGTGATCAATACACCTGGCCCCGGTCCGCCGGGGGGCGCACCTCGCCCGATCCCCGCGCTATCAGCGTGGTCGTCAGCTCGACCCTGGCCGGCGCCTCGGCGACCCCGTCGAGCCGGCGGAACAGCCGCTCGGCCGCCGTCCGGCCGAGCGCGGCCGCGTCCTGGGCGATGACGGTGATGCCGAGCAGATCGGCGAGCTCGATGTCGTCGAAGCCGACCAGCGCGACCGGCGTCTCGCGACCGGCCAGGAACCGTACCGCCGTCACGGTCACCCGGTTGTTGCCCGCGAACACCGCGGTGACCGGGCCGGGGCCGGAGAGCATCGCCTCCGCGGCCGCCGTGACCCGCTCCGGGTCGGTGGAGCCGAGGGAGACCCAGCGTTCGTCCACCGGCAGCCCGGCGTCCTCCATGGCCGCCCGGTAGCCGCGCAGCCGCTCCGTCGCCGTGTGGATGCTCGGCTGGTCGCCGATGAATCCGATCCGCCGGTGGCCGTGCGCGATCAGATGCGCGACGCCGTCCCGGGCGCCGCCGAAGCTGTCCGACAGCACCACGTCCGCGTCGATCCGCCCCGCGGGCCGGTCCACGAACACGGTCGAGATGCCCGCCCTGATCTCCGGTTCCAGATAGCGGTGGTCGTGTCCGGCCGGAATGACGATCAGGCCGTCCACCCGGCGGGCGCAGAGCGCGAGCACCAACTCCTGCTCGCGGTCCGGGTCCTCCGCGCTGGACCCGTTGATGAGCAGCGCGCCGTGCGCGCGGGCGACCTCCTCCACGGCGCGGCTCAGCGGGCCGTAGAAGGGGTCCGCGAGATCCTCCAGGACCAGCCCGATCGAGGCCGTGCGGCCTTTGCGCAGCACCCGCGCACTGTCGTTGCGACGAAAGCCCAGCGCCTCGATGGCCTCCTGCACACGGCGCTCGGTGTCGGGGGTGACGCCCGGCTCGCCGTTGACCACCCGGGACACCGTCTTGAGGCCGACTCCGGCGCGCGAGGCCACATCCTTCATGGTGGGCCGGATGCCGTAGCGGTTCTCGGGGCGGCGGGCGAACTCGGCCACGGTGCGCTGTCCTGTCGTCGTCGGGTGGCCCGTGAGGGCACATTGCCATGGTCCTGCGGGCACTTGCTGTGCTGTGCAAGGCTGTGGCGTCGAGCATAGGCCCTGGACAACGTTGTCAGGGGAATGGAGACTGGTCACCGAAGCCGCAGGTCCTCCCCCTGCGCCCTGAGCGTGGGGGGACCCCCAGTCCCCGGGAGATCGCACACCGATGCATAACGACCTCGTCGCCGCGCTCGACATCGGCGGCACCAAGATCGCCGGCGCGTTGGTGGACGGCAGCGGCAGGATTCTCGTACGGGCCCAGCGGCCGACTCCGGCACACGAGGACGGCGAGACGGTCATGCGTGCCGTCGCAGCGGTGCTCGGTGAGCTGGCCTCCTTGCCGCTGTGGCTGCACGTCACGGCTGTCGGCATCGGCAGCGCGGGGCCGGTGGACGCGTCCGCCGGTACGGTCAGCCCGGTCAATGTCCCGGGATGGCGCGGATTTCCCCTGGTGGACCGGGTACGGGTGGCCACCGGCGGGCTGCCTGTCGAGCTGGTCGGAGACGGCGTCGCGATGACCGCGGCCGAGCACTGGCAGGGCGCCGCGCGGGGCTACGACAACGCCCTGTGCATGGTCGTCTCCACGGGTGTCGGCGGCGGGCTCGTCCTCGGCGGCAAGCTGTACCCCGGTCCGACCGGGAACGCCGGCCACATCGGCCACATCAGCGTGGACCTCGACGGCGACCTCTGCCCGTGCGGCGCGCGCGGCTGTGTGGAGCGGATCGCCAGCGGCCCCAACATCGCGCGCCGGGCGATCGAGGGCGGCTGGCGGCCCGGCCCGGACGGCGACACCTCGGCCGCCGCCGTGGCCGCCGCCGCGGCGGCCGGTGACCCGGTGGCGATCGCCTCGTTCGAGCGGGCCGCCCAGGCGCTGGCGGCCGGTATCGCCGCGACCGCCACGCTCGTGGAGATCCGTATCGCCGTCATCGGCGGGGGAGTCGCGGGCGCCGGCGAGGTGCTCTTCGCACCTCTGCGCCGCGCCCTGCGCGACTACGCCGCGCTCTCCTTCGTCCAGGGACTGGTCGTCGCCCCGGCCCGCACCGGCACGGACGCGGGCTTGCTGGGCGCGGCCGCCGCAGCCTCCCCCGGCCTGCGCGGCGAGACGGCAGCGAGCCTCAACAGCTGAACACCCGGGGAGGGGCGGGCGGAACACGGCACCTGCAGCAGGCCCCTTGCCACCCCACCCCACCCCACCCCACCCCACCCCTTCCCGGTCCGGGGCTTCGCCCCCAGACCCCCTCTTGGGCTCCACCGGGGCTTCTCCCCGGCCCCCGCGGACCTTCTCCCCGGCCCTCCAGCGGCGCCCACAGGTCGCGCAGCCGGTAGCCCGCGGCGTCCGGCAGCCCCACCGCCTGCGCGCTGGTCGCGATGCGCTGCGGGCGGCTGCTCTCGTTGAGGAGAGCGACCGCGCGGCTGCCGTCGGCCATCTCCTTGGCGACCACCCAGCGGCCGTCCTCGGAGGAGACCACGGTGCCCTGCCTGCCCAGCGGGTCCTGATCGACGGCGATGACCTCGCGGTTGCCGAGGATCTCCAGCGTCCCGGGCGACGCCTTGCGCAGGTCCGAGCCGATGAGCAGCGGCGCGGCCATGATCGACCACATCGAGAAATGGCTGCGGTACTCGGTGTCCGTCATGCCGCCGTTGCCGACCTCCAGCATGTCGGGGTCGTTCCAGTGGCCCGGTCCCGCGTACTGCGCCAGCGGCAGATTCTGCTTCATGATCGACAACATGGAGCCCGTTTTGTGTGGATGGGAAGGTGACGCATCGTTACGTTCCTCCGTACTCACGCAGGGGCGGGTGACGTCGTGCACGTGTCGGATGGCGCGCGTTTACGGTAGGGCTTGTTGGAGTCTGTTGGAAGAGATGCGGTAACGGTTGTCCGTTCTTGCGTCAAAGCCCTTGACGACACCCCTTCTTGGGGGTGGGATCCAATCCTCGCGTTGGGTTGTGTTTGGTTGCACCCCCGGAGGAGGGGACATGACGCAGTCATCGTTCAACGGTTCACCCGCGCCAGGAGGCGTGGCTGGACATCGGATGTCCCGTCGGAGTGTGCTGCGTGGAGCGGCTCTGGGTGCGGGCGCGATCACGCTGCCGTCCCTGCTCACCGCCTGTGGCGGTGGGCCCGGCGGCGACGGCAGGACCGTCACCATGGGGTCCAACGCGTCGGACCCGGTGCCGCGGAAGGCGTTCGCCGAGGCGTTCGAGGCCTACGAGAAGCAGTCGAAGGAAGGCCGCAAGGTCAAGGTCAACACCGTCGACCACAACACGTTCCAGGAGAACATCAACCGCTATCTGCAGGGCAAGCCGGACGACGTGTTCATGTGGTTCGCCGGCTATCGCATGCAGTTCTTCGCCAAGAAGGGCCTGCTGCACGACATATCCGATGTCTGGGCGGACTACAAGAGCTTCACGCCGGCGCTCAAGGACCAGTCGACGGGAGAGGACGGCAAGCAGTACCTCACGCCGTACTACTACTACCCGTGGGCTGTCTTCCACCGGAAGAGCCTGTTCCAGGAGCGCGGCTATCAGGCACCGAAGACGCTCGACGAGTACATCGCGCTGGCCAAGCAGATGCAGAAGGACAAGATCGTCCCGATCGCCTTCTGCGACAAGGACGGCTGGCCCGCAATGGGCACCTTCGACTACATCAACATGCGCACGAACGGCTACGAGTTCCACAAGAATCTGATGGCCGGAAAGGAAGCCTGGAACAGCAAGCAGGTCAAGGAGGTCTTCGACACCTGGCGCAGAATTCTCCCGTACTGCCAGCAGGGCGCGAACGGCCGGACCTGGCAGGAAGCTGCCACCAGCCTCCAGAAGCGCGAGGCCGGCATGGTGGTTCTCGGACTCCCGCACCCCGGCCAGCAGTTCCCGGAAAGCGACCGGACGGACCTCGACTTCTTCCCGTTCCCGGTCATCAACCCGGAGCACGGACAGGACGCGGTCGAGGCCCCGATCGACGGCTATCTGCTCGCCAAGAAGTCGAAGAACCTGAAGAACGAGAAGAATCTCGAAAGCGCCAAGGACCTGCTGAAGTGGCTCGGCACCGGCAAGGCCGAGGACATCTATCTCCAGTACGACCCGAACAACATCGCCGTCAGCAGCGAGGCCGACATCTCCAAGTACACCCCGCTGCAGAAGAAGGCCGTCGAGCTCGTCTCGAACGCCAAGCAGATCTCCCAGTTCCTGGACCGTGACACCCGGCCGGACTTCTCCTCCACCGTGATGATCCCGGCCATCCAGACCTTCATCAGCAACCCGAACGACGTGGATGGACTCGTCAACGACATCGAACGGCAGAAGAAGACCATCTTCGCCTCCGACTGACCGCCCCGACCGACGCCAGCACTGGGAGATCCGATCCGTGGCGCTCAACACCGCGCGGCGCACCGGACGGCGAGGCCCGCAGAGGTTCACCCCCCGCGACCTCGTCGTCCTCGGCGTGCTGCTGGGAATACCCCTCCTGCTCGACATCGCCGTCATCTGGGGGCCGACGCTGGCCTCCATCGTGCTCTCGTTCACCAGCTGGGACGGCATCGGTGACATCGAGTGGGTCGGCACGCAGAACTACGCGAATCTGTTCACCGGCTACCCGCAGTTCTGGCCGGCCGTACGGCACAACCTGCTGTGGCTGGCTTTCCTGGGCCTCGTCGCCACACCCTTCGGACTGCTGCTGGCCGTCCTCATCGACCGGGGAGTCCGCTTCAGCCGCTTCTACCAGTCGACGCTGTACATGCCCGTCGTCCTGTCGCTGGCCGTCGTCGGTTTCATCGCCCAACTGGTCTTCTCCCGCGACCAGGGCGCGCTGAACGCGGTCCTCGGGAACACCGACAACCCCACCGACTGGCTCGGCGACCCCGACCTCAACATCTGGATGATCCTGCTGGCCGCAGCGTGGCGGCACACCGGCTACGTCATGATTCTCTACCTGGCCGGTCTCAAGGCCGTCGATCCGTCCCTGAAGGAGGCCGCGGCCATCGACGGTGCGGGCGAGGCGCAGACCTTCTTCCGGGTCGTCTTCCCGACCCTGCGGCCCGTCAATGTCATCGTCGGCGTCATCACGGTCATCGAGGCACTGCGCGCCTTCGACATCGTCTACGCCGTCAACAAGGGCCGCAACGGCCTGGAACTGCTCTCGGTGCTCGTCACCGACAACATCATCGGCGAGGCCAGCCGGATCGGCTTCGGCTCGGCGATCGCCGTGGTGCTGCTGACCGTCTCCCTGGGATTCGTCGTGACGTATCTCGTCCAGGAGATCCGAGGGGAGAGAACCCGTTGACTACGCTGCGCCCGCTGCGCACCGACACCACGACCGCCGCCGCCCCCGCGCCGGTCACCGCACCCGCCGAGGCGTCCCCGGGGCGCCGACGCCGCCTCACCCCCGGCCGGCTCGGACTGCACGCCTTCCTGATGACGGTCTCGCTGGCCTTCCTCGCACCGCTGGCCCTCGCGGTGTACGCGTCGCTCAGGCCGTACGACGAGACGTCCGAGCACGGCTACTTCTCGCTGCCCCGGAAGCTGTCCTTCGACTACTACCAGCAGGCCTTCAGCGACTCGGGCATGACGAAGTACTTCGTCAACACCCTGATCATCGCGGTGCCGGGCGTCCTGCTGGCGCTCTTTCTCGCGTCCTTCGTCGCCTTCGCCGTCGCCCGGCTGAAGCTGCGCGGCTCGATCCTGCTGCTGATGCTCTTCACCGCCGGCAATCTGCTCCCGCAGCAGGTCATCGTCACCCCGCTGTACGTCCTGTTCAACCGCATCCCGCTGCCCTACTGGATGTCGGACTCGATGACGATGTTCGACTCCTACTGGGCCGTCATCGCCGTCCAGGTCGGCTTCCAGATCGGCTTCTGCGTCTTCGTCCTCGCGAACTTCATGCGCACACTGCCGCAGGAGATCCTGGAAGCCGCGATCGTCGACGGAGCCGGAGTCTGGACCCAGTACTGGCGGATCACCCTGCCCCTGTGCCGCCCCGCCCTCGCCGCCCTCGGCACACTCCAGTTCACCTGGATGTACAACGACTTCCTCTGGGCCCTCGTCTTCATCTCCGACGGTGACAAACTCCCCATCACCTCGGCGCTCAACAACCTCCGCGGCCAGTTCTTCACCGACTACAACCTGCTGGCGGCGGGCTCGGTGATCGTCGCGCTGCCGACGCTGCTGGTCTTCCTGCTGCTGCAGCGCCACTTCATCGCGGGGCTCACACTCGGATCCAGCAAGGGCTGACGGCTGACCTGGCAAGGCTGACCTGGGGCCAAGAGGCCATCAGGCGGCAGAGCCGGCCCGAACTAGTTGATTACAAAACAGTCATGGATCTCCCATCAGTCCTTCACAAGACGCATGATGACCTCTCACATCACGCACCGTCATGGGGGGACCATGAGCCGCACCACCACCGCCATCGCCGCCGCGACCCTGCTTGTCGCACTCACCGGCTGCGCGGGCACGGACGAGACCACCACCAAGCCCGACACGAAGGCCGCGCCCACGCAGGCAGCCGAAAAGCCCGCGGCCCCGGCCGAGAAGCCCAAGGACGCCACGATCGGCGACACCATCACCGTCAAGGGCATCGAGGACGGCGAGCAGGTCGCCGTCACCGTGAAGAAGGTCGTCGACCCGGCCAAGCCCGCCGACGAGTTCTTCGCCCCCGAGAAAGGAAAGCGCTGGGTGGGCGTCCAGTTCGAGATCGTCAACACCGGCAGCAAGGCGTACGCCGACAGCCCCGGCAACGGCGCACAGATCGCCGACGCGGACGGGCAGCGCTTCGGCACCACCTTCGCCGACATCACCGCCGGCCCGTCCATGACCTCGGATGCCAAACTCGCCAAGGGCGACAAGGTCCTCGGATGGCTCGTCTTCGAGGTCCCGAAGGCGTCCAAGCTCGCAACCGTCCAGTTCGCCATGAACTCCGGCTTCGCCGACCAGGCCGGGCAGTGGAAACTGCAGTAGACGACTGAAGGCCGGGAGGTGGGCGAGGCCCCTGCCTTCCGGCCTGTCCACCCCCGTAGCCATGAGTTCGATCTCATGTTCGAGCCTATGAGGCTGGCGCCCTACCGCGCATACTGGCTCCATAATGACGAACCGATCCGCGCCCCGGCGCCACCTGCCCACAAGCCCCTTCAAAGCCCCCGCCGACCCCGTACCCAAGCACTTCGCCCTCGGGGACCGTGTCTCTCACGACCAGTACGGACTTGGAAAAGTCATCGGCGTGGAGTTCGCGGGTGAGGCGCTGCTCATCGACTTCGGCTCACGCGAGGCCCGCATCGTCAGCCCATACCGCGGGATGTACAAGCTCTGACCATGTCCGTCGTTGTCAGTGACGCGCACCACCGTGTAGCCATCCCGTCCGCGCCTGCCGGCTGGGGCGCGAATCGGACCCGCCCCGCCGCGGCACAGCACCCGCGCGGGGCGGCGACGCGCTCGGGGCGAGGCGCACTGATCATCGCGCTGCCGGCGCTGCTGGTCTTCCTGCTGCTGCACCGCCACTTCATCGCGTGGCTCACACCCGGATACCGCAAAGGCTGACGGAACGTCCGGATCCAGGGGTTTCCGCGGCGCGGTTCGGCGGCATGAGGATCATGAGCACGCCAGAAGGGGGAAGAATGGCCTGGTATCCGGTCGCCACCAAGTACGAACCGCAGCCTGATTCCGACATGCAGTCGACGATCCGGCCAGTGTCTCCGTCGCGCTGTCACCGCTGGTAGTGCATGGCGCACCAACCCCGAGAGCGCACGCGTATGGGGCGGTTGCAGTCTTCGACAGCACAGGTGCCTTCGTCCATGTCGATGTCCCCCAAGGAAGCGTTCCGATCCGGAAGGAGGCACCCTGATGGCTTGGTGCCCATTCGCGCAGAAGTTGGAGCTTCAACCCGAGAGCGATCAACAGCCCGCCATTCGGCCAACGCAGTTCATCCTGCACAGCGTCGCGGCGCCGTGGACAGCTCAACGGATCTACGAATACTGGCAGTCCACCAATCTCGAGTCGCACTTCGGGCTCGGCTACGAGGGCGACCTCGGCCAGTACATCGGCACCGAGACCCGTGCCGACGCCAACTACAAGGCGAACCTCCGTCCCGACGGCACCGGCGCGGTCAGCATCGAGACCGCCTCCAACCTGGAGCACACCGACCCGTGGACGGCCAAGCAGGTCGAGAAGCTGATCGCGCTCGGAGTCTGGCTGCATCAGCGGCACGGCATACCGCTGCGGGTCTGCCGTTCGGCCTCCGACCCCGGCTACGGCTATCACCGGCTGCACGCCGACTGGGCGGTCTCCGGCACGGCGTGCCCGGGTGACGCCCGCGTCCGCCAGTTCAAGAACGTCGTCTTCCCCGGAATCGTCGCCCGCGCCACCGGACAGACCCCCACCCCGCCCCAGGAGGACCCCGACATGCCGTCGATGCTGAACGAATCGAACGCCGTGGATGTCTCCCTCGGCTCCGGTGTCTGGGTGGGCCTGGCCTTCAGCGACGCCGTCGTGCACTCGGGACCGCGCCGCCACTCGACCCTGGTGCACCTGCTGTTCGCCGACAACACCCACAAGGACGCCCGTATCGAGGGCCGCTTCTACCTCACCGACACCGCCGGGAAGAACCCGTCGCCGTACCTCGCGACCACCAAGAAGGGCCCGGGCGGGCATCAGTTCCTGTGCACCGCCGATGTCCCCAAGGGCCGCCACCTGCGCTTCGAGGTCCGTGCCACGACGCCGGACGGCTCGTCGGTCAGACTCCTGCACCGGGCAGCCTCGGGGCCGTACTGGGCTCTGTGACGCATCGTCAGAAGGATTCCGTCGCCTGCTGCGGGATCACCACGAGGAACGCGTCCGAGTCCAGGTCCATCACGACCTCCGCCGGCACGCCCTCGTCCCGTCGTGCCCGGGCGAACTCCTCGGCGGGCCAGCTGCCCCGCGGTCCCCCTGCGGGAAACTTCTCCAGCACCGTACGGCGCATCACCGCACCCCCTTGCTCACTGTGATCTCCAACGAGGCTCCGTCCGGATGTGTTACGGCATTGACCGCCGCTCCGGTCGAGCCGCTGGGACGTTTCCGTGGCAGGGTGTTGCGGGCAGTCCACAGGGGGCTACGGAGGAGGGGGAACCGTGATCGTCTGGATCAACGGTGCTTTCAGTGCGGGCAAGACGACCGCCGCTCGCGAACTGATCGATCTGATCCCGAACAGCACTTTGTACGACCCTGAACTGACCGGCGATGTGATGCGGAGCCTGCTGCCGCAGAAGCGCCTCGATGAAGTGACCGACTACCAGGACCTGCCGATCTGGCGCCGGCTCGTCGTGGACACCGCGGCCGCGCTGCTCGCCGAGGTCGGCGGAGTCCTGGTGGTGCCGATGACCCTGCTCAGGCAGGAGTACCGCGACGAGATCTTCGGAGGGCTCGCCGCCCGGCGCATACCGGTACGGCACGTGCTGCTCCGCCCGGAGGAAACGATCCTGCGGACGCGGATCGCCGAACGCGAGGAGCCGGACATCCCGGATGCGGAACAGCGCGTACGGCAATGGGCGTACGACCACATCGAGCCCTACCGCACCGCGCTCGGCTGGCTCACCGCCGACGCCCATGTCGTCGACACGTCGTGTCTCACCCCGCGCGAGACCGCGGAGGCCGTGGCCGAGGCCGTGGGCACCGGGGCGGCCGCGGTCTGCGAGATCGTGCAGACACCCGAGCCGACCTCCGAGACCCTCGCCGCGGGGGTGCTCCTCTTCGACGAGCAGGACCGGGTACTTCTCGTCGACCCCACCTACAAGCCCGGCTGGGAGTTCCCCGGCGGTGTGGTCGAGTCCGGCGAGGCGCCGGCACGCGCGGGCATGCGCGAGGTCGCCGAGGAGATAGGGATCCATCTCGACGCCGTACCACGGCTGCTGGTCGTCGACTGGGAGCCGCCGCGGCCACCGGGCTACGGCGGGCTGCGGCTCCTCTTCGACGGTGGGCGGCTCACCGGCGACGAGGCGGCCGCCCGGGTGCTGCTGCCCGGCTCGGAGCTGCGGGGGTGGCGGTTCGCCTCCGAGGAGGAGGCCGCGGGGATGCTGCCCCCGGTCCGCTACGAGCGGCTGCGCTGGGCCCTGCGGGCCCGGGAGCGCGGAACGGTGCTCAACCTGGAGGCCGGTGTTCCCGTGGGATGAGCCCGGGCCTGTCGTTTCGGATCAGGCCGGACGAGCGGCGGGCTCATGACGTTCATGAGGCGGCGTCGGCCGCCGCGCGCAGCACCGCCGCCGCGTCGGCCGTGACCGGGTCGCCGTGCCCGAAGCAGAGCGTGGAAGGCGACAGCGCGGCCAACCGGTGCATCGAGTCAACAGCCTGCTTCCGGTCGACGTTGAAGACACCCAGCATCACCTGACCCACGCCCGCGACCGTGTCCCCGGTGAACAGCACGCCGTGGCGCGGGAGATGGACCGCGATCGAGCCGTCGGTGTGGCCCGGGACGTGCACCACCCGGGCCCCGCCGCCGAAATCGAGCTCCTCGCCGTCCTCCAGGTCACGGTCCACCCGGGTCGGCGGCGCCTCCGGCACCGTGAGCCCGTGCTCGTGGAGCGGGATCTCCCAGTCGAGCAGGACCGGGTCGGGGACCGGCGCCTCGCCGCGGATCACCGGGGCGTCCAGCCGGTGCGCCAGCACCTCCGCCCCGTACCGGTCCGTCAGCTCCTGAGCCGCGCCGACATGGTCGCGGTGGCAGTGGGTGAGCACGATCCGGCGGATGCCCGCGGGGTCGGCGCCGAGCCCGCGCACCGCGTCCTCGATCTCGGCGGCGGCGTGGACGTTCCCGGCATCGACCAGGGTGAGTTCCGCACCTTCACGCCACAGGTACGCCTGGCCGATCGGGAAGCGGAACATGTGCAGTTGGGGAAGTACCTCGATGACGTCCATGCGGCGAACGTAAGCGAACGCCCACGCCCGCCGCACGGATCCACGCGCTCGGCGAGCTTCGCCGAGCGCGTAAGAGCTCCTAGGCCCTGTCCGGGCGATCTTGTCGGGCCCGCGACGCCGGCTACGGCACCTCGCTGCGTTGTCGGAGCCGCCCAAGTACGCCCAGTACGAGGGCGATCTCCCCCAGCTACCGCTGGGAGGTGCCCCCACCGCCTTGCGATGCGTCCCCTCGGCCCTCCGGGCCTGGGGAGACCCCA
>NZ_JBVJKN010000065.1:0-16308 GCF_055585225.1 Streptomyces sp. NPDC053673 | reverse complement strand
CGAAGGAGGTGCGGGAGCGGATCGCTGCGTGGGGTGAGGAACGGATCTCCGTCGCTGCCGTCAACGGGCCTTCCTCCGTGGTGGTTTCGGGCGAGATCGCAGCCCTTGATGAGCTTCTCGCGTCGTGTGAGGCCGATGGCGTTCGCGCGAAGCGGATTGCGGTGGATTATGCGTCGCATTCGGCGCAGGTGGAGTTGCTGCGGGAGGAGCTGGCCGGGCTGCTGGCTCCGATCACCCCACAGGCGGCGGACATCCCGTTCCTGTCCACGGTGACGGGGGAGTGGGTGCAGGGTCCGGAGTTGGATGGCGGGTACTGGTTCCGTAATCTGCGGCAGACGGTGGAGTTGGAGCAGGCGACCCGCACTCTGCTGGAGCAGGGGTTCGGTGTTTTCGTCGAGTCCAGCCCGCATCCTGTGCTGACCGTTGGTGTGCAGGAGACGGTGGAGGATGCGGGCCGTGAGGCGGCCGTGCTCGGGTCGCTGCGCCGTAACGAGGGTGGTCTGGAGCGTTTCTGGCTTTCCTTGGGTGAGGCGTATGTCCGTGGTGTGCAGGTGGACTGGGACGCGGTGTTCGCCGGTACGGGAGCGCAGCGGGTGGATCTGCCCACCTACGCCTTCCAGTCGCAGCGGTTCTGGCCGGAGCCTGCTCCGGTCGAGGCCGCCCTTGCCCCGGCGGAGAACGCGATCGACGCCCGCTTCTGGGAAGCCGTCGAACGCGAAGACCTCGAAGCACTCACCGCGGAACTCGACATCGAGGGCGACCAGCCGCTGACCGCGCTGCTGCCAGTCCTCTCCTCGTGGCGCCGGCAGAGCCGTGAGCAGTCCACCGTGGACGGCTGGCGCTACCGCGTCACCTGGAAGCCGCTGGCCGAGGCCGCGACCGCCCGCCTGTCGGGCACCTGGCTCGTCATCGTCCCGGAGGCCCTGACCGGCCCCGCCGGTGAGTGGGCTGGTGCTGTCCTGCGTACGCTCACCGAACGCGGTGCGGATGTCCGTACCGTGCACGTCTCCGCCGCCGCCGACCGCGACCGGCTCGCCGCGACTCTGCAGGCCGAGACGGACGAGGGCACACCCGTCGGCGTGCTCTCCCTCCTCGCCCTCGGCGGCGAAAGCAGCGCGCCGCGCGAGCACACCGGGCTGCGTACCACCGTCGCGCTCGTCCAGGCCCTCGGCGACGCCGACGTGACCGCGCCCCTGTGGTGCGTCACGCGGGGAGCTGTCTCCGTGGCACTCTCCGAGCGGCTGGAGGACCCCTCTCAGGCGCTGATCTGGGGCTTCGGCCGGACCGCCGCGCTGGAGTACCCCGACCGCTGGGGCGGCCTGCTCGACCTGCCGCAGCATGCCGACGACCGTACGCTCGAGAGGCTCGCGGGCGTCCTGGCCGGTGATGGTGCAGAGGACCAGGTGGCGCTGCGCGCCTCCGGCCTGTTCGGCCGGCGACTGGCCCACGCCCCCCTCGCCGACGCGCCCGCCGGGCGTGCCTGGAAGCCGCAGGGGACGACGCTGGTCACCGGCGGCACGGGTGCCCTCGGTGCGTATGTCGCCCGCTGGCTCGCCGAGAACGGTGCCGAGCACCTGCTGCTCACCAGCCGCCGGGGCATCGACGCGCCCGGCGCGGTGGAGCTGCGTGACGAACTGACCGCGCTCGGAACCCAGGTCACCATCGCCGCCTGCGATGTCGGCGACCGCGACGCCGTAACCACGCTCATCGGGAACATCCCCGCCGACCAGCCCCTGACCGCCGTCATACACACCGCCGGTGTACTCGACGACGGCGTCATCGACGCGCTGACCCCCGAACGGTTCGCGACCGTGCTCGCTCCCAAGGCGGACGCGGCGCTCGCCCTCCACGAGCTGACCCGCGGCCTGGACCTGTCCGCGTTCGTCCTCTTCTCCGGTGTCGCCGGCACGCTCGGCGACGCGGGGCAGGGCAACTATGCTGCGGCCAACGCCTACTTGGACGCCCTTGCCGACCAGCGGCACGCCGACGGCCTGACCGCGACCTCCGTGGCCTGGGGGCGCTGGGGCGACAGCGGGCTCGCCGCGGGCGGCGCCATCGGGGAACGGCTCGACCGGGGCGGCGTGCCCGCCATGGCGCCCCGCTCCGCGATCCGCGCGCTCCAGCAGGCACTCGACCACGCCGAGGCGGGCGTGACCGTCGCCGACATCCAGTGGGAGCGGTTCGCGCCCGGCTACACCGCCGTACGGCCGAGCCCGTTCCTTGCCGACCTGCCCGAGGTGCGGCAGCTCGCCGAATCCGCTCCGGCGGGCGGCGAGCCGGGCGGTGAGCACTCACCGGCGGAGGCGCTGCGGCGACGCCTCGCCGTCATGCCGCAGGCCGAACAGGCCCTGGCCGTCCTGGAACTGGTGCGCTCGAATGCGGCCACCGCGCTCGGTCACCCGACAACCGACGAGGTGGGTGCGGGACGCGCCTTCAAGGAGCTCGGCTTCGACTCCCTGATCGCGCTGGAGCTGCGCAACCGGCTCAATGCCGCCACCGGACTGCGGCTCCCGGCGACCCTCGTCTTCGACCACCCGACCCCGACGGCCCTGGCCGACTTCCTGCGCGGAGAGATCGTCCAGGACAGCAGCTCAGGAGCGGCCCCCGGCATTGCGGAACTCGAAAGGCTGGAGTCCGCGCTGTCCGTTCTCGACCCGGACACAGAAACCACCGAAACGCGTACCGACATCGCGCTGCGTCTGCAGGCTCTGCTGGCGAAGTGGGGTGAACCGCGCACCGATTCCCATGGCGAGGCCGTCACCGAGAAACTCCAGGAGGCCACGCCGGACGAGCTCTTCGACTTCATCGACAAAGAGCTCGGTATTTAGCAGGCGGACAGCAGGCAGTAGCAGGCGCAAGGGTTTGTGACGAGAAGCATGGATGAGGTTCCAATGGCAGATCAGGACAAGATCCTCGGCTATCTGAAGCGGGTTACGGCCGATCTGCATCAGACGCGGCAGCGGCTTCGCGAGGTCGAGGCCCAGGAGCCGGAGCCGATCGCGATCGTCGGCATGAGCTGCAGGTTCCCCGGCGGAATCGAGTCGCCGGAGGGCCTGTGGGACCTGGTCGCCCAGGGCCGGGACGCGATCACCGACTTCCCCACCGACCGCGGCTGGGACATCGAGTCGCTGTACGACGCCGATCCCGACCAACAGGGCACCAGTTACACCCGCGAGGGTGGATTCCTCGACGGCGCCGGGCAATTCGACGCCGCGTTCTTCGGGATCAGCCCCCGTGAAACCCTCGGCATGGACCCGCAGCAGCGCCTGCTCCTCGAAACGTCCTGGGAGACCTTCGAAAGGGCCGGAATAGATCCGGCGACCCTGCGCGGCAGCAAGGCCGGTGTCTTCATCGGTACCAACGGCCAGGACTATCCCGAGCTGTTGCGCGAAGTACCCAAGGGTGTCGAGGGTTATCTCCTGACGGGAAACGCCGCCAGCGTCGTGTCCGGGCGGATCTCCTACACCTTCGGCCTGGAGGGCCCGGCGGTCACCGTCGACACGGCCTGCTCGGCCTCGCTCGTCGCCCTGCACCTGGCGGTGCAGGCGCTGCGCAACGACGAGTGCTCGCTGGCCCTTGCGGGCGGTGTCACCGTCATGTCGAGCCCGCGTGCGTTCGTCCAGTTCAGCCGGCAGCGCGGACTCGCCCCCGACGGCCGCTGCAAGCCGTTCGCGGACGGCGCCGACGGCACCGGCTGGGGCGAGGGCGTGGGCATGCTGCTCGTCGAGCGGCTCTCCGACGCCCGCCGCAACGGCCACCCCGTCCTCGCTGTCGTTCGCGGCTCCGCGATCAACCAGGACGGTGCGAGCAACGGTCTGACCGCCCCCAACGGGCCGTCCCAACAGCGCGTCATCCGGCAGGCGTTGACCAACGCCGGACTCACCCCGGCGCAGGTCGACGTCGTCGAGGCGCACGGCACGGGCACGACACTCGGCGACCCGATCGAGGCGCAGGCCATCCTCGCCACCTACGGCCAGAACCGGCCGGACGGCCGCCCGCTGTGGCTGGGCTCGATCAAATCGAACATCGGCCATACCCAGGCCGCCGCCGGTGTCGCCGGCATCATCAAAATGGTGCTGGCGATCCACCACGGAGTCCTGCCCGAGTCGCTCCACATCGACCAGCCGTCCACCAACGTCGACTGGACGGCCGGTGACGTCAAGCTGCTGACCGAGGCCGTGCCATGGCCGGAGACCGGCCAGCCGCGCCGCGCCGGCATCTCCTCCTTCGGCGTCAGCGGCACCAACGCCCACACCGTCATCGAGCAGGCTCCGCCCGCCGACGAGCCCCATGAGCCGGCCGCCGGCGACACGACCCCCGCCGCCGGGGCAGCCGAGGGCGCCACCGGCCCGGTGCCGCTGCTGGTGTCGGGCCAGAGCGAGCCCGCCCTGCGCGCCCAGGCCGAGCGGCTCGCCGCCCATCTGCACGCCCACCCCGAACTCGCCACGGACTCCGCGAGCCTGACCGACCTCGGCTTCTCGCTCGCCACCGGCCGCTCCTCGCTCGACCGCAGGGCCGTACTCTTCAGCGCCGACCGCGAGAGCCTGCTGGCCGACCTCGCAGACCTCGCCGACCTCGCCGCGCCCACGCACGGCGAGCAGCCGGCCGGCGCGGTTCTGGGCGTGGCGGGCGAGGGCAAGACCGCCTTCCTCTTCACCGGCCAGGGCAGCCAGCGCCTGGGCATGGGCCGTGAGCTGTACGAGACCCATCCCGGCTTCGCCCACGCCCTCGAAACGGTCCGCGACGAACTCGACCAGCACCTCGAACGACCCCTGTTCGATGTGCTGTTCGCCGCCGAGGGCTCACCCGAGGCCGCCCTTCTGGACGAGACCGCCTACACTCAGACCGCGCTGTTCGCCGTCGAGGTCGCCCTGTGCCGGCAGCTCGAACAGTGGGGCCTGGCACCGGACTTCCTCATCGGCCACTCCATCGGTGAAATGGCCGCTGCCCACATCTCCGGAGTGCTCACCCTCCCGGACGCGGCCAAGCTGGTCGCCGCCCGCGGCCGGCTGATGCAGGCGCTGCCCGTCGGCGGCGCGATGATCGCCGTCGAGGCCACCGAGGACGAGGTGACACCGCTGCTCACCGACCGGGTGAGCATCGCCGCCGTCAACGGCCCGAGCTCCGTCGTCGTCTCCGGCGACGAGGAGGCCGCCACGGCGCTTGCCGAGACGCTGTGCGCCCGGGGCCGCAGGACCAAGCGGCTGAAGGTCAGCCATGCCTTCCACTCCCCGCTGATGGACGGCATGCTCGACGCGTTCCGTGAGGTCGCCGAGTCCGTCGACTACGCCCCGCCCGTCATCCCGATCGTCTCCAACCTGACCGGCGCCTCCGTCACCGCGGAGGAGATCTGCGCCGCCGACTACTGGGTCCGTCACGTCCGCGAGGCCGTCCGATTCTTCGACGGGGTGCGCCGCCTCGCCGAGCAGGGCGTCACCACCTTCGTCGAAGTGGGCCCCGGGGGAGTCCTCACCGCCCTCGCGCAGGAGTGCGTCACAAGCCCGGACGTCGTCTTCGTAACCCTGCTGCGCGCCGACCGCCCCGAGGCGACGGCGTTCGCGACAGCCGTCGCGCAGGCTCACGTCCACGGCGTCGCCGTCGACTGGTCCGCCGTCTTCGCCGGGCGCGGTGCCACCCGTCTCGACCTGCCCACGTACGCCTTCCAGCGCGAGCTGTACTGGCCCGAGCAGCCCACCGCCTGGGCGGGCGACGTCACCGCAGCCGGAATCGGCTCCGCCGACCACCCGCTGCTCGGCGCGGCCATCGCCCTCGCCGACGGCGACGGCTACCTCTTCACCGGCCGGCTCTCCCTGGCCACGCACCCGTGGCTCGCCGACCACACGGTGATGGACACCGTGCTGCTGCCCGGCACCGCCTTCGTCGAACTGGCCCTCCAGGCCGGCGACCACACCGGCTGCGACCTGCTGGACGAACTCACCCTGGAGGCGCCGCTGGTGCTGCCTCCGCACGGCGGACTGCAGATCCAGCTCGCCGTCGGCGCCCCCGACGCCCAGGGGCGCCGGTCACTGACCCTGTACTCCCGGGCCGAGGACGCCGCCGACGACACCTGGGGCGAGGGCGCCTGGACCCGGCACGCCACCGGCTTCCTGGCCACCACGGGTGCCCAGGGCACCCGTGCGCCCCTCGCCGACCTCACCAGCTGGCCGCCGAAGGGCGCCACCGAGGTCGACATCGAGGGCTTGTACGACTACCTCACCGAGTCCGGATTCGCCTACGGTCCGGTCTTCCAGGGCCTCAAGGGCGCCTGGCAGCGCGGCGACGAGGTCTTTGCCGAGGTCCGCCTGCCGCAGCAGGCGCACGCCGAGGCCGCCTTGTTCGGCCTGCATCCCGCGCTGCTGGACGCAGCGCTGCACGCCGTCGGCATCGGCTCGCTCCTCGAAGAGACCGATCACGGCAGGCTGCCGTTCTCCTGGAGCGGTGTCGCGCTCCAGGCCGTAGGCGCCCGGGCCCTGCGCGTACGGCTCGCGCCCGCGGGCAACGACACCGTCTCGGTGACCCTCGCCGACGAGACGGGCGCGCCCGTCGCCTCCGTCGACGCGCTGCTGCTGCGGCCCGTCACCCCGGACCAGGTGCATGCCGCGCGTACCGCCTTCCACGAGTCGCTGTTCCGCGTGGAGTGGACCGGTGTGCCGACCTCGGCCGCCACCACTGTCGCCGCGGGCCAGTGGGCGCTGCTGGGCGCGCCCGGTACGGAGTTCACCACCGCGCTGCCCACGGCCGCCGTCCATGCCGACCTCGCCGCGCTCGGTGCCGCCCTGGAGGCCGGCGGCCCGGTCCCGCAGGCCGTTGTTGTGCCCTTCGGCGACCCGGCCGCGACCCCGGTCGACGCGGCGCTGCCCGGAACCGTACGCGACGCGCTGCACCGCGCTCTCGAACTCGCCCAGTCCTGGCTGGCCGACGACCGCTTCGCCGGCTCCCGGCTGGTGTTCGTCACCCGCGACGCCGTCGCCACCACGGCGGGCGCCGACATCGCCGACCTCGCCCACGCCCCGCTATGGGGCCTGCTGCGCTCCGCGCAGTCCGAGCACCCCGACCGTTTCGTCCTGCTCGACCTGGACGGACGCGAGGAGTCCCTGCGTGCCCTGCCCGCCGCGCTCGCCACGGCCGAACCGCAACTCGCCCTGCACGAGGGCAAGGTCGTCGTGCCCCGGCTCGCCCGCATCGTCGCCGCACCCGGCCAGGAGGCGCCCGACCTCAACCCGGACGGCACGGCCCTGGTCACCGGCGCCACCGGCACTCTCGGCGGCCTGGTGGCCCGACACCTGGTCGCCGAGCACGGCATACGTCACCTGCTGCTGACCAGCCGCCGCGGCGAGGCCGCCGCCGGAGCCGCCGAACTCCTCGCCGACCTGCGTGAGCTGGGCGCCGAGGTGACCCTGGCCGCCTGCGACGCCGCCGACCGTGACGCGCTCGCCGCACTGCTGGAGTCCGTACCGGCCGACCACCCGCTGACCGCCGTCGTGCACACGGCGGGCGTCCTCGACGACGGCATCCTCGAAGCGCTCACGCCCGAGCGCATCGACCGCGTCCTGCCCGCCAAGGTCGACGCGGCCGTGCACCTGCACGAGCTGACCCGAGACAGCGACCTGGCCGCATTCGTCCTGTTCTCCGCCGCAGCCGGCACCCTCGGCGGCCCCGGACAGGCCAACTACGCCGCCGCCAACGCCTTCCTCGACGCGCTCGCTCACCGCCGCCGCGCCGAAGGACTGCCCGCCAGTGCCCTCGCCTGGGGCCTGTGGGCCGAACGCAGCGGCATGACCGGCGACCTCGCCGACGCCGACCTGGAGCGGATCTCCCGCGCCGGAGTCGCCGCGCTCTCCTCCGAGGAGGGCCTGGCGCTGCTGGACACCGCTCGCGCCGTCGGCGACGCCACTGCCGTCCCCATGCACCTGGACCTGGCATCCCTGCGCCGGGCCGACGCGAGCATGGTCCCCGCCCTGCTGCGCGGCCTGGTCCGCACCCCCGCCCGGCGGGCCGCCGAGACCCTCGACGCCACCCCGGCCGGCGGGTTCACCGAGCGGCTGCTGCCGCTGACCGGCGCCGAACGCGACCGGCTGCTGCTGGACACCGTACGTGTCCAGGTGGCCGCCGTCCTCGGCTACCCCGGCCCCGAGGCCGTCGACCCGGGCCGTGCCTTCAAGGAGCTCGGTTTCGACTCGCTGACCGCCGTCGAACTGCGCAACCGCCTCGGCTCCGCCACCGGCGTCCGGCTGCCCGCCACCCTTGTCTTCGACTACCCGACCCCGAACGCCCTCGCCGCCTTCCTGCGCACCGAACTGCTCGGCGACGACGCCGACTCCGCATCTGCCGCACCCGGCGCGGTCGTCAAGGCCAACGACGACGAACCGATCGCCATCGTCGGCATGAGCTGCCGCTACCCGGGCGGCGTCACCACCCCCGAGGAGCTGTGGCAGCTCGTCGCCGGCTCCGTCGACGCGATCTCCCCGTTCCCCACCGACCGGGGCTGGAACCTCGACGCGCTGTACGACTCCGACCCCGGACGGGCGGGCACCAGCTACACCCGCGAGGGCGGATTCCTGCACGACGCCGCCGAGTTCGACCCCGACTTCTTCGGCATCAACCCGCGCGAGGCCCTCGCCATGGACCCGCACCAGCGGCTCCTGCTGGAGACCTCCTGGGAGGCGTTCGAGCGGGCCGGGATCGACCCCACGTCCGTACGCGGCAGCCGCACCGGCGTGTTCGCCGGTGTCATGTATCACGACTACCTCACCCGGCTGCCGGCCGTGCCCGAGGGCCTGGAGGGCTACCTCGGCACCGGCACGGCGGGCAGTGTCGCCTCGGGCCGTGTCTCGTACACCTTCGGTCTCGAAGGCCCCGCCGTCACCGTCGACACGGCCTGCTCGTCGTCGCTGGTCGCCCTGCACCTCGCGGTGCAGGCGCTGCGCAACGGCGAGTGCGACATGGCCCTGGCCGGCGGTGTCACCGTCATGTCCACCCCCGACACCTTCATCGACTTCAGCCGCCAGCGCGGCCTGGCCACCAACGGCCGCTGCAAGTCCTTCTCCGCCGAAGCCGACGGCACCGGCTGGGCCGAGGGCGCGGGCATGATCCTCGTCGAGCGCCTCTCCGACGCCCGCCGCAACGGCCATCGGATCCTCGCCGTGGTCAGGGGCTCCGCCGTCAACCAGGACGGCGCCAGCAACGGTCTCACCGCCCCCAACGGCCCCTCCCAGCAGCGGGTCATCCGCGCCGCCCTCGCGAGCGCGGGCCTGTCGGCCGCCGACGTCGACGCCGTCGAGGCGCATGGCACCGGCACCACCCTCGGCGACCCGATCGAGGCGCAGGCCCTGCTCGCCACCTACGGCCAGGACCGCCCCGAGGACCGACCCCTGCGGCTCGGCTCGATCAAGTCCAACATCGGCCACACCCAGGCCGCCGCCGGCGCCGCGGGCATCATCAAGATGGTCCTCGCCATGCGCCACGGCGTCCTGCCCCAGTCGCTGCACATCGGCGAGCCGTCCCCGCACATCGACTGGTCCGCAGGAGCAGTGTCCCTGCTGAACGAGGCCGCCGAGTGGCCCGAGACCGGCCGTCCGCGCCGGGCGGGCATCTCCTCCTTCGGCGTCAGTGGCACCAACGCGCACGTCATCATCGAACAGCCGCCCGCCGACGAACCGGCCGAGACCGACACCGCCCCGGCCCTCCCGGCGGACATCCCCCTGCCCTTCACGCTCTCCGGTAGAACCCCCACCGCGCTGCGCGCCCAGGCCGCCCGGCTCATCGCCCATCTCGACGAGCGTCCCGAGGCCGCCCACGCCGACCTGGCGCTCTCCCTCGCCACCACCCGTACGGCACTGGACCGTCGGGCCGTCGTGGTCGCACACGACCGCGACCGGCTCATGGCCGGACTGACCGCACTTGCCGAGGGCCACGACACCGCAAAGGTGGTGCAGCACACCGTCGCCGACGGCAAGACGGCCGTCCTGTTCACCGGACAGGGCAGCCAGCGCTCCGGCACGGGCCGTGAGCTGTACGACACGTACCCGGCCTTCGCCCGGGCACTGGACGCGGTCTGCGCCGAGCTGGACCCGCATCTCGAACAGCCCCTGAAGGACGTGCTGTTCGCGGCCGACGGCGACACACTCGACCGGACCGGGTTCACACAACCCGCCCTGTTCGCACTGGAGACCGCGCTGTACCGGCTCGTCGAGTCCTGGGGCATCCGCCCGGACTTCGTCGCCGGGCACTCCATCGGCGAGATCACCGCCGCGCACGCCGCGGGTGTCCTCACGCTGCCCGACGCGGCCCGGCTGGTGGCCGCCCGGGGCCGCCTCATGCAGCGGCTGCCCGAGGGCGGAGCCATGATCGCCTTGACGGCCACCGAGGACGAGGTGCTGCCGCTGCTGGCGGGCCACGAGGACCGGATCGGCATCGCCGCCGTCAACTCCGCCTCCGCCGTCGTCATCTCGGGCGAGGAGTCCCTCGCCCTCGAGATCGCCGCCGAGTTCGACCGGCGCGGCCGGCGCACCAAGCAGCTCACCGTCAGCCACGCCTTCCACTCCCCGCTCATGGACGGCATGCTCGACGACTTCCGCGAGGTCGCGGAATCCCTGACGTACCACCGGGCCACCATCCCGGTCGTCACCCACCTCACCGGACGGCTGGCCGGCGACGAGCTGCGCACCGCCGACCACTGGGTCGCCCATGTCCGCGAAGCGGTCCGCTTCCTCGACGGCATCCGCACCCTGGAAGCCGAACACGTCACCACCTACCTCGAACTGGGCCCGCAGGGCGTGCTGTCCGCCCTCGGCCGCGACTGCCTCACCGACTCCGCGGACACGGCCGTCTTCATCCCGGCCCTGCGCCGCGACCGCGGCGAGGCCAGGGCACTGGCCACAGCGATCGGCGCCGCCCACACCCTTGGCGTGCCGCTGGACTGGGCCGCGTACTTCAGCGGAACCGGCGCCCGCCGCACCGAGCTGCCCACCTACGCCTTCCAGCGCGAACGGTTCTGGCTGGAGGCCCCCGCCGGTTACGTCGGCGACGTGGAGTCGGCGGGCCTGGGCGCCGCCCACCACCCGCTCCTCGGCGCCGCCGTCGCCCTCGCCGACGGCGAAGGCTTCCTGTTCACCGGCCGCCTCTCACTCGACACCCACCCGTGGCTCGCCGACCACGCCGTCATGGGCTCCGTCCTGCTGCCGGGCACGGCCTTCGTCGAACTCGCCATCCGCGCGGGTGACCAGGCCGGCTGCGACCTTCTCGAAGAACTCACCCTCGAAGCGCCGCTGATACTCGCCCCCGACACGGTCGTCCGTCTCCAGATCGTGGTGGGTGCCCCCGACGCGGCGGGCCGTCGCACTCTGGACCTGTACTCCAGCCACCAGGACGCCCCCGCCGACGAGCCGTGGACCCGGCACGCCGGCGGCGTTCTCGCCACCGGGGCCCCGGCCCCCGGCTTCGACCTCACCGCCTGGCCCCCGGCGGGCGCCGAAGCCGTCGGCGTGGACGGCCTGTACGAGCACCTCGGCCAGGGCGGATTCGCCTACGGGCCCCTCTTCCAGGGGCTGCGCGCCGCCTGGCTGCTCGACGACGACGTCTACGCCGAGGTGGCCCTGCCCGACGACCGGCAGTCCGAGGCCACCCGGTTCGGCCTCCACCCGGCGCTGCTGGACGCCGCCCTGCACGGCACCTTCGTGCAGCCGTCCCCGGACGGCGATCGGCAGGGGCGACTGCCCTTCTCCTGGCGCGGTGTGTCCCTGCACGCCGTCGGCGCCTCCGCGCTGCGCGTACGCCTCAGCCCGGACGGCCAGGACACGCTCGCCCTGCAGATCGCCGACACCACGGGCGCCCCCGTCGCCGCCGTCGACAGTCTGATGCTGCGGCCCGTCTCCGCCGACCAGCTCGGCAGCGCGCGTTCCGCACACCACGAGTCGCTGTTCCGGGTCGACTGGGCCACCGTGCCGCTGCCCGCGAACCGGCCCGGCGTCACCGGCCGGTGGGCCTTCATCGGCTCGGACGACACCGCCCTGCCCGGCCTCGAACTCACCGCCCACACCGGCCTCGACGCCCTCGCCGCGACCCTCGACGCCGCCGCCCCGGCACCCGAGTACGTCCTCGTCCACCACACGCCCGGCACGGCCACCGACCTCGGTGCCCTCGCCGGCTCCGTACACACCGCCACACACGAGGCACTCGACCTGGTCAAGGCCTGGCTCGCCGACGACCGGTTCGCCACCTCCCGCCTGGTATTCGTCACCCGAGGCGCCATCGCCACCCAGAGCGACTGGGGCCTCGCCGACCTGACCCATGCGCCCGTGTGGGGCCTCGTGCGCACCGCCCAGTCCGAGAACCCCGACCGATTCGTCCTCGTCGACATCGATTCCGACGCCGCCTCCGCGGGCGCCCTCGCCGCTGCACTGGCCACCGGCGAGCCGCAGCTCGCGATCCGCCGTGGCACCGTCCACGCCCCCCGGCTGGCCCGGATCCCCGCAGCCACCCCGCTGACCCCGCCCCCGGGCGAGTCCGCCTGGCGCATGGACATCGAGGACAAGGGCACCCTCGACAACCTCACCCTCGTCCCCAGCCCGGAGTCCGAGGCCCCCCTGGAACCCGGCCAGGTCCGCGTCGCGGTCCGGGCCGCCGGCCTCAACTTCCGCGATGTCCTCAACGCCCTGGGCATGTACCCCGGAGACCCGGGCCTCATGGGCAGCGAAGGCGCGGGCATCGTCCTGGAGACCGGCCCCGGCGTCACCGACCTCGCACCCGGCGACCGCGTCATGGGCATGCTGCCCGGCGCGTTCGGCCCGCTCACCGTCGTCGACCGCCGCATGATCGCCCCCATGCCCGAGGGCTGGACCTTCGCCGAGGCCGCGTCCGTACCGATCGTCTTCATGACGGCGTACTACGCGCTGAACGACCTCGCCGGCCTGCGCGGCGGAGAGTCGCTCCTCGTGCACGCCGCCGCCGGCGGTGTCGGCATGGCCGCCGTCCAGCTCGCCCGCCACTGGGGCGTCGACGTCTACGCGACGGCCAGCCCCGCCAAGTGGGACACCCTGCGCCAACTCGGCCTGACCGACGACCGGATCGCTTCCTCGCGCACCCTCGACTTCGAGGACACCTTCCGCACGGCCACCCAGGGACGCGGCGTCGACGTCGTCCTCGACTCCCTCGCCCGGGAGTTCGTGGACGCCTCACTGCGGCTCCTGCCGCGTGGCGGACGCTTCGTCGAGATGGGCAAGACCGATGTCCGCTCGCCCGACGACGTCGCCGCCGCCCACCCCGGCGTGAGCTACCAGGCGTTCGACCTGACCGAGGCAGGCCTGGACCGCATCCAGGAGATGCTGACCGAACTGCTCGCCCTCTTCCACGCGGGCGCACTGCGTCCGGTTCCGGTCTCCGCCTGGGACCTGCGGCAGGCTCCCGAGGCGTTCCGCTACCTCAGCCAGGCACGCCACGTCGGCAAGATCGTGCTCACCCTGCCCACCGACTGGAACCCCGAGGGCACCGTCCTCATCACCGGCGGCACCGGCACCCTCGGTGCCCTCGTCGCCCGCCACGCAGTCACCACACGCGGTGCGCGCCACCTGCTGCTGACCAGCCGCCGCGGCGAGGCCGCCGCCGGAGCCGCCGAACTCGCCGCCGAGCTGCGGGAGCTGGGCGCCGACGTCACCGTCGCCGCCTGCGACGTCGCCGACCGTGACGCGCTCGCCGCACTGCTGGAGTCCGTACCGGCCGAGCACCCGCTCACCGCCGTCGTGCACACCGCCGGCGTCCTCGACGACGGCGTGGTCGACGCCCTCACGCCCGAGCGCCTCGACAAGGTCCTGCGGCCCAAGGCCGGCGCGGCCCTCAACCTGCACGAGCTGACCCGCCACCTCGACCTCGCCGACTTCGTGCTGTTCTCCTCCGCAGCCGGCACCTTCGGCGGCGCCGGACAGGCCAACTACGCGGCCGCGAACGTCTTCCTGGACGCCCTCGCCCGCCACCGGCAGGCCCACGGCCTCGCCGCCACCTCCCTGGCCTGGGGCCTGTGGGCCGAGGCCAGCGGCATGACGGGTGAACTCGACACCGCCGACAAGGACCGGATGACGCGCTCCGGCGTCGTCGGCCTCTCCTCCGAAGACGGCCTGGCGCTGCTCGACACCGCGCACCGCACCGGCGACGCCCTGCTGGTGCCCATGCAGCTCGATCTGGCGCCGCTGCGCCGGGCCGACGCGAGCATGGTCCCCGCCCTGCTGCGCGGCCTGGTCCGCGCCCCCGCCCGCCGAGCCGTCGAGGCCACTGCGGCCGGTGCCGGAACACCACTGGTGGAGCGGCTCGTACGACTCCCCGTCAGCGAGCGCGACCCGCTCCTGCTCGGCCTCGTGCGCGACCAGGTCGCCGCCGTACTCGGCCACGCCACCCCGGACGCCGTCGAACCCACGCGCGCCTTCAAGGATCTCGGCTTCGACTCGCTGACGGCCGTGGAGTTCCGCAACCGCCTCGGTGCGACCGCCGGCATCCGGCTGCCCGCCACACTCGTCTTCGACTACCCCACGCCCGTGGCGCTCGCCGCCTACCTCAAGGACGAACTCCTGGGCTCGGAGGCCGCCGCCGCGGCGCCGCGGCACACCGCCACCGCCGCCGAGGCCGACGACCCCATCGCGATCGTCGCCATGAGCTGCCGCTTCCCCGGCGACGTCCGCAGCCCCGAGGACCTCTGGAAGCTGCTTGCCGAGGGCCGGGACGGCATCGCCCACCTGCCCGAGGACCGCGGCTGGGACACAGAGGCGCTGTACGACCCCGACCCCGACAGCCCCGGCACGTCGTACGCCAGGGAGGGCGGCTTCTTCTACGACGCCCACCACTTCGACCCCGCATTCTTCGGGATCAACCCGCGTGAGGCCCTCGCCATGGACCCGCAGCAGCGGCTGCTCCTGGAGACCTCCTGGGAGGCGTTCGAGCGGGCCGGTATCGACCCGACGGGCCTGCGCGGAAAGCAGGTCGGCGTGTTCGTCGGCCAGATGCACAACGACTACGTGTCCCGGCTGAACACCGTCCCCGAGGGTGTCGAGGGCTACCTCGGCACCGGCGGCTCCAGCAGCATCGCCTCCGGCCGCGTCTCGTACACCTTCGGCTTCGAGGGCCCGGCGGTCACCGTCGACACCGCGTGCTCGTCGTCGCTGGTCGCCCTGCACCTCGCGGCTCAAGCCCTGCGCAATGGCGAATGCTCGCTCGCGCTGGCGGGCGGAGTCACCATCATCACCACCCCCGATGTCTTCACCGAGTTCAGCCGCCAGCGGGGCCTGGCCGCCGACGGCCGATGCAAGCCGTTCGCCGCCGCGGCCGACGGTACGGCGTGGGGCGAGGGCGTCGGCATGCTGCTCGTCGAGCGCCTGTCGGACGCCCGGCGCAACGGTCACCAGGTGCTCGCCGTCGTACGGGGCTCCGCCGTCAACCAGGACGGCGCCAGCAACGGTCTCACGGCTCCGAACGGCCCCTCGCAGCAGCGGGTGATCCGCCAGGCGCTCGCCAACGCGGGCCTGGCCACCGCCGACGTCGACGCCGTCGAGGCGCATGGCACCGGCACCACCCTCGGTGACCCGATCGAGGCCCAGGCGCTCCTCGCCACCTACGGTCAGGACCGCCCCGAGGACACTCCGCTGTGGCTCGGCTCCATCAAGTCCAACTTCGGCCACACCCAGGCCGCCGCCGGTGTCGCGGGCATCATCAAGATGGTCATGGCGATGCGGCACGGAGTGCTCCCGCAGACCCTGCACGTCGACGCGCCGTCGCCGCACGTGGACTGGTCTGCGGGGGCGGTCTCGCTGCTGACGGAGGCGGTGGAGTGGCCGGAGACGGGCCGCCCGCGCCGGGCCGGTGTGTCCTCGTTCGGCATGAGCGGCACCAACGCGCACGCCATCATCGAGCAGGCCCCCGACACCGACGCAGGCACCGCCCCCGGCAACCGGCCGGAGCCGGCTCCGCCGGCCCTCCCGTGGCACCTCTCCGCCCGGACCGCGGACGCCCTGCGCGCCCAGGGCGAGCGGCTGCTGTCCCACCTGGAGGCCCACCCGGGGACGAGCCTCGCCGACATCGGCCACTCCCTGGTGACCACCCGCGCCCTCTTCGAGCATCGTGCGACGGTCGTGGCCTCGGACCGCGACGGCTTCCGGGCCGCCCTGACGGCACTCGCCGAGGGACGCGGAGCCGCCGGGCTGATCGAGGGCTCGTCCTCGGTCGGCGGGAAGCTGGCGTTCCTGTTCACGGGGCAGGGGAGTCAGCGGCTGGGGATGGGCCGTGAGTTGTACGAGGCGTATCCGGTGTTCGCCAAGGCGCTGGATGAGG
>NZ_JBVJKN010000064.1:0-18966 GCF_055585225.1 Streptomyces sp. NPDC053673 | reverse complement strand
CGAAGGAGGTGCGGGAGCGGATCGCTGCGTGGGGTGAGGAACGGATCTCCGTCGCTGCCGTCAACGGGCCTTCCTCCGTGGTGGTTTCGGGCGAGGTCGAGGCGTTGGACGAGCTGTTGGCTTCGTGTGAGGCGGATGGGGTTCGCGCGAAGCGGATTGCGGTGGATTATGCGTCGCATTCGGCGCAGGTGGAGTTGTTGCGGGAGGAGCTGGCCGGGCTGTTGGCTCCGATCACCCCACAGGCGGCGGAGGTGCCGTTCCTGTCGACGGTGACGGGGGAGTGGGTGCAGGGTCCGGAGTTGGATGGCGGGTACTGGTTCCGTAATCTGCGGCAGACGGTGGAGTTGGAGCAGGCGACCCGCACTCTGCTGGAGCAGGGGTTCGGTGTTTTCGTCGAGTCGAGCCCGCATCCTGTGCTGACTGTTGGTGTGCAGGAGACGGTGGAGGATGCGGGCCGTGAGGCGGCCGTGCTCGGGTCGCTGCGCCGTAATGAGGGTGGTCTGGAGCGTTTCTGGCTTTCCTTGGGTGAGGCGTATGTCCGTGGTGTGCAGGTGGACTGGGACGCGGTGTTCGCCGGTACGGGAGCGCAGCGGGTGGATCTGCCCACCTACGCCTTCCAGCACGAGCGCTACTGGATCGACGTGCCGGTCGCCCCGGCGGGCGATGTGGCCTCCGCCGGGCTCGGCCCGGCAGAGCATCCGTTGCTGGGCGCGGCCGTCGAACTGCCCGACTCGGAAGGGCTTTTGTTCACCGGTCGGCTGTCGCTCCAGAGCCACCCCTGGCTGGCCGATCACGCGGTCGCGGATACCGTGCTGCTTCCCGGGACCGCCTTCGTGGAACTCGCGCTGCACGCCGGGCAGCGGGTCGGCACCGCTCACCTCGAGGAACTGACTCTGGAGGCGCCGCTGGTGCTTCCCGAGCGCGGCGCGCTCCAGCTGCGGCTGTCGGTGGCCGCGCCCGACGGCGCGGGAAGGCGCGTGCTGCACGTTCACTCGCGTGCCGAGGGCCGGGGCGGCGAGGACGGTCAGGGCCAGGACGTGCCGTGGACGCGGCACGCCAGCGGTGTGCTCGGCGCGGCGGACACGGCGGCCGGACCACAAGCCTCCGGACCACAAGCGTCCGGCCCGGAGGCCTGGCCTCCCGCTGGAGCCGAACCGCTCGACGTGGCGGATCTGTACGAGCGGTTCGCCGCCGGTGGATTCGCGTACGGCCCGGCGTTCCGCAATCTGCGGGCCGCTTGGCGGCGCGGCGACGAGCTGTTCGCCGAACTGCTGCTGTCCGAGGGCCCGCACGCCGAGGCCGCGCACTTCGGTGTGCATCCGGCGCTGCTGGACGCGGGCCTGCACGGCATCGCGCTGGGTTCCTTCCTCGCTGCCGGGAACGGGGAGCAGGGCGACGACAACCGGATCCGGCTGCCGTTCTCCTTCAGCGGTGTCGGCCTGCACGCCGTCGGACCGGGCGCGCTGCGGGTGCGCCTGGCCCCCGCGGGGTCCGGCGCCGTGTCCCTCGCGGCCTTCGACGAGCAGGGCGCACCGGTCGTGTCGGTGGAGTCGCTGCTGCTGAGGGCGCTCGACCCGGCCAAGCTGCGGACCGCTCAGCCCGCGTTCCACGACTCGCTCTTCCGGCTGGAGTGGCCGACATCGGCCGCGAACTCTACTTCGATGAACGGGCGTTGGGCGGTGATAGGGACCGACACCCTCGATCTGGAGGCCACGCTGCGGGGCGCGGGCATAACCGCCGACGCCTACGCGGATCTGGACGCGCTCGTCGGAGTGGCGGCTGCCGGCAAGCCGCTGCCGGACACCGTGCTGGTCTCGTGTGCCTCTTCCGGCGAGGACCGCGCGGCGGACAGCGCGGGTGCCGCCCGGCAGGCGGCCCATGACGCACTGAAGCTCGTGCAGACCTGGCTGGCCGAGGAGTCGCTCGCCGGGGCCCGGCTGGCGGTGGTCACCCGTGGCGCGGTCGAGGTACGGCCGGGCGAGGGCGTACCGGACCTGGCGTACGCGTCGGTGTGGGGCCTGCTGCGGTCCGCACAGTCGGAGAATCCCGGCCGGTTCGTGCTGCTCGACCTCGACGCGGAGCACGGGAGTGACGAAGCCGGGAACGGACCGGTGGCGCTCGCCCCGTTGCTCGCGGCAGCCCTGGCCGGCGGGGAACCCCAGCTCGCCGTCCGTGACGGAGCCCTGCACGTCGCCAGGCTGGCGAGGGTCCCTGCGGCTCGCCCCGGGACAGACGAGCCTGCCCACGACGCGTCGGACCGGTCTGCCCCAGCCGTGGCGGACCATGCCCCTGACCGCACCGCGCAGGACGAGAATCCGGATCGCGCCGTGTCCGACCAGGCCTCGGACCGTGCATCGGCCCCCGCGCTCGACCCGGATGGCACCGTCCTCATCACCGGCGGCACCGGAGTGCTCGGCAGCCTGCTGGCCCGGCACCTGGTCACCGAGCGGGGAGTACAGCACCTGCTGCTGACCAGCAGGCGCGGACCCGGTGCCGACGGCGCCGCGGAACTCGTCGCCGAACTCGCCGCCCTGGGCGCCGAGGCGACCGTCGCCGCGTGCGACGCGTCCGACCGGGACGCGCTGGCTGTGCTGCTGGCGGGCATCCCGGCCGAACACCCGCTCACCGCCGTGGTCCACACCGCGGGTCACCTCGACGACGGTCTCGTGCCGTCGCTGACCCCGGAGCGGCTCGACGCGGTGCTGCGCCCCAAGACCGACGCGGCGCTGCATCTGCACGAGCTGACCCGCGGACTGGACCTGGCAGCGTTCGTCCTGTTCTCCTCGGCGGCCGGGACGCTCGGCAGCCCCGGGCAGGCCAACTACGCTGCGGCCAACGCCTTCCTCGACGCCCTGGCCCAGCGCCGGCGTGCGGAGGGGCTGCCCGCCGTATCGCTGGCCTGGGGGCTGTGGGAGCAGCGCAGCGCGATGACCGGCGATCTCACGGACGCCGACGTCCAGCGGATGGCGCGCGCCGGGCTGGCCCCGCTCTCCTCGGAGGAGGGCCTGGCCCTCTTCGACACCGCGTTCGCGCTGGCCGCGGCCGGCTTCGCTCCGGACACCGGAGCCGAAGCCGCCACCGCTCGCACGGCCGATGAGAGGGGAGCCGCCGGGAGCGTCTTCGTGGCCATGCGCCTGGACACCGCCCCCTTGCGTGCCCAGGCGGACGCTGGGGCTCTCCCGGCCGTCTTCCGCGGCCTGGTACGCGGTGTGCCCCGCAGGGCCGCCGCGCACGGGGCCGCCGACGCGGCGGTGTCCGCATCCGCGCGGCGGCTCGCGGGCCTGTCCGGGCTGCCCGAGGCCGAGCAGGAGCGGGTGCTGCTCGATGTGGTGCGCGCCCAGGCCGCCGCCGTACTCGCCTATCCCTCGCCCGACGCTGTGGGGGAGACGCAGGAGTTCCTGGAGCTCGGCCTGGACTCACTGACCGCCGTCGAGCTGCGCAACCAGCTGAACGCGGCCACCGGCCTGCGACTGCCCGCCACTCTGCTCTTCGACCACCCGACCCCCGCCCTGGTCGCCCGCCAGTTGCGCGCCGAACTCGCCGGAACCCCCGGCGGTGCGGCCGCGTCCGACAGCGCGGCGCAGAGCGGCGGGGAGGAGTCCACGGGGGTCTTTGGAGCCATGCTCGAGGAGGCCGGAACGCAGGGCGCATCCGGCCAGTTCATGGAGCTGCTCATGCAGGCATCGCGGTTCCGGCCGTCGTTCGGCTCACCGGCCGAGCTGCGCAAGGCGCCCACCCTGGTGCGGCTCTCGCGCGGCGAGACACAGCCCGGACTGGTCTGCTTCTCCTCGATCCTGTCGATCTCGGGCCCGCACCAGTACGCGCGCTTCGCCTCCGCGTTCCGGGGCCGACGGGACGTCTGGGCGCTCGGCGCGCCCGGGTTCCTGCGGGGCGAGCAGCTGCCCGCGACCGCCGACGCGGTCGTCGAGGCTCAGGCCGAGGCCGTGCTGCGGCACACGGACGGTGCGCCGTTCGTACTCCTCGGCCACTCCTCGGGCGGCATGCTCGCCCACGCGGTTGCCGGAAGGCTGGAGAGTGCGGGAGTTCACCCGCAAGCTGTGGTGATGATCGACATCTACTCGCACGACGACGACGCGATCATCGGCATCCAGCCCGGTCTCTCCGAGGGCATGGACGAGCGCCAGGACAGCTATGCCCCGGTCGACGACACCAGGCTGCTGGCGATGGGTGCCTACTTCCGGCTCTTCGCGGGTTGGAAGCCGACGGCTGTGACGACGCCGACCCTGCTGGTACGGGCTGCTGAGCGGTTCTTCGACTGGTCCAGGTCGACGGACGGCGACTGGCGTTCCTACTGGGACCTGGAGCACACCTCCATGGATGTGCCGGGCAACCACTTCACCATGATGGAGGAACACGCCCCGACGACCGCGCGGGCCGTGGAGGAGTGGCTGGCCGCCATGCGCTGACGGCGGCGGCCGGGCGGACAGAAACGGGGCCGGGCTCCACCCGAAGGGTGGGGCCCGGCTTCGTCGTGTGCCGTATGCCCATCGAGCCGAATCGGATCGTCGGACGGTGCGCGCAGGACGGCGGGACGGGACGGCGGCAGAGACCGGTGGAGATCAGTCCACCGGCCATACGGCTCCCTCAGGCGCCGCGCCTCTCCCGCTGGTCCCGGGCCCGCTTTTTCGGCAGGCCCACCGTCACGACCTCGAAACTGTCCTTGGTGAGGTCGAGCCGGTGGAAGAGGTTGTCCGGCCCGGTCACGCACACCGTGCCCACACCGAGCCCTTTGAGCGCCTCCACCACGCTCGGCCAGTGGATCGGCCGGTCGAAGGTGTCCAGCATCATCGTGCGCATCCCGGCAGCGTCCCGGACGACGGTGCCGTCCTGGTCGGTGACCACGGGCATCGTGGGGTCGGCCAGTTCGTACGAGCCGAACACTTCCGCTTCGGCCTTGTGACGCAGTGCCGAGAACGCCGCCGCGTGCACCGGGGGCCGCATCGAGTACATGGAGTAGCCGCCTGCCGCGCTGATGCTCGCCTTCAGCCCGTCGAGCTCCTTCTCCTGTACGGACAGCATGTGGAAGCCGGCGTCGAGCCGGCCGGAGATGTCGTACCAGGCGCCGCGGTCGTCGAAGTCGGCGAGGATCTCGTCGAGTCGCTCCTGCGGTGTGCGGACGAAGGAGTGCGTGACGATGTCCTCGTACGTGCCGGTGAAGTACTCCTCCTCGCAGCGGGCCAGCTCCGCGGTGAGCCGTACGACGTCCGCGAAGGGCAGGGACCCGACGAAGGCGGCGGCGGCCTTCTGGCCGAAGCTCGGTCCGGTACAGACGGTGGGGGAGATGCCGAGGGTGTCCACCGCCCGGTCCGCCATCGCCATCGAGTTCACCAGGAAGGCGATCTGCGAATAGACGGAGTAGTCCTCGTCCGCGGTGCGGAACCGGTCGAACACGGAGTGGCCGAGTGCCTCGTCGGCCTCCGCGAGCCGCCGGCGCGCATAGGGGTCGAGCAGCAGGAACTTCCCGACCTCCGCGAACGCCGAGGGACCCATGCCGGGGAACACGATCGCGGTCTCGGTCCGGCTGTCGGCTGAACCGGCTGAACCGGCTGAACCGGCGGAACCGGCGGAATCGGTTGAATCGGGTGAATCGGTGGTGGAAATGTGCTCGGAACTGGTCATGATCCGTAAATGCCTTTGCTTGCGGATTGCGCCGGCAGCCGCCCGCCGGCGTCACTGACGAAAAAGGCCTCGTAGCCGGGCGTGCGCGGGTGCGCGCGACCGGGTACGAGGCCGGGACGGGGAACGTGGGGGAGAGGGTGTTCAGTCCTGTGCCCTGCGGTGGAAGCCCTTGATGCCGATCAGCCCGAAGAGCACGATCGCCCCGGTCAGCGCGAGCAGATCGACCCACAGCGGGATCGAGGCGGGACCGGAGGGCGGCAGCAGCAGGGCGCGGATCCCTTCGCTGACATAGGTCAGTGGGTTGACGGCGCACAGCACCTGGAACCAGCGGATGTCCCCCAGGGCTTGCCAGGGGAACTGGGTGCACCCGGTGAACATCAGCGGGGTCAGCGTCACGGCGAAGATGACGCTGATGTGCCGCGGCGGGGCCAGCGTGCCGATCGTCAGCCCCACCGTGCTGCCCGCCAGCGCGCCCATCAGCAGCACGCCCAGTGTGGGCAGGAAGCTGTCCATCGGCCAGGAGACGTCGTCCAGCAGCAGGAAGCCGACCGGGATCATCACCAGCGAGGCGATGATGCCGCGCAGCGCGCCGAAGACCAGCTTCTCGAAAGCGACCAGACTGGTCGGGATCGGTGCGAGGAGGCGGTCCTCGATCTCCTTGGTCCAGGAGAAGTCGATGACCAGCGGCAGAGCCGTGTTCTGCAGGCTGACCAGGAAGCTGTTGAGCGCCACCACACCGGGCAGCAGGACCTGCTGGAACCCGCCGCCGGTGTAGCCGAGTTCGCCGAGGACCTTGCCGAAGACGAACAGGATGAAGAACGGCTCCACGAGCACCTGGGCGAGGAATGGGCCCAGTTCGCGGCCGGTGACGAAGATGTCCCGCCAAAGAATGAAGAAGAACGTGCGGGTCGCCGTGCGTACGTCGGTGCGCGCGGGCCGCAGTTCCTCGGGGAAGCCGGCGACCGGGTCGGGTGCGGTGGTGGGGGACGTCATCGCAGCTCCCGGCCGGTGAGCTCGATGAAGACGTCCTCCAGTGTCGCGGTGCCGACGCTCATGTCCTTGATGTCACAACTCGCTTCTGTCAGGGCCGTGATGGCGGAGGGCAGCACCGCGCCGGACGGCGCGTCGCTGTAGAGGCGAAGCCGTACGGGCGCGGGGGCGCCGTCCTGCTCCTCGGTGTCCTTGTGCTGCACCAGCTCGATCCGCTCGACTGTGTCGATCTTCTCCAGCAGGCGGACGACGCTCTCGGGTCCTGGGTGCATCGGCTGCACGGTGAGGGTGAGCGCGGTGCTGCTCAGGCTCTTCATCAACGCCTGGGGGGTGTCGAGGGCGAGCAGCCGGCCGTGGTCGACGATCCCGACGCGGTCGCAGAGCTTGGCGGCCTCGTCCATGTCGTGCGTGGTGAGCACCGTGGTCATGCCACGCGCGCTCAGCTCGGCGATGCGCTCGTGGATGAACAGCCGTGCCTGTGGGTCGAGTCCGGTGGCCGGCTCATCGAGGAAGAGCACCTCGGGACGGTGCATCAGGGCGCGGGCGATCATCACTCGCTGGGCCTGTCCGCCGGAGAGTTCGTCGCCGCGGGCCCTGGCGCGGTCGGCGAGTCCGACCCACTCCAGGCACTCGTCGGCGAGTCGGCTCCGCTGGGAACGGCTCATGCCGTGATAGCCGGCGTGGAAGAGCAGGTTCTGACGCAGGGTCAGCGACCGGTCGAGGTTGTTGCGCTGTGGTACGACGGCGAAGGCCCGGCGCGCCTGCGCGGGACGGGCCACGACATCGACGCCCTGTACGAACGCGCGTCCCGCCGTGGGGGCCACCCGGGTGGTGAGGATTCCGATGGTCGTCGTCTTGCCCGCTCCGTTCGGACCGAGGAATCCGAAAACCTCCCCCCGGCCTACCGAGAAACTCAAGCCGTCCACCGCGGGTCGGTCGCGGCCCGGGTACTTCTTGACCAGTCCGTCGACCACGACGGCGGAATCCACGTGTCGTTTAGATTTCATTTACGCCTGCGAATCGAGCGGGACGCGACGACGGCAGTCCGGAGGGTCCGCACAGGGAAGTCGCGTGACCGGCTACGCGTCGAGCGCCGACTGAATAGGAGACAGAAGAGGTGCGGATCTTGTCTAGCATGCAGGGTGGCGTGGCGGTCCAACTCCGCACCGAACTAGGGGGGAACCGTGAATCGTAGGGGGGATTAGGGGTAATGGAGGAGGCTTGCTCATAGGGTTCCGTGCTCAATGAAAAACCTTCTTGGTGGCGGGTGTTGCGGTTCCAGCGAAAATCCCCATAACATCGGCCGTTGATCACAATCAATTATTGTTCGCAAAGTGGCGTGTCGGTCGCTGCTGTCCTCCCACCGACCGTGTACTCCGCTGAACCGAAAGGCTGCTGAGGTGTGAAACCCCTGTCGCTAGACGTGTCCTCGCTCGCAACCCCACTCAGCGAGGAGACCCCGTGAAGGCACTCGTCCTGTCAGGGGGATCCCCGCGCTCCCTGCCCCACACCTCAGCCGGGCAACTCGTGCCGGTGGCCGGCAATCCCGTCCTCTGCCACGTCCTCGAAGGGATCGCCGACGCGGGCGTCACCGATGTCGGCATCATCGTGGGCGACACGGTCGAGGAGGTGAGGGCCGCCGTCGGCGACGGCTCCCGCTTCGGCATCAGCGTCACCTACATCCCGCAGCACCAGCCGCTCGGCCCGGCGAACGCCGTGCGCACCGCACGCGACTGGCTCAGCGACGACGACTTCGTGATGTGCCTGGGGGACGACTTCCTGCTCGGCGGGATCGGCGAGCAGCTGGAGGAGTTCCGCACCCGGCGGCCGGCCGCGCAGATCATGCTGACCCGGGTTCTCGATCCCTCCGCCGTCGGAGTCGTCACCCTCGACGAGACGGGCCGGGTCACCGGGCTGGAGGAGAAGCCGCAGTTCCCCAAGAGTGATCTGGCCCTGGGCGGTGTGTACTTCTTCACCGCAGCCGTGCACCAGGCCGTGGACGCCATCCGGCCCTCCGCCCGCGGCGGGCTGGAGATCACCGACGCCATCCAGTGGCTGCTCGACCAGGGCTTCGACATCACCTCCTCCATCGTCAACGGCTACTGGAAGGACACCGGGAGCGCCACCGACATGCTGGAGGCCAACCGCTCGGTGCTCGCCAACCTGACCCCCTACTGCGCGGGCTCCGTCGACGACGAGAGCGAGCTGGTCGGCCGGGTCGTCGTCGAGGACGGCGCGGTGGTCACCCGCTCCCGGATCGTGGGCCCCGCAGTCATCGGCCGCAGCACCCGCGTCGAGCGCTCCTACATCGGCCCGTTCACCTCCGTCGCGGAGGACTGCGCGGTCATCGACAGCGAGATCGAGTCCTCCGTCGTCCTGGCCGGCGCGGCCATCGACGGCGTCCGCCGCATCGAGGCGTCCATGATCGGTCGCCAGGCGCAGATCATGCCCGCTCCCCGTACCCCCCAGGCCCACCGCCTGATCCTCGGCGACCCCAGCGAGGTGCAGATCCGCTGATGAACATCCCGATCACGGCAGCGGCCGACCCAGGGCGTGTTGTGAAAGTCCCGCCTGGCCTGCGACGCCTGGCACGCACACTCGCTGCGTTGTCGGACTCATCCAAGTACGCCCAGTACGAGGATGATCTCCCCCAGAGCTGCGCCTGGGAGGTGCCCCCACCGCCTTGCGATCGCACGCACCGGACGCCGCAGGCCCCGCCCTCCGGGCGGACGGCGCTACTTTCGCAACACGCCCTAGTCGGCTCCCACTGGGCAGCGCCCGAGGCGGAGCTGTCGGCCGCATGACATCCGAGTGCACCCGGCACTCCACCAGGGACGCGACCCCCGACGACGTCAGCCTGATCCAGATCCGGCAGCCGGCGGTCCCCAGCAGCTACCGCATGATCTGCTTCCCGAGCTCGCGGAACTCCTCGGACTGCTACCTCGCCATGTCGGAGCTGCTGCTGCCCACCGTGGAGCTGCTCATCATCCAGTACCCGCCCCTGACCACCCAGGAGGGGCACCCGGCCGAGGAGTGCCCGGAGCTCGTCGACAAGATCTTCGAAACGGTCCGGGCCTGGACGGACCGCCCGCTCGCCCTCTTCGGTCACGGCCTCGGCGCCCAACTCGCCTACGGTGTCGCCCAGCGGCTGGAACGTGAGACCGACGCGGGGCCGCTGACGCTGTTCGTCTCCGGCCGTCCCGGGCCGGGCCATCGTGGCAGCCTGGGCCCGCCCGCGCTCGACTGCCGCATTGTCGCCCTGGCGGGTCACCACGACCCGCGCGCGCCGCTGACCGGAGTGCGGGCGTGGCGGCGCTGCACGGCCGGCCGGTTCGATCTGGAAGTCTTCCCCGGCACCCGCGGGTACCTCGACTCGCACCGCCGCGAGGTCGTCAACCTCGTACACGACCAGCTGATCTCGCTCCACGGACCCGAGCAGGACTGAGCGGCACTGCGCCCGCATCCCCGTGGACACCGAAGCAGGGGGCCTAGGGGCGGGACAGGGGTACCCGTGCCTTCCCCAGCTGCCTAGCGTGCCGTGTGGAGACCCGCGTCCACGGGACGGGACCAACCGAATCTCCCCATCTTGTGAAGCTCGCGAATCCCGCGATCCACCCCTGAACGGGCCCGGACACGCCGTCGGCACGGCGCAACCCATGTCGGCTCGGGTCACGTTCGGCTCAGAGGAAGGACAAATGCGACCGATGACCGCGAAGATCTTTGCAGCCGACTCGGTACGGCCCGTCGACGAATTCGAGCAGGATGCTCTCCGCGTCGCGGATGTGATCCGCGAACGCGGAGTCGGCCTCGGCGACCGGGTGATGCTGAAGGCAGGCAACTCGGCGAGCTACGTCTGTGTTCTGTACGCGCTGATGCACGTCGGCGCCTCGATCGTCCTCGTCGACCAGCAGGAGCACGTGGAGGAGACCCGCCGCATCGCCCTGCGCACGGGGGTCAAGGTCACCTTCGTCGACGACGAGACCCCCATCGACGGGGACGCCGACCCCGTCCATCTGTACGAGCTCATGGTCGCCACCGCGGGACACCAACCCGAAGACCGTGCCCTGTCGTTCGAGGCCTGGGGCGAGCTGTCCGACGGCCTCATCATGTGGACCTCGGGCTCCACCGGCTCACCGAAGGGGGTCGTGAAGTCCGGTGGCAAGTTCCTTCGCAATCTGCGGCGCAACGCCGACCAGGTCGGCCACCGCTCCGACGACGTCCTGATGCCGCTACTGCCCTTCGCCCACCAGTACGGCCTGTCGATGGTGCTCATCGCCTGGCTCACCCGCTGTTCCCTGGTGATCGCGCCCTACCGCCGTCTCGACCGCGCGCTGCGCATGGCCCGCGACTCCGGGACCACGGTCATCGACGCCACCCCCTCCAGCTACCGCAGCATCCTGAGCCTGGTGAGCCGAAAGCCGGTGCTCCGCGCCCATCTGGCGAGCACGCGGATGTTCTGTGTCGGCGCGGCCCCGCTCGACGCACCGCTGGTGGAGAGTTACGTCCAGGAGTTCGGCCTGCCGCTGCTGGACAGCTACGGCTCGACGGAGCTGGGCAACATCGCCTTCGCCACTCTCGACAATCCGGTCTCCTGCGGCCGTGTCATGGAAGGCATCCGGCTGCGCATCGTCGACGAGGACGGCCGTGAGCTGCCCGCGGGCCAGCCGGGCGAGATCGAGGTGGACACCCCCGACGCGCTCGAAGGACAGATAGCCGACGACGGCTCCGTCGTGCCCGCCGCCACGGGCTGGCAGCCCACCGGCGACCTGGGTCACCTCGACGCGGACGGCAACCTCTATGTCCTCGGGCGCAAGTTCGCCGTGCACCGTATGGGCTACACGCTCTACCCCGAGCTCATCGAGCGGAAGGTGGCCGCCGCCGGCTGCCCCACCAGGATCGTGCCCCTGCCCGACGAGCTGCGCGGCTCCCAACTGGTCTTCTTCGTCGAAGACGACGAGCAGCGGGACACCGCCTACTGGCGGGAGCGGCTGTGCGCCCTGCTGCCCGCCTACGAGCAGCCCAACCGGGTCCTCGTCCTGGAGCAGTTCCCGCTCAACCGCAACGGCAAGCCGGACAAGAAGCAGCTGACGAGGATGGCCTCCGAACAATAGGGAGGCCCGTACGCCGATGGCGCCCCACCCGCGGGTGGGGCGCCATCGCCTGTCCGGTGGATCAGGCGTCGTAGGGCAGGTCGACGGGCGCGAGGGCGTCGAAGAGGTCACCGGGGCCGGGATTGTCGGGATGCGTCGCTCCGCCCAGGTGGTCCAGCACGCCCCACACCGCGTTCAGCGCCGTGGTGACCGCGCCCTCCGCGAACCCGGCCGTCCAGGACACATCGTCGCCGCACAGGAAGAAGCCTCGCTCCGCCTCGGGCAGCCCGCGCTGCATGAACTGGGTGAACAGCCGCCGCTGATAGCGGTACTGGCCCGGCAGGTTGGACTTGAACGCGCCCATGAAGTGCGGCTCGCTCTCCCAGGTGATGGTGATCGGATCACCGATGACATGCGACCGGATGTCGACCCCGGGGTAGATATGGCCGAGCTTCTCCAGCAGCACATCCAACCGCTCGGCCGGGCTCAGCGTCGCCAGCTTCAGCGAGTCGTCGTTCCACGTGTACGACAGGCACATCACACCGGGGCGGTCCGGCCCGTCGTCGAAGAGGTAGACCCCGCGTGGCATCCGGTCGGTGAGGGTCATGCTCATCACCGGCTCGTCGGTGCGCGGGTCCGTGTCGTGCCAGAACGGACGGTCCGTCAGGACGAACAGTTTGGAGGCGCCCATGTAGTGGGTGCGTTCCACCGCGGTCCACAGCGGCGCGGTCAGCAGTGCCGGGTCGCACGCCACCCGGTTCAGCAGGGTCCACACATGCGGGGTGTAGACCACCGCGGCGAAGCAGTCCTGGCGCCCGTGCTCGTCGGTGACCCGGAAGCCGTCGCCGTCCCTGGCGACGCTCCGCACCCGCGGCCGGGCCGACCCGCCGTGCAGGGAGGCGAGCGAGGTGCCGGCCGGCCAGTGCGTGCAGTCCTGCGGCCGGTGTTCCCACAGCCCGCGCGGCACCTGCTGGGAGCCGCCGGTGATGGCGACCTGGTTGTCGTCGGCCTCTGTGTAGACCACGCGCAGGATCTCCAGCAGCGAGTTGGGGAAGTCGGTGTCCCAGCCGCCGGTGCCGAACCCCACCTGCCCGAAGATCTCCCGCTGCCGGAAGGACTGGAAGGCCGTGCTGGTGGCGAGGAACCCATAGAAGGACAGGTCGTCGAACTCCCTGACCAGTCGGTTCCATATCTGCTTCAGGGTCTCGACGTCCCGCCGCTGGACGGCGTCCCGCATCGTGACCAGCTCCGCCCGCTCCTGCAAAGCCTTCTCCCAGGCGGCGGCCACCTGCTGGTAGACATCGGGGAGTTGGTCCGCGGCGCGGGCCGTGTGCCGTTCACCGCCCAGGTTGATGAGGGTGCTCGGGGTGTTCGCCGCCAAGGGGTTGGGGAAGGGGCTGGTGCGCAGCCCCAACAGGTCGATGTAGTGGAACAGTGAGCGCGCGGAGAGGGGGAAGCGCATCGCCCCCATTTCCGCCACGCAATCGGGCTGCCCGGGGAACGGCACGGAACGCATCCGGCCGCCCAGCTGCTCCGCCTCGTAGACAACCGGACGAAGGCCCAGACGCATCAGTTCGTACGCCGCGGTCATTCCCGCCATTCCGCCGCCGACCACGGCAACCGGCGTTCCGGCGCGCTCCGGTGGAAGGGTGCCCAGGCCGGCCGGATGGCGCAGCCAGCCGTCGTAGGAGAACGGGAAGTCCGGCACGAGCATGGTGATGTGGGCAGGGCTGGCTGTCGTCATCTGGAATTACCTCTCGGGCCGATTCGGCGTCGCTTCCAGGGAACCGGAGACATTTCGAGCTGAGCCGCAAATCACGGCGCCGAGCCCGGCCCCGGGACGACGGGGCTTCGCAGCGGCCGTACGCAGTCTTGCCGGTAACTCCACGCTATTGAGCGTCAGTTGACGCGACAACCCCTATCCACCCTGGTAACTGGCAGTGCCCGGGAACGCTTTACACAGTGGTCGCACGATAGGCGGGCAGAGTGATTACTGTCACAATTGTGCCGCGGTCCGAGAGCCAGCGGCCGGTGAATTCCTTCACCATCCGTCCGTCCGGAGCACGCTCCGGACGCAGAATTCGCGCGGTGAACGTGCCTTGCGGCCGGCCGGCCGTGCCGTCCGCCTCGCGGAAGGAGATGTCGGCGTCGTCGAAGTCCAGCTCGGTGCCCAGCAGGGGATACCAGGTCTTGTAGACCGCCTCCTTCGCGCTGAACAGCAGGCGGTCCCGGCACGGCCTCACCCCGTTGCCTCCCGCGCGCGCCCAGGCCAGCTCGCGCGGAAGTGCGATCGACTCCAACACCCCTTCGGGCAGCGGCAGATCGGGCTCGGCATCGATCCCGATCATCGCCAGGTCCGTGTTCCGCGCGAGCACCGCGGCCCGGTAGTTGTCGCAGTGGGTCATGCTGCCGACCACCCCGTCCGGCCACTGGGGCACGTTGCGCACCCCGGGCAGTACGGGGGCCGGCGGCAGCCCGAGCGCGGCGAGTGCGCGCCGGGCACACGCCCGTACGGTGGTGAACTCCTCGCGGCGCCGGTCCACCGTCCGGGCGACGAGCGCCGCCTCCTCGGGGTAGAGCGTCGCGGAGCCGTCCGGTCCGAAGGTCTCGCTCGCGACTGCCCCTTCGGGCAGCAGTGCCTCGATCATGCCCGTACTTCCCTGGGGTCGGTCCTGGTGCCGTTCGCCGGCTGCTGGGTGTACGGCAGGATCTGCCGCAGCAGGCCCTTCGGATGGCCGCGCCGGCGCCACTCGCGCGGATAGCCGATCGACACCTCCTCGAACCGCACCCCGTCGTACCAGGTGGTCCTGGGGATGTGGAGATGTCCGTACACCACGGCCGCTGTGGTGAACCTGCGGTGCCAGTCGGCGGTCAGCACCGTGCCGCACCACTGGGCGAACTCCTTGTGCCACAGCACATCCGTGGGCTCGCGCACCAGCGGGAAGTGGTTGACCAGCACCAGTGGCACCGACGGATCGTGCGTCATCAGCCGTCGCCGGGTCTCGGCCACCCGGGCCCGGCACCAGTCGTCGCGGCTCCGGTACGGGTCGGGGTGGAGCAGATACTCGTCCGTGCACACCACGCCCGCCTCGTGCGCCCGGGCCAGCGACTCCTCCTTGGTCGCGGTGCCCGGCACCCGGAACGTGTAGTCGTACAGCAGGAACAGGGGAGCCACCGCGACCGGCCCGCCGGGCCCCTGCCACAGCGGCCACGGGTCCTCCGGGGTGATCACGCCCAGTCCCCGGCACAACTCGACCAGGTACCGGTAGCGCGCCTCGCCGCGCAGTTGCACCCGGTCCTCGCGCGGGGTCCACAGCTCATGGTTGCCCGGCGCCCACACGACCTGGGCGAACCGCCCGGCCAGCAGGCGCAGCGCCCATTCGATGTCATGGGTCAGCTCGCCGACGTCCCCGGCGACGATCAGCCAGTCGTCCTCGTGGGCGGGGCGCAGCGACTCGGTGATGGGCCGGTTGTCGGCCATCCCGATGTGCAGATCGCTCACCGCGAGCAGCCGGGGCCCGGCTGCAGTGAAGGGCGTGGCGGGGTCAGGCGATATGTGCGACATCGGTGTCCAAACTGACGGGCAGGTCCTGGCGATGAGTGATGTTGATCTTCCGGTAGACACGCGTCAGGTGCTGTTCCACGGTGCTGACGGTGATGAAGAGCTTGTCCCCGATCTCTCGGTTGGTGTAGCCGTGCGCGGCCAGTGCCGCCACCCTGCGCTCCGCGTCCGTCAGCGAGGACATCGCCGTTGACTGCGCCCGAACGGCGCTCGCCGGTACGGCGGGGCGCGACGCAGCGGGGTGAGGGGGCTGCAGGGAACGGCACAGCTCCTTGGCGCCGCAGCCCTCGGCGATGCGCCAGGCTCTTCGGGTGTGCAGCTTGCTCTGGGCCGGGTCGCCGAGCTGCTTGTACGCCTGCCCGAGGTCGGTCAGCGCCCGGGCCAGCTGGTACCAGTTGCCGTCCTCCTGGAGCAGCGCGACGGCCTCGCCGAGCAGTGCTGGGCGCTGGTCGAGCGGACGGGCCGCCGCGAGCACCCGCAGCGCGAGGCCGCGCACCCGCTGTCCGGGGCCCCTCGCGAGCTGCTCCCTGGCGAATCGTTCCGCCTGTTCACGACTGTCCAGCGCGAGCCAGGCCTCTGCGACGCCGACACGCCACGGCACCAGTCCCGAACGGTCCATGTTCCAGCGCCGCATCAGCTCGCCGCATGCCGCGAAGTCGGTGAGCGCCGCATGATGGCGGCCGGTGGCCAGCCGGTGCCGGCCGCGCGCGTACAGATAGTGCAGCCCGTAGCGCGTCATGAACATCTCCTCGGGCACCGGCCGGTTCACCAGCTCCGCCGCCGCTTCGTGATCGCCCATCGCGGTCAGGGCCTCGATGAGGGCCGACAGTGGCGCTCCGATGCCCACGCCCCAGCCGTGTGGCGGCAGTTGCTCCAATGCCTGCTCCGCCAGCCGTCGCGCCTCTGTCAGATGACCGCTGCGCAGCGACATGTGCGCGCGCATCGCCCGCAGGATCGCGGTCCACCCCGGCGCCCCGCGGCCTGCCGCGTCCGCCAGCAGCCGGTCGGCCCACAGCGTCGCCGTACCCAGCCGGTCCGCGTACATGAGAGCCAGCAGGCACGACCGTATCGCGGGTTCGGTCTCCTCCGTCAGATGGGTGGTGGTCAGCATCCGCTCGGCACTGTCGGAGAAGTCCTCGTCCGACGAACCCCCCGTCCGGCTGTCCGGGCTCTCACCGCCCCTCAGCACGCCGTGCAGCGCTGCCGCCGCGGTCAGCCGGCTCTCCGCAGACGCAGACGCAGACGCAGACGCAGGCGCCGACGCAGACGCCGGCACCCGCGCCCCGCCGCCGTGCGCCGGGGCGAGCGCGTCGCCGATCCGCTCCAGCACCGCCGGAAATGTGCTGGCCAGGATCAGCCGCAGCCGCCGCAGCTCCGCGGCGAGAGAGGCGTCGGGGGACTCCGGCAGTACCTCGACGACCTGGCGTATCGCGGTGTCCGCGTCGTCCACCCAGCCGTTCCACAGCAGGTCGCCCACCAGCCGTAGCGTGTCGGCGGGCGGCAGCAGGCCGGCCCGTACGGCTCCGGTCAGCGACCGCAGCTGCTGCGGCCATGCGGAGGGCTTGACCCGCCATATGAACTTGGCCAGCGTTGCCCGAAGCAGCACCCGCTCCGCCTCGCTCCGGCAGCAGCTCTCGGCCATCCGCAGACAGCGCACCGCGAAGCCGACCCGCTGCGCTCCGAGCGCCGCACGCGCAGCCTCACTCAGCACCTGGGGCACCCACTCCTCGTCGGGGGCGCGCATCTCATGGCTGAGCAGCTGGGTCGCGACGACCAGGGGCGCCGCACCGTCCTCGTACAGCAACCTGGCCGCCCGCTGGCGCAGCCGTGTCACCGCGTCGTGGTCCAGACTCTCCAACACCGCCGTCTGTACGCCGCCGTGCCGGAACCTGCCCCCCTCCAGCACGCCCGAGTCATCGAGCGCGGACACCACCTGCTCCACGGTCCGCTCCTCGACCTCCACCAGCCGGGCGAGCAACGACAGCGATCCGGCGCTGCCCAGCAGGGCTACTCCCTGGGCGACCTGAAGGCCGTCGGCGCCGGTGCGGTGCACACAGATCAGCGCACTGTGCCTGAAGTGCTCACCCGCGTGGGGCGATCCGCCGACGGTGCCTGCTGCGTCCTGGCGGGCCACCGGCGGCCGCTCTCGACCGAGGTGGTCCTCGAGGAGGCCACGGACGAGCAGGGGATTGCCCCCGCTTGCCGCGTGCAGGGAGGCGGCCAGCGGACTGGTGGGCGAGGTGGGTGGCGAGTCGTTCTCCGTCTCGGTGCCCCGAGCCTGGGCGGCGAGCAACCGGTCCACGCCGTCGACGCTCAGCGGACGGAGCCGGATGTGCAACCCCCGTAGCCGGTACAGCAGTTCCTCCAGAACGCGCGGCGGCGTGCCGCCCGGGTCGGTGCCGCGTGTCACCATCATCGACACGGCGGCCGCGCCCGACGAGGGGGCCCGGCGCAGCGCGTACGCGAGGCACTGCAGCGACTGCGGATCGGCGTACTGCACATCGTCGACGGCGATCAGGACCCTCCCCCGCGTGCAGAGTTCGCCGAGCTGGGCGTGAAAGCCCTGGAGGATCTCGGCAGCGACCGGCTCGACCTGGTACGGCCCCAGGTCGGCCGGCACGGCTTGCCCGACCGGTAGCGGTGGCAGAGGCAGTCGGCCTGCGACGGGGTGCGGCGCATCGTGGAGCAGCTGCTCCATCACGCCGAACGGAATCGCCTGCTCCTCGGGGGAGGTGACGGCGCTGAGCAACCGGGAGCCCGCAACGGCCGTCTCTTCCAGTACGCGATGGAGGAGTGCTGTCTTGCCCGACGCCACCGGCCCGCTGATCACGGCGATCCGGCCGGTCCCGGAAGCGGATCCGGACGCTGTGCCGGGGACGTCACCGGCTACGAAGGAGACAAGCTTTTCGATCTGTTCATCCCGCTCCACTAACACAGCTACAAAAGCCTCCCCATGCGATGTGAAATGGCGCACGGCGGGGGTGATTTCCGCAACCAGGCCACTCTTCGTGTTCCCGCACGCAAGGAAAGGAGGTGTCAACACCTAAGGGGCGCAGGGGAATTGATAGCGCTCTCAGACGATACCCCCTTCTCCCCGATCGGGTCCATTCAGGACTGTACCCGTGTCCGTGAGTTCGATTGTGTGCGTGTCAATGCAGGGTCGCCTCAACCTGTTTCACCGGTGGCGCAGCCAAATGAACATTTGGTTGCCAGGTTGCATCGATCGCGACAGGGCACGCACCGGAATGACGTGAACAGGGGAAGCTCAAGGGGACCTCGAATGGGGAGACTTGGCGGCCGAGCGCTTCATCGATGACCTGACTGCATCAGAAGGTCTCGTCTAGGGGGGTTCGCGCGAAGGTTAGGGGTAGGTGATGGTGGAGAACTCATTGCGCTACTCGTTTCAATGGCCTGATGTGAGCTTTTGAGGCTCATGGACCGCAGAGCCGCCCGCATCGCCGGGCCGGGGTGGAGATGGCGTATGACGACGACCCAGGAGAGTGGCCTCACGCGGGGCGGCACGACGAGCGTCATCGGGAAAGTGGCCGAGTTGCATGCCCTTCGTGAGCAGGTGCGGCGCGGGCCCAGTGACCGTGCGACCGAGGCGCAGCATGCCAAGGGCAAGCTGACCGCGCGTGAGCGGATCGAGCTGTTGCTGGATGCGGGGTCGTTCCGGGAGGTCGA
>NZ_JBVJKN010000063.1:0-19636 GCF_055585225.1 Streptomyces sp. NPDC053673 | reverse complement strand
GTGATGCCGTCACGCCCCGCGGCAAGGAGCTGCCAAAGGTCTTCGGGAGACTCGATACCGCCGGGGAAACGGCAGCTCATCGCCACGATCGCGATCGGGTCGTCGTCCTCGGCCGCTGTGGACCGGACCGGTGAGAGGGCCGTGCCGACCCCGCTCACCGCACCGGTCGTCCCGTCCGTCAGGTCGCCGATGAGTTCCTCGCGCAGGTACCCGGCGAGCGTGGCCGCCGTCGGGTAGTCGAAGACGAGGGTGGCCGGCAGGCGCCGGCCGGTGGCGTCGCCGAGCAGGTTGCGCAGTTCGACGGCCGTCAGCGAGTCGAACCCCAGCTCCTTGAACGAGCGGCCCGGCTCGACGGCGGCCGGTCCGGGGTAGCCGAGTGCCGTGGCGACCTGCCTGCGGACGAGGTCGAGCAGGGTCCGGTCCTGTTCGGCCGGGGAGAGCGCGGCCAGACGCTGCCGCAGCCCGGACTCGCCTCCGGCTCCGGCCGCGCCGTTCGCGGTGCGGCGTGCGGGAACCCGTACGAGACCCCGCAGCAGCGGTGACATGGTGCCGGCCTGCGCCTGGGTGCGCAGGGCGGTGAGGTCGGCGCGCATCAGGACCGGCGCCGCCTCGTCGATGCGGTGTGCGAGGTCGAACAGCTCCAGGCCCTCCGCCGAGGAGAGCGGGGGCAGGCCCGCGCGCCGCATGCGGCTGATGTCGGCCTCGTCGAGGCCGCCGGCCATGCCCGCGCTGTCGGCCCACAGGGCCCAGGCCAGCGAGGTGGCGGCCAGACCCTGCGACCGGCGGTACTGGGCCAGGGCGTCCAGGAAGACGTTGGCGGCCGCGTAGTTGCCCTGTCCCGGGCCGCCGAAGACACCGCCGATGGAGGAGAAGAGGACGAAGGCGGAGAGGTCGAGGTCCCGGGTCAGCTCGTGCAGGTTGAGGGCGGCGTCGACCTTGGGCCGCAGCACGGCGGAGAGCCGCTCGGGTGTGAGGGACGAGAGCACACCGTCGTCGAGCACACCGGCGGTGTGGACGACCGCGCCGAGCGGGTGCTCGGCGGGGATGTCTGCCAGTACCGCCGCCAGCGCGTCCCGGTCGGCGACGTCGCACGCCGCCCAAGTCACCGTCGCGCCCGCCTCGGCCAGTTCGGCGCCGAGGCGTTCGGCCTCGGGGTTGGTGCCGCCCCGGCGACCCACGAGCAGCAGGTGCCGTACGCCGTGCTCGGCGACGAGCCGCCGGGCGATCAGGCCGCCCAGCATGCCGCCCGCGCCGGTGATCAGAACGGTCGACCCGGGCGGGTACTCCGTGGTCGGGGCGTCCTCTTCCCTGGCGGCCCTGGCAACCCTGGCGAGCCGCGGAGCGTGCACGGCGCCCGCGCGCAGGGCGAGTTGCGGCTCGCCGACGGCGAGCGCGGCGGGCAGCGCGCGTGCGGAGGCGTTGATTCCGTCGGTGTCGACCAGCAGCAGCCGGTCGGGGTGCTCGGACTGCGCCGAGCGCAGCAGGCCCCAGACGGCCGCGTGTACGGGGTCGGTGACCCTGCCGTCCTCACCGGCCGCGACGGCGCCCCTGGTGACGACGACCAGACGGGTGGCGGCGAAGGGCTCCCCCGCGAAAGGCTCGTCGCCGCACCAGGTCCGGGCGAGGGCTAGGGCGTCGTGGGCGGCCGTGTGCACGGCCTGGGCCGCTGTCTCGGTGGCCGGGCCGTAGCCTGCGAACACGACGTCCGGTGCGGACGCTCCGGCCTCGACGGCCGCCGCGAGCCCGGCCAGGTCGGCGTAAGCCGTGACCTCGCCGGGCAGCGTGCCCGCCAGGGACGCGACGGTGTCCGCATCGCCCAGCACGGCCCAACGGCCGTGCGTGGCAGCGGAGTCGGAGCCCGTCGGCAGCACGGTCCACTCGGTCCGGAACACCGACTCGTGGTACGCGGTGCGCGCAGCCTGCACCTGCTCGGCCGAGACGGTACGCAGGACGAGCGAGTCGACGGTGGCGACCGGAGCACCGGAGACGTCCGCGACCTCCAGGCGCACGGCGTTGGCACCGGCCGGGGCGAGGTGCACGCGCAGCGCTTCGGCACCGGCCGCGTGCAGCGTCACTCCGCTCCAGGAGAAGGGGAGCCGCCCTTCACCGTCGGTGCCGCCGAGCACGCCGAGGCCCAGCGTGTGCAACGCCGCGTCGAGCAGGGCGGGGTGCAGCCCGAAGTCACGTGCCGCGGAAGTGTGTTCCTCGGGCATGGCGACTTCGGCGTAGACGCTCTCGCCGTGCCGCCACGCGGCGGTGAGGCCGCGGAACACCGGCCCGTACCCCATGCCGACCTCGGCGAGGTCCGCGTACAGGCTCTCGGTCGGGATCGTCTCGGCGCCTGCCGGAGGCCACTGGGCCAGCTCGAAGTCCGGCCGCGTCGCGCCCTGGACCAGTACACCCTCGGCGTGCCGGATCCACGGTTCGTCGTCCGCGTCGTCCTGCGTACGGGACGAGAGCGTGAACGTCCGCCGACCCGTACCGTCGGAGTCCGGCGCGCCCACATGGATCTGCACCTGTACGCCGCCGCGCTCGGGCAGCACCAGCGGCGCCTGGAGCGTCAGCTCTTCCACCGCATTGCAGCCGACCTGGTCACCGGCGCGCACGGCCAGCTCGACGAAGGCCGTACCGGGCAGCAGGACGGTGTCCATGACCGCGTGGTCGGCGAGCCAGGGGTGGCTGTCCAGACCGAGCCGTCCCGTGAAGAGGAAACCGTCGGAGTCGGCGAGTGCCACCGTCGCACCCAGCAGCGGATGCCCGGCCGACTCAAGCCCGGCGGCGCGCACGTCTGCGGCTCCGGGGCCCGGCTCGATCCAGTAGCGCTGCCGCTGGAAGGCGTACGTGGGCAGGTCGACGCGCTGGGCCCCGGTGCCGGAGAAGTACGCCGGCCAGTCGACGGCGATGCCGCGGGCGTGGGCCTGCGCGACGGCTGCGACGGTGGTCTCGAGCTCGGGGCGGCCGTTACGGAGGACGGGGACGAAAGCGGCCGCGTCGGTGACGCACTCCTGCGCGAGGGCGGAGAGCACGCCCCCGGGGCCGAGTTCGAGGTACGTGGTGACGCCCGCGGCCTCGAGGGCGCGGATGCCGTCCAGGAACCGGACCGCCTCACGCACATGCCGCACCCAGAAGTCGGCCGAGCCCATCTCGTCCGAGACCACCGCACCGGTCAGGTTCGACACGACCGGGATGCGCGGGGACTCGTACGACAGCCCTTCCGCAACCTCACGGAAGTCCTCCAGCATGCCGTCCATGTGCGGCGAGTGGAACGCATGACTGACGACGAGCCGCTTCGTCTTACGGCCCTGCGCCCTGAGGGACTCCGTGATCACGACAGCGGCGTCCTCGTCGCCGGCGACCACGACCGACTGCGGGCCGTTGACTGCGGCAATGCTCACGCCGTCGGTGAGCAGTGGGAGCACTTCGCCCTCCGAGGCCTGCACCGCGATCATCACGCCACCCGTCGGCAACGCCTGCATCAACCGGCCACGCGCAGCGACCAGTTCGCATGCGCCCTGGAGGGACAGGACGCCCGCCACATGGGCGGCGGCGATCTCGCCGATCGAGTGACCGGCCAGGAAGTCCGGCTTCACACCCCAGGACTCGACCAGTCGGAACAGCGCCACTTCGACGGCGAAGAGCGCGGGCTGGGTGAACTCCGTCCGGTCGAGCACGTCCGCCTCGGACCCGAACAGCACATCCTTCAGCGGCACTTCGAGGTGGGCGTCCAGGTGCACGCACACCTCATCAAGAGTATCCGCGAACACGGGATACGCCTCGTACAGCTCACGGCCCATGCCCAGCCGCTGACTCCCCTGCCCGGTGAACAGGAACGCCAGCTTCCCGGCTACCGTCGAGTCCTTGACCAGGCCCGCCGCCGAACCGCCTTCGGCCAGCGCAGCGAGCCCCGCCAGCAGACCCTCGCGGCTGTCGGCCACCACCGCAGCACGGTCGTCGAACGACGCCCGCCCGACCGCCAGCGACCGGGCGATGTCGACCGGCCGCAGTTCGGGGTGCTCTTCGGCGTGCCTGTGCAGCCGACGTGCCTGGTCGCGCAGAGCGTCCTGGCCCTTCGCCGAGAGGAGCCACGGCAGCACCCGCGTCGGCACGGCGGCCTCGGGCGCGGGTGTCTCCTCGGGCTCCGGGGCCTGCTCGATGATCGTGTGCACGTTGGTGCCGCTGACCCCGAAGGCGGAGACGCCGACCCGACGCGGGTGGCCCGTCTCCGGCCACTCCACCGCCTGGGTCAGCAGCGAGACACCGCCCGTGGCCCAGTCGACGTGTGAGGTCGGCGCGTCGACGTGCAGGGTCTGCGGCAGTACGCCGTGCCGCATCGCCATGACCATCTTGATGATGCCCGCGACACCTGCCGCGTTCTGGGTGTGGCCGATGTTCGACTTCAGGGAGCCGAGCCACAGCGGCTGGTCTGCGGGGCGCTCCTGGCCGTACGTGGCGAGCAGTGCCTGCGCCTCGATCGGGTCGCCGAGGGTGGTGCCGGTGCCGTGCGCCTCGACCGCGTCGATGTCCGCGGGAGTCAGCCGGGCACTCTCCAGGGCCTGTCGGATGACCCGCTGCTGGGCCGGGCCGTTCGGGGCGGTGAGCCCGTTGCTGGCACCGTCCTGGTTGACGGCGGAGCCGCGTACGACCGCGAGCACCTGGTGGCCGTTGCGGCGGGCGTCCGAGAGACGCTCCACCAGCAGGACGCCGACAGCCTCGGACCAGCCGGTGCCGTCCGCGGCCTCGGCGAAGGACTTGCAGCGCCCGTCGGGCGACAGCCCGCGCTGGCGGCTGAACTCGACGAAGACGTCCGGGCCCGCGAGCACGGTGACGCCCGCCGCCAGCGCAAGCGAGCACTCACCCTGACGCAGCGCCTGGACGGCCATGTGCAAAGCGACGGAGGAGGACGAGCAGGCCGTGTCAATGGTGGCGGCGGGGCCCTCCAGCCCGAAGACGTAGGCCAGGCGGCCGGAGACCACGCTGGAGGCGGTGCCGGTGAGGAGATGGCCCTCCACTCCGTCCGGGAGTTCGTGCGAGCCGGCACCGTAGGAGTTGGCGGACGCGCCGACGAAGACGCCGGCCCGGCTGCCGCGCAGCGACGCGGGGTCGATCCCGGCGCGCTCGAAGACCTCCCAGGTGGTCTCCAGGAGCAGCCGCTGCTGCGGGTCCATGGCCAGGGCCTCGCGCGGCGAGATCCCGAAGAACGCGGCGTCGAAGTCGGCGGCGTCGTGGAGGAAGCCGCCGTCGCGGGCGTAGCTGGTGCCTTCGTGGTCCGGGTCGGGGTCGTACAGCGTCTCGATGTCCCAGCCGCGGTTGGCGGGGAAGCCCGAGATGGCGTCGCCACCGCTCTCGACGAGTCTCCACAGCTCCTCGGGCGAGCTGACGCCGCCCGGGAAGCGGCAGCTCATACCGACGATCGCGATCGGTTCGCGCGAGGCGTCGGTGAGCTCCTGGTTCCGGCGGCGCAGCCACTCGGTTTCCTTCAGGGAGGCCCGCAGCGCTTCAACGACTTTTTCGTTGGGGGTTGTCATCAGTTACTCCGCACTTCGGGCACGTCAGGATCGGTTGCTGTCGTTGGTGTCGCTGCTGTCGGGCCCGCCGAGCCCGTCGAGGTAGCCGCGGCCGTCGAGGGCCAGGTCGAGGAGGTCCTGGAGGTCCATGGTGTCGATGGACTCCCCGTCGTCGGCGGAGCTCGTGGTGGTGGCGTGGTTGTCCGGGCCGGCGAGCCGGAGCAGCGTGTCCAGCAGTCCGGCTTCGCGGATCCGGCCCAGCGGGATGGTCGCCAGCGTCCGGCGCAGCTCCGCCTCCTGCGGGTCGGTGTCCACGGCCTGGGCGGCAAGGGGGCCGGTCGGCTCGGGGAAGAGGGTGTGCAGCAGATGCCGGGTCAGGGCCTGCGGGTTGGGGTAGTCGAACACCAGGCTGGACGGCAGCCGCAGACCGCACGCGGTGCCCAGGCGATTGCGCAGTTCGACGGCGGTCAGTGAGTCGAAGCCGAGGTCCTTGAACGCCCGGTCGGCTGCGACCGCGTCGGCGGAGGCATGCCCGAGGGCGGTTGCCGCGTGCTCGCGTACGAGTTCCAGCAAGGCCGCCTCCCGGTCGTCCCCGGTGAGCTCCGAGAGCCCCTGCAGTACGGCGGGCGAGGCGTCGGTAGTGGTGCCTTCGGTGGCCGTCGTGCCGCCCCGCAATGCGTCGTGTACCTCGGGCAGATCTCCGATGAGCGGGCGGGGCCGCGCCGCGGCGAACACAGGCGCGAAGCGTGCCCAGTCCACGTCGGCGACGGTCAGCGCCGCGTCCCGGCCTCCGACTGCGCGTTCCAGCGCCAGGAGGTTCTTCGCCGGGTCCATGAGCGGCAGTCCGCGGCGGCGCAGCTGCTCCTCCGCGTCGCCTTCGGCTGCCATGCCGCCGTCAGCCCACGGGCCCCAGGCGATCGCGGTGGCGGGGAGACCGCGGGCCGCGCGCCGCTCGGCGAGCGTGTCGAGGAAGGCGTTGGCCGCTGCGTATGCGCCCTGGCCACCGCTGCCCCACACACCGGCGATGGAGGAGAAGAGGATGAATGCGTCCAGGGAGTCCGGCGCGTCGAAGAGGGCGTCGAGGTGGATGGCCCCGGCTGTCTTCGCGGCCACGACGTGGGCGAATCCGGGCAGGTCCGTGCCGGTACCGGGCGGCTGCGAGACACCGGCGGCGTGCACGACTGCGCGTACCGGGGTGCCGTCGGCGGCCAGCCGCGCGACGAGCGCTTCGAGCGCGGTCCGGTCGGCGACGTCGCAGGCCGCCAGGGTCACGTCGGCGCCGAGCGCGGACAGTTCCGTCTCGATCTCGGCCGCGCCGGGCGCGTCGGCGCCCCGGCGGCTGACGAGTACGAGCCGTTCGGCACCGCGCTCGGCGAGCCACCGCGCCATGTGACGCCCGAGCGCGCCGGTGCCACCGGTGATGAGCACGGTGCCGCGCGGTGTCCAGGCCGCGGCCCGCGCCGCAGACGCGGCCCGCTCCAGCCGTCGTACGAGCGTTCCGGAGGTACGGATCGCCAGCTGGTCCTCGTCACCCGCTCCGGCGAGCACCGCCATCAGTCCGGACAGCACACGGTCGTCGCACACCACAGGCAGGTCGACGAGTCCGCCCCAGTGTTCGGGGTGCTCCAGGGCGACGACCCGGCCGAGGCCCCAGACCTGCGCCTGTGCGGCGCCGCCGACTTCGTCGGCCGCGATGGCCGCGACGGCGTCGCGTGTGACACACCACAGCGGAGCGACGGCGTCTCGGGCATCTTCTGTCAGCGCGTCGGCGAGCGCGGAACCGAGCGCCAGGCCGACGGGAACGCCGGGGTGCTCGGGGTGCGGCCGCTCGTCCAGCGCGACCAGGGACAGGACACCGGCGAGCGGGCCGTCGGCCGCCGTCTCGCGCAGCACCTCCTCCACGCGCGCGGTCAGTACGGCGGGGTCACTGTCCGCGGTGTCGAGGACGAGCGGTACGAGCCGGGCGCCGCCCGCCTCGATCCGGTCGGTCAGCGCGCGGACCCAGGGATCGTCCGCGTACGGCGCCGGCACGGCCACCAGCCAGGTACCGGTGGGGGTGCCCCCATCGGCCCGGTCGGCCCCGGACCAGGGCTGCCAGGCGATCCGGTAGCGGCGGGCGTCCGCCTGCGACTGCGCCTGCTGGTCGCGCCGCCACAGCGACAGGGCGGGCAGCACGGCGCTGAGCGGCTGGTCCCCGTCGATCTCCAACTCATCGGCGAGCGAACCCAGATCGGCCCGATCGACCGCCTCCCAGAAGCGTGCGTCCACCTCGCTTCCCTCGACGGCAACGGCAGGACGCGGGGCGACGGGCTCGGGCCAGTAGCGCTTGCGCTGGAAGGCGTAGGTGGGCAGGTCGATGCGCTGGGCGCCGGTGCCGGAGAAGTACGCCGGCCAGTCGACCGCGATGCCGTGGACATGGGCCTGCGCCAGGGCGGTGGCCGCGGTCTCGGGCTCGGGGCGTCCCTTGCGCAGCATCGGCGCGAAGGTGACATTCGCGTCACCGTTCAGGCAGTCCTGGGCCATCGCCGAGAGGACACCGTCCGGGCCGAGTTCGAGGTACGTCGTGACTCCGGCCGTCTCCAGGGCGCGGATGCCGTCCAGGAAGCGGACCGTCTCGCGGACATGGCGGACCCAGAAGTCCGCCGCGCCCATCTCGTCCGACACCACCGCTCCGGTCAGGTTGGAGACGATGGGTATGCGGGGGGTGTTGTACGACAGGCTCTCGGCGACCTTGCGGAAGTCGGCGAGCATGCTGTCCATGTGCGGCGAGTGGAACGCATGACTGACGACGAGCTGCTTCGTCTTACGGCCCTGCGCCTCGAAGCTCTCGGCGATCGCCACCGCCGCGTCCTCGTCACCCGCGATGACGACCGACTGCGGGCCGTTGATCGCCGCGATGCTCACCCGGTCGGACAGCAGCGGAAGAACCTCGTCCTCCGAAGCCTGTACCGCGATCATCACGCCATCGGTCGGCAGCGCCTGCATCAGGCGGCCGCGGGCGGCGACCAGTTCACATGCATCCTCAAGGGACAGGACGCCCGCCACATGCGCAGCGGAGATCTCACCGATCGAATGACCCGCCAGGAAGTCCGGCCTCAGCCCCCACGACTCCACCAGCCGGAACAGCGCCACCTCCACCGCGAAGAGGGCAGGCTGCGTATATGCCGTCTGGTCCAGCAGGTCACCTTCCGCAGAGAACAGCACATCCTTCAACGGCACTTCGAGGTGAACATCGAGATGAGCACTGACCGCGTCCAGCGCATCCGCGAACACCGGATAGGCCTCGTGCAGCTCCCGGCCCATGCCCAGCCGCTGACTCCCCTGCCCCGTGAACAGGAACGCCAGGCCGCCACCGGCCGCCGCCCCCTGCACCAGCCCCGGCGCCTGCTTCCCCGCAGCCAGTGCCGCGAGCGCCCGCTTCAGGCCCTCGTAGTCGTCGGACAGGATCGCCGCCCGGTGGTCGAGGCCCGCCCGACCCGACGCCAGCGAGTAGGCCAGATCGGCCGATCGGGGACTGCCGGCGGCCACGACCACCGACAGGAGCTGTCCGGCCTGGGCGCGGAGAGCGTCCGCGTTCTTGGCCGACAGGACGTACGGCAGGGTGCCGGGCGCCTTGGTGACGGGCAGTGGCCGCGGCTCGGAGACGGCGACGGTCTCCGGGGCCTGCTCGATGATCGTGTGAGCATTGGTGCCGCTGATGCCGAAGGATGACACACCGGCTCGCCACGGCCGCTCGGTGGCCGGCCACTGCGCGGCCTCGGTCAGCAGGGCGATGTCACCGGCCGTCCAGTCGACGTGCGGGGTCGGCTCGTCCACGTGCAGGGTCTGCGGCAGCACCCCGTGCTGCATAGCCATGACCATCTTGATGATCCCCGCGACACCGGCGGCGGCCTGCGTGTGACCGATGTTCGACTTGACCGAGCCGAGCAGCAGCGGCCGGTCCTCCGGCCGGTCCTGCCCGTACGTCGCGAGAAGTGCCTGCGCCTCGATCGGGTCACCGAGCTTCGTACCCGTACCGTGCGCCTCCACCACATCCACATCAGCGGCCGACAGACCCGCACTCGCCAGAGCGGCGCGGATCACCCGCTGCTGGGACGGGCCGTTCGGAGCCGTGAGCCCGTTGCTCGCACCGTCCTGATTGATCGCCGAGCCCCGGACCACCGCCAGTACCGGGTGACCGTTGCGGCGAGCGTCCGACAGCCGCTCGACCAGCAGCATGCCGACACCCTCACCCCAGCCCGTACCGTCAGCCGCCGCCGCGAACGCTTTGCAGCGCCCGTCGGGCGAGAGGCCGCCCTGCCGGCTGAACTCGCTGAACGTGCCCGGCGTGGACATCACCGTCACACCACCGGCCAGGGCCAGCGAGCACTCGCCGTTGCGCAGCGCCTGAACGGCCCAGTGCAGGGCGACCAACGACGACGAGCACGCCGTGTCGACAGTCACCGCCGGGCCCTCCAGGCCCAGGGCGTAGGAGACCCGGCCGGACATGACGCTGCCCGCGTTGCCGGTCATCACATGGCCGAGGACTGCGTCCGCGCCGGACTGCTCCAGATGGGCGTCGTATCCGCTGTAGGCAGCCCCGACGAAGACTCCGGCCCGGCTGCCGCGCAGCGACGAGGCGTCGATGCCCGCCCGCTCGATCACCTCCCAGGACGTTTCGAGCAGCAGCCGCTGCTGGGGGTCCATGGCGAGTGCCTCGCGCGGCGAGATCCCGAAGAAGTCGGCGTCGAAGGTGTCGGCGTCGTACAGGAAGCCGCCCTCGAAAGTGCGTCCGTCATCGCCTGCGTACAGCTCGTCGGTGTCCCAGCCTCGGTTTCCGGGCAGGCCGGAGATCGCGTCTTTGCCGGTCTCGACGAGCTGCCACAGGTCCTCGGGGGTGCGGACGCCTCCCGGGTAGCGGCAGCTCATGGCAACGATCGCGATCGGGTCGTCGGCGAGGCCGGCGCCCGAGGGGACGGCGAGCGGGTCGGCGGCTGCTTCGTCCGGGTCGCCGAGGAGTTCGACGCGCAACTGCCGGGCAAGCGCGGTGGGCGACGGGTAGTCGAAGACGAGGGTCGTCGCCAGGCGCAGGCCGGTGGCGGCGCCCAGCCGGTTTCGCAGCTCGACGGCGGTCAGCGAGTCGAAGCCGAGGTCCTTGAACGCCCGGGTGGGCTCGACCTGTTCGGCCGACGTGTGGCCGAGTACGGATGCGACCTGAGTACGTACGAGATCGAGCAGCGCCCGGTCCTGTTCGTGACTCGTGAGGCGGAGCAGCCGCTCGGCCAGTGGGGTGCCGCCGTCGGTGCGGGTGCTCGCGGTCCGGCGGCCGCCGGTGCCGAGGAGTGCCCGGAACACCGGGGCGACCGGGCCGGGCCCCGCGACGCTGCGCAGCGCGGCCAGGTTCAGGCGGGCCGGGACGAGGTCGGGTCGGTCGGCGCGGAGGGCCGCGTCGAACAGGTCCATGCCCTCGGCGGCGGAGAGGGCGCCCATGCCGTGCTGCTCCATGCGGCGCAGCTGAGCCTCGTCGAGGCCGCCGGTCATCCCGCTGGTGTCGGCCCACAGGCCCCAGGCGAGCGAGGTGGCGGGCAGCCCCTGGGCGTGGCGGTGCTGGGCGAGCGCGTCCAGGAAGACGTTGGCCGCCGCGTAGCCGGCCTGCCCCGCGCTGCCGAGGGTGCCGGCGATCGCGGAGAAGAGGACGAAGGCCGTCAGCGGCAGGCCCCGGGTGAGTTCGTGCAGGTGCAGGGCGGCGTCGGCCTTCGGCCGCAGCACCGTGTCCAGTCGTTCCGGGGTGAGGGAGTCGATCACGCCGTCGTCGAGAACGCCCGCCGTGTGGACGACCGCCGTGAGGGGGTGCTCGGCCGGGACGGCGGACAGAACAGCGGCCAGGGCGTCCCGGTCGGCGGCGTCGCAGGCGGCCCAGGTGACGTCGGCGCCCAGCTGTGCGAGCTCCGCGGTGCGTTCGGCAGCGCCGGGGGCTTCGGCGCCGCGGCGGCTGAGGAGCAGCAGGTGGCGTGCCCCGTGCACGCCGGCCAGGTGGCGGGCGACGATCCCGGCGAGCGTGCCGGAGCCGCCGGTGATCAGGACTGTGCCGTTCGGGTCGAGTGCCGGGGCCGCGACGTGCGCGTCCGTACGGCTCCGGGTCAGCCGGGGTACGTGTACGGCTGTGCCGCGCAGCAGCAGTTCGGGCTCTCCGGTGGCGAGGGCGGCGGCCAGGATCGCTTCCGCGGCGTCCGCCGCGGCCTCGTCGAGGTCGGCGAGGACGAAGCGTCCGGGGTTCTCCGTCTCCGCAGAGCGCACCAGGCCCCAGACGGCGGCTTGCGGAAGGTCCTCGATGTCCTCGCCGGGCGCGGCGACCGCGCCCCGGGTCATGACGACGAGCCGGGAGTCCGCGAACCGCTCGTCCGCCGACCAGGACCGGACCAGGTCGAGCGCGCGGTCGGTTGCTTCGCGCAGGGCCTCGGTCCCCTTCGCCGCTTCCTGCCCTGCGAGGGGTGCGAAGACGTAGGCGGGTACGGGCGCTCCCTCGTCGACCGCCTTGCCGAGCGCGGCCAGGTCCGCGAACGAGGTGGCCGTGTCCGCGTACGGGGCGGCCGGTCCGAACCTGCCGGAGCCCAGGACCGCCCAGCGGTCGGTCGACGTGCCTGTTCCGTCGGCGACCGGCAGCGACACCCAGTCGAGCTGGTACAGCGAGTCGTGGTGCGTTGCTGGTACTGCACCGGATGTGCCCGCCTCGAACGGGCGCGGGGTCAGGCCGCCCACGGTGGCCACGGGCTCGCCCAGGTCGTCGGCGAGTGCCAGCGCGATGGCCCCGTCGGGTCCGGCGGATATCCGTACGCGCAGGGCACCGGCGCCCACCGCGTGCAGGGTCATGTCCGACCAGGAGCCGAGTCCGGCACCCGAGTCGGCGAGCGCTGCCACGTGCACGGCGGCGTCCAGCAGCGCCGGATGCAGTCCGAAGTCCGTTGGTTCCGGGCCGCCTTCGGGGAGACGTACCTCGGCGAACAGGTCGCCGTCTCGCCGCCAGACGGCCTGCACGGCCCGGAAGAGCGGGCCGCGCTGCGGATCGCGCACGTCCTGTGCATCGGCTGCACGGGTTGCATCGATGCCATGCGCGTACAGGTCCGTGATGTCCACCGGTTCGGCCCCGGCGGGCGGCCACTGCGCCAGCTCGAAGGACGCGGCCGGGGCGGTGCGGGCGAGAACGCCATGGGCGTGACGGACCCAGGGGGTGTCCGCCGGGGCGGTTTCCGAGCGGGAGGAGACGGTGAAGGGACGGCGGCCCTCGGCATCGGGCCCGTCGACGAGGACTTGGAGCCGTACGGCACCTTCGGCGGGCAGTGTCAGCGGGGCGTCGAGGTTCATCACGTCGAGGTGCGCGCAGTCGGTCCGGTCCCCGGCGCGCACGGCCAGTTCGACGAGGGCCGCGCCGGGCAGCACGGCGGTTCCGGCCACGGTGTGGTCGGCGAGCCAGGGCTGAGCCCGAAGGGAGAGCCTGCCGGTGAACAGCACACTGTCGGAGTCGGCAAGGGTGACGGCCGCGCCGAGCAGCGGGTGCGCGGCCGGATCGAGACCCGCCTCGTTCACGTCCCCGGCCCCGGTGGCCCCGGGCTCCAGCCAGAAGCGCTCGTGCTGGAAGGCGTAGGTCGGCAACTCGACCCGCTGGGCGCCGGTGCCGGAGTAGTACGCCTGCCAGTCCAGGGGCACACCGTGGACGTGCGCGTGTGCCAGGGCGGTGGTCAGCGCTTCGGCCTCGGGCCGACCGGCGCGGAGTACGGGGGCGAAGACGGCGTCCGCATGACCGGTCACGCACTCCTGGGCCATCGCCGAGAGCACGCCGTCCGGGCCGAGTTCGATGTACGTGGTGACCTCGGCGTTCTCCAGGGCGCGTATGCCGTCGAGGAACCGTACGGCTTCACGGACGTGCCGGACCCAGAAGTCGGCTGAACCCATCTCGTCGGTGACCAGGGCTCCGGTGAGGTTTGAGACGACAGGAATGCGCGGGGTGTTGTACGACAGGCCCTCCGCCAGCTTGCGGAAATCGGCGAGCATGTCGTCCATGAGCGGCGAGTGAAAGGCGTGGCTGACGGTAAGGCGCTTGGACTTGCGGTCCTTGAGGTTCTCGACGATCACCGTGGCCGCGTCCTCGTCGCCCGCAATGACGACAGACCGGGGGCCGTTGATCGCTGCAATGCTCACCCGGTCGGTGAGCAGCGGAGCCACTTCGGCCTCGGATGCCTGGATCGCGATCATTACGCCACCGGAGGGCAGCGACTGCATCAACCGGCCGCGAGCGGCCACCAGTTCACACGCGTTCTCCAGGGACAGCACCCCGGCCACATGCGCGGCGGCGATCTCACCGATGGAGTGCCCGGCCAGGTAGTCCGGCGTCACGCCCCAGCTCTCCAGCAGCCGGAACAGCGCAACCTCGACAGCGAACAACGCCGGCTGGGTACAGGAGGTGCGGTTGAGCGCCTCTGCGTCCGTCCCGAACAGGACATCCTTCAGAGGCAGTTCGAGGTGGAGGTCCAGGTGTGCGCAGACCGCGTCCAGCGCCTGCGCGAAGACCGGATACGTCTCGTACAGCTCACGGCCCATCCCGAGCCGCTGGCTCCCCTGCCCCGTGAACAGGAACGCCGTCTTGCCCTCCGTCACCGTGCCCGTGACCAGGCTGCCGGTCTCCGTCCCCTCCGCAAGCGCGGTCAGGGCAGTTCGGAAGTCGTCCTCGGTGCTGCCGAGCAGCACGGCGCGATGCTCCAGGGCGCCGCGGCTGGTGGCGAGCGAGTAGCCGATGTCGAGGGGGCGGCCGGTGGTCCCGCCCTGGTCGTGGGTGGCGAGCAGGCGAGCGGCCTGGGCACGCAGCGCGTCGGCGGTCCTGCCCGAGAGCGTCCATGGCAGAGCAGTCGGGACGACGGCCGGTGATGCGGGTGCCGTCGGCGCCTCCTCCTCATCGGGCTCCGGGGCCTGCTCGATGATGGTGTGGGCATTGGTTCCGCTCACACCGAACGCGGAGATGGCCGCGCGGCGCGGTGCGCCGGTCTCCGGCCAGGGCATCGACTCGGTGAGCAGGGCGACTTCGCCCGTCGACCAGTCGACGTCGGTGGTGGGCTCGTCGATGTGCAGCGACTTGGGCAGCACGCCGTGGCGCATGGCCATGACCATCTTGATGATGCCTGCGACACCGGCGGCGGCCTGCGTGTGGCCGATGTTGGATTTGAGCGAGCCGAGGCGCAGCGGCCGGCCGGCGGGGCGGTCCTGGCCGTAGGTGGCGAGCAGTGCCTGCGCTTCGATCGGGTCGCCGAGGGTGGTGCCCGTGCCGTGTGCCTCGACGGCATCGACCTCGGCGGCGGACAGCCGGGCGCTTTCCAGGGCCTGGCGGATGACACGCTGCTGGGAGGGGCCGTTCGGGGCGGTGAGCCCGTTGCTGGCGCCGTCCTGGTTGACGGCGGAGCCGCGTACGACGGCGAGGACGGGGTGGCCGTTGCGGCGGGCGTCGGACAGACGCTCCACGAGGAGGACGCCCACGCCCTCGGACCAGCCGGTGCCGTCGGCGGACCCGGCGAAGGACTTGCAGCGCCCGTCGGGCGACAAGCCGCGCTGGCGGCTGAACTCGACGAACACATCGAGGTTGGGCATCACACACACGCCGCCGACCAGGGCGAGCGAGCACTCTCGCTGACGCAGCGCCTGGGTGGCGAGGTGCAGGGCGAAAAGAGAGGACGAGCAGGCCGTGTCGACGGTGGCGGCGGGGCCCTCCAGGCCGAAGACGTAACTGACCCGGCCGGACAGGACACTGGTGGCGCCGCCCGTCAGCAGCAGCCCTTCGAGTCCTGCCGGGACCTCACGCAGGTCGGCTCCGTAGCCCATGGCGCTCGCGCCGACGTAGACACCGGTGCGGCTGCCCCGTACCGCCATGGGGTCGATACCCGCGCGCTCGAACACCTCCCACGAGGTTTCCAGGAGCTGGCGCTGCTGCGGATCCATCGCGAGTGCTTCGCGCGGCGATATCCCGAAGAATCCGGGGTCGAATGCGGTGGCCCCGTCGAGGAATCCACCGCCGGTGTTGTAGAAGGCGCCCTTACGGTCGGGGTCCGGGTCGGCGAGCGTCTCGATGTCCCAGCCCCGGTCGGCGGGGAATCCGGTGATGGCGTCGCCGCCCTCGGCGACCAGTCGCCACAGTTCTTCAGGGGACGTCACCCCGCCCGGGAACCGGCAGCTCATCGCGACGATCGCGATCGGTTCCCGGGCGTCCGCCTCGGCCTCCTGGAGGCGGCGGCGGGCCCGACGCAGCTCCGTGGTCATCCACTTCAGGTTTTCGAGAAGCTTTTCTTCGTTCGCGCTGGCCACTGGAACGTCACCCCCTGGGGAATCGCGGAATGCTTGCGGACATCGGATCGGTCATCAGAACGGTCATCTGATCAGGATTTTCCGAATTCGTTGTTGATGATGTCGAAGAGGTCGTCGGCGGACGCCGATTCGATTTCGAGTTCTTCGTCCTCTCCGATGGCCGCTCGTTCTGCCCTGTTCCAGTTCGCCAGGAGCTCTTCGAGGCGTGCGGTGACGCGGACGCGTTCGGTGGTGTCCCCGGGGACCGACGAGAGAAGGAATTCCAGCTTGTCGATCTCCGCGAGTGCCGGGAGTTGCGCCGCGGTGTCCTCGCCGAGGAGCTCCGCCCGGATGTGGGCGGCCAGCGCGGCCGGGGTCGGGTAGTCGAAGACGAGGCTGGCCGGCAGGCGCAGTCCGGTGGTGGCACCCAGGCGGTTGCGCAGTTCGACCGCGGTGAGCGAGTCGAAGCCCAGCTCCTTGAAGGCGCGGCCGGCTTCGACCGTTGCCGCCCCGTCGTGCCCGAGGACGACGGCGACCTGAGCCCGGACCAGGTTGAGCACCATCCGCTCCGCCTCGGGCCCGGTCACGCCCCGCAACTCGGCTTCGAGGCTCGCCGCCTCCTCGGCCGCCGTGCCGGCGCCGTCCTGCTCGGCGGCGAGTGTGCGACGCACCTCGGGGAGGTCGCCGATCAGGGGACGTGGCCGGGCCGCGGTGAAGGCTGGGACAAACAGGTCCCAGTCGACGTCGGCCACCGTCACCGTCGCGTCGTCCTCGTCCAGCGCCTGCTGGAGCGCAGCGATGGACAACTCCGGCGCCATCACGGGAAGTCCGCGGCGGCGCAGCTGCTCCACCGCCTCGTCGTCGGCGGCAAGACCGCCCTCGCCCCAGGGGCCCCAGGCCACCGAGGTGGCCCTCAGCCCACGGGAGCGGCGCTGCTGCGCCAGGGCGTCGAGGTGGGCGTTGGCCGCCGCGTACGCGGCCTGGTGGCCGCTGCCCCACACTCCCGCGATCGAGGAGAAGAGCACGAAGGCGTCCAACTCGGTGGTGCCGAGCAGCTCGTCGAGGTGTGCGGCTCCTGCGACCTTGGCGGCGACGACATCGGCGATGTCGCCGGGGCCGGTCTCGGCGAGCGGCGCCACCTGGCCGACGCCCGCCGTGTGGAAGACGGCGGAGAGGCCGGTTCCGGGCGTACCGTCGGTGAGGTCCTCGCGCAGTTGTGTGAGCAGCTCGGAGACAGCGGCCCGGTCGGTCACGTCGCACGCCACGGCCGTGGCCCGCGCGCCCAGCGCGGTGATCTCCGCGACCAGGGAGTCCGCGCCGGGCGCTTGCGGCCCCCGCCGGCTGACCAGGACCAGGTGCTCCGCACCGTGTGCCGCGAGCCAGCGGGCGACGTGTCCACCGAGCGCACCCGTGCCGCCGGTGATGAGGACGGTGCCGCGCGGGCGCCAGGGCGAACGGTCCGCCGCGCTGTCGCCGCCGGTTGCCACACCGTGCGTCGCCGGAGAGGCGTGCCCAGAGGCGTGCCCGATGCGGCGGGCCAGGAGGCCCGCGGAGCGTATCGCGATCTGGTCCTCTTCCCCGGCGCCCGCGAGCACGGCGAGCAGCCGGTCGAGGGCCCGCTCGTCCACCGTGCCGGGCAGGTCCACGAGCCCGCCCCAGCGGTCGGGATGTTCCAGGGCGACGACCCGGCCGAAGCCCCAGACCTGCGCCTGCGCGGCGCTCCTGACCCGGTCCGACGGAGCGGTCGCCACGGCTCCGGCCGTGACACACCACAGCGGGGCTTCGATGCCCGCATCGCCGAGCGCCTGTACGAGGACTCCCGTGAGAAGCAGCCCGGCGGGCACCGCCGCGTGGGCCGGGTGCGGGTCCTCGGCGGACGCCAGCAGGGACAGTACGCCGTCGACCTGGCGGTCCCCTACGGTCTCACGGAGCCGTCCGGCGAGCGCCGCACGGTTCAACTCGGCCTCCGGCAGGACGATGTGCCGTACGTCCACGCCCTGCGCCTCCAGGGCGCCCGAGACCGCGGGGAGACCACCGCCCGCTTCGGTCGCGGGGGTCACCACGAGCCAGGTCCCCGACGGCCGGGCGACGACCGGATCGGCCATCGGCTTCCACGTGACGGCGTAGCGCCAGCCGTCGACGACGGACTGCTCCTGCCGCTGCCGCCGCCATGCGGACAGCGCCGGCAGCAGGGCGCTCAGCGGCTGGTCCGCGTCGATGTCGAGGGTGGCGGTGAGCGCGGCAAGGTCGGCGTTGTCGACGGCCTCCCAGAACTGCGCGTCCACCGCCGCGGGGGAGGAGTCGCCGACGGCCTCGACGGCCGCCGCACCGGCGGCTTCCTCCAGCCAGTAGCGCTTGCGCTGGAAGGCGTAGGTGGGCAGGTCGATGCGCTGGGCGCCGGTGCCGGCGAAGTACGCCGGCCAGTTGACCGCGATGCCGTGGACATGGGCCTGTGCGAGGGCGGTGGTCGCGGTCTCGGGCTCGGGGCGTCCCTTGCGCAGCATCGGCGCGAAGGTGACATTCGCGTCACCGTTCACGCAGTCCTGGGCCATCGCCGAGAGGACACCGTCCGGGCCGAGTTCGAGGTACGTGGTGACTCCAGCGGTCTCCAGGGCGCGGATGCCGTCCAGGAAGCGGACCGTCTCGCGGACATGGCGGACCCAGAAGTCGGCCGACGTCATCTCGTCGGTGACCGGGGCACCGGTCAGGTTGGAGACGAAGGGGATACGGGGGGTGTTGTACGACAGGCCCTCGGCGACCTTGCGGAAGTCGGCGAGCATGCCGTCCATGTGCGGCGAATGGAACGCATGACTGACGACGAGCTGCTTCGTCTTACGGCCCTGCGCCTCGAAGCTCTCGGCGATCGCCACCGCCGCGTCCTGGTCTCCGGCGACCACCACGGACTGCGGGCCGTTGATCGCCGCGATGCTCACCCGGTCGGTCAGCAGCGGCAGGACCTCGTCCTCCGAAGCCTGTACCGCGATCATCACGCCATCCGTCGGCAGCGCCTGCATCAACCGACCGCGGGCAGAGACCAGGTGAGCAGCGTCCTCCAGGGACAGCACACCTGCCACATGCGCAGCCGCGATCTCACCGACCGAGTGCCCGGAAAGAAAGTCCGGCCTCAGCCCCCACGACTCCACCAGCCGGAACAACGCCACCTCCACCGCGAAGAGGGCAGGCTGGGTGTAGGCCGTCTGGTCGAGCAGATCGCCTTCGGACGCGAACAGCATGTCCTTCAAGGGAAGTTCGAGGTGGACGTCCAGGTGGGCGCACACCGCGTCCAGCGCATCCGCGAACACCGGATAGGTCTCATACAACTCACGGCCCATCCCCAGCCGCTGACTCCCCTGCCCCGTGAACAGGAACGCCAGGCCGCCGTCAGCAGCCGTACCCTGGACGAGCCCCGGCGTCTCTTCCCCTGCGGCCAGCGCCTTCAGGGCAGCCAGGAATTCCTCCCGCTCCCCCGCGACGACCACTGCGCGTCGATCAAGAGCAGCTCGCGATGTCGTCAGGGAGTAAGCCACATCGGCCGGCTCCAGAAGTGGATCGGATACGACACGCGCCCGCAGCCGCTCGGCCTGTACGCGCAGCGCCACCTCGCTCTTCGCCGACAGCGCCCAAGGCACGATGCCGGGCCGGCGCGACCGTCCGGGCGTGTCGGTCTCCTGGGCGGGCGGGGCCTGTTCCAGGATCGTGTGGGCGTTCGTCCCGCTCACACCGAACGACGAGATGCCCGCCCGGCGCGGCCGGCCGGTCTGCGGCCACGCCACCTGCTCGGTCAGCAAAGCAATGTCACCCGCCGACCAGTCCACGTGCGGCGTCGGCTC
>NZ_JBVJKN010000062.1:0-22241 GCF_055585225.1 Streptomyces sp. NPDC053673 | reverse complement strand
CGGTTACATTCCGAACCCGGAAGCTAAGCCTTTCAGCGCCGATGGTACTGCAGGGGGGACCCTGTGGGAGAGTAGGACGCCGCCGAACAATCTTTGGGGAAAGCCCCGGGCCTTGTGGTCCGGGGCTTTTCTGCGTTCTGGGCCCTTCCCCCTGAGGGCGAACCTCCTCCGCTTGAGCCCGTTTCGATACGACCGAGCTGTCCTACAGACGTCCTGCAGCCTTCAGCGCCAGATAGGCGTCGGCCAGGGATGGCGCGAGATTCTCCGGGGTGGCGTCGACGACGGTCACACCGTGGCGCTGAAGTTGTTCGGCCGAGCGGCGGCGCTGGGCCTGCGCCTGGATGCCGGCAGCGGCGTCGTACACCGCGTCCAAGGCGCCGCGATCATCGGCCATCTTTTCGATGTGAGGGTCGGCCACAGAGGCGACCAGCACCGTGTGGCGCTGCGTGAGCTGTGGGAGGACGGGGAGGAGGCCCTCCTCGATGGGAGCGGCGTCCAGGCTGGTCAACAGGACGATCAGGGAGCGACGCGGTGCGTGCTGGAGCGCGGCGGCGCTGAGGCCGCGGGCGTCCGTCTCCACCAGTTCCGGTTCGAGTGGGGCGAGCGCGTCGACCATTGCGGGGAGTACGTCCCCTGCTGTTCGGCCCTGGACCTGGGCTCGGGTGCGGCGGTCGTACGCGAGGAGGTCCACGCGGTCACCTGCGCGAGTGGCGAGCGCGGTGAGGAGGAGCGTGGCGTCCATGGCGGCATCCAGCCGCGGGACGTCGCCGACGCGGCCGGCCGATGTGCGGCCTGTGTCCAGCACGATGAGGATGTGGCGGTCCCGCTCGGGGCGCCAGGTGCGCACTGCGACGGTTGTCCGGCGAGCGGTCGCGCGCCAGTCGATGGAACGGGTGTCGTCGCCCGGCACATAGTCACGGAGGCTGTCGAACTCGGTCCCCTCGCCGCGAGTGAGCACGCTGGTGCGGCCGTCGAGTTCGCGTAGCCGGGCAAGCCGGGAGGGGAGGTGCTTGCGGCTGGTGAAGGGCGGCAGGACGCGCACCGCCCAGGGCACGTGGTGGTTCCCCTGGCGTGCGGCCAGGCCGAGCGGGCCGTACGACCTGACGGTGACGCGTTCCGCATGGCGGTCCCCGCGGCGGGTGGGTCGCAGGGTCGTGGAAATGCGGCGGCGCTCGCCGGCGGGCACGGTCACGGTGTGGCGCGAGGCGGCCTGCTCCGTGCCCGGGATCCAGCTGCTGGGCGGCCAGGCGTCCCGGAGGCGGGCGCGCAGTCGTCGACCGGACGGGTTGGTGATGGTGAGCTGAACTTCCGCCCTCTCACCGAGTCGAACGGTTGTTTCACCGCTTCGAGTGAACTGGAGCGTTCGTACTGGTGCTGCCAGGGCGTAGTCGCACAGAATTGCTACTGAGAGCGGTGCATTGACGGCAAGCATCCCCGTCCAGCTCGGTGCGAAGACACCGACGGGGATGGAGCCCAGGGCGGCGAGGAGAGCCGTTCGTCCGGTGAGAGCCATCAGGTCACTGCCTCAGCGGGGGACGGGGACATGGGCGAGGATCGCGGTGATGACGGAGTCAGCGGTGACTCCTTCCATCTCGGCCTCGGGACGGAGCTGGATGCGGTGCCGGAGAGTGGGAAGGGCCAGGGCCTTCACATCGTCCGGAATCACGTAGTCCCGGCCCGTCAGCCAGGCCCAGGCCCTGGCGGTGGAGAGCAGTGCGGTGGCGCCTCGGGGGGAGACGCCGAGAGTGAGCGAGGGGGATTCACGAGTGGCACGGCAGATATCGACGACGTAGCCTGCGATCTCGCTGGAGACCGAGGTTTTGGCAACGGAGGCGCGGGCGGCCTCGAGGTCGGCGGGGCCGGCGACGGGGCGGATGCCGGCGGCCTGGAGGTCGCGGGGGTTGAAGCCCTCGGCGTGCCGTGCGAGGACGTTGATCTCGTCGTCGCGTGAGGGCAGCGGGACCGTCAACTTGAGCAGGAAGCGGTCGAGTTGGGCCTCGGGCAGGGGGTACGTGCCTTCGTACTCGACCGGGTTCTGCGTCGCTGCGACCAGGAACGGGTCTGGGAGGGCGCGCGGAGTGCCGTCGACGGTGACCTGGCGTTCCTCCATTGCCTCCAGGAGCGACGACTGCGTCTTGGGCGGCGTCCTGTTGATCTCGTCTGCGAGGAGCAGGTTGGTGAAGACGGGCCCCGGCTGGAAGGAGAACTCGGCGGTCCGTGCGTCGTAGACGAGCGAACCGGTGACGTCGCTGGGCATGAGGTCGGGGGTGAACTGGACGCGCTTGGTGTCGAGTTCGAGGGACGCGGCGAGGGCACGGACGAGAAGCGTCTTGGCGACGCCCGGGACTCCTTCGAGGAGGACGTGGCCACGGCAGAGGAGGGCGACGACGAGTCCGGTGACTGCGGAGTCCTGGCCGACCACGGCCTTCGCGATCTCGGTGCGCAGGGCCTCCAGGGAAGCGCGTGCGTTGTCCGAGTTCCCAGCGGTCTCGGGGGTCGGGGCGCTCATGAAGTGCGTACCTCTCTTTCGAGGGCGTCGAGTTGGTCAGCCAGGCGGATGAGAGCGGCGTCGTCGGCGGGTGCCGGGCCGAAGAGCAGAGTCCTGAGGTCACGGTCGCCATCGGCAAGATGCGCGGAGACGGCCGGGAGGAGGACATCGAGGGAATGGGCGTCCGCGGGGGCGACGCCCAAAAGAGGGGCGAGCCGGGTGCGGGCGGCCTGGCGGAGTACGGAGGCGGCGCGGTCGCGGGCGTTGGCCTTGCGATAGAGGCGGGCGCGGCCCTCGGCGGACTCGGAGGCCCGGATGGCGACAGGCAGCCGTTCGGCCACGAGTGGTCCCAGTCGACGGGCTCGCCACACAGCGGCGAGTACGGCGGCGACTGCGAGCTGGAGGGTGCCCCACAGCCATCCGGCGGGGACCAGTTCGGCGAAGCCGCTCTCGCCGTCACCGGTGCCGTCGTCCACTGCGGAGTCATCACTGAGCGAGGGGAGGTACCAGACGAGATGAGGCCGGGAGCCAAGGAGTTGGAGGGCGAGCGAGGCATTGCCCTCCTTGTCGAGACGCTCGTTGTGGAGGATGTCGGAGGAGCCGAGCAGGATGGTGTCGCCGTCGCCGGACTCTTCGATCCTGAGCAGGCTGGGGAGACCGTCGCTCGGGTAGCAGGCCTCGGTGTCGGGGAGGTCCTCGGTGGCATAGCGCTCACCACCGAGGTCGGCGCTTCCGGCGCGCTGGGCGGCAGGAAAGGTGCAGCGCGGTTCGCGGGCCGAGACGGAAGTTTGCCTGTCCGCCCGTACGCCGGGGGCGAGTCTGCCGACGGAGGGCGGGCCTGGGGCGACCAGGATCATGCGACCGCCCGAGGGGACCATCGCCGTGCGCAGAGCCTCCTGTTGAGGGTCTGTCAGCAAGTCCGGAGCGGCTACCAGGAGCGTGGTGTCGGCGCCCGTGGCAGCGGTGGCTTCGTCGAGGCTGGTGACGACGCGAGTGGAGACGCCCTGGGCCTTGAGGAGTTCGGCGACGGCGCGGCTGCCGTAGGGGTCGGCAGAGCGCGGGTCGAGGCGCCCGTGTTGCTCCCCGGAGCGTACGGCGGCCAGTGCGATGCCGGCGGCGACGAGCAGGACCAGTACGAGCAGGACACCGCGGGTGCGTGCCCAGATCTGACGGGAGGTGAGGGACGCCGAGGTGGCGGCGCCGGCCGTGGCCCCGGTCATTCGGCTGCTCCCTGGGCCGCGTTGCTGAGACGGGGTTTGGCGCGCTCAAGATCGGCGTCGAGGTCCTTCAGGCGCAGGTACGCCTGTTGGTCGGCCGAGCGGCCGCCGTATGTGACGTCGTCGAAGGTACGGGCCGCGATGCGCAGCGCGTCGGCGTGGCCCGGCAGGGAGCGGCCGGCTTCCGCGGCGGCCTCGTCGGCGGTGCGGCCTGGGCGTGGCTCGAGGAGAGCCCGCTCCTCGAGGGAGCGGACGATGGCGCGCATTCGATCCTGGACCGCTTGGTTCCAGCGTCCGGCGGCGGCGTGTGTCTCGGCGGCCGCGCGGTGTTCGGCGGCGCTGCGAGGGCGGTCGTCGAAGAGCGAGTCGCCGGTGGTGGGGGTGCGATGCGGGGTGCCGAGCCGCCACCACAGGGCGGCGACCAAGGCGATCACGGTCAGCACGATGACGACGAGTCCCAGCGGACCGCCGGGGGCGGCGCCTGATGCGGCGTCGAAGATGTCTCCGACCCACTCCCAGAAACGGTCGAGACCTCTCTGGAGCAGGTTCGGATCGTTCTCGTGGTACATCGGCTTGCTCAGCTCGCGCTCCGCCGCTTCCCGGGCGGGTACGCGCGGGATGTCCACCGGTACGTCGTCGTTCGCGCGGACCATCAGCCGCGCCGCGGTCGTGCCCCCCGTGATGGACACTGCGTCAGCTCCTGGAGGCCTCGTCGCCCGGTGCCGCAGAGCCGTAGCCGGGAACGCCTGCGGCGCGGGCCAGTTCCAGATCGAGGGCCTCGCGGCGGATGCGCTGGTCGACGTAGAGGAGGACCGTGACGCCGGCCGAGATCGGGTAGGTGATGGAGGATCCGATCACCGCGCCGATGCCGGTGATGATCAGGAAGGGCCAGCCGTAATCGGGTGTGGTGCCCGAGAGCAGTCCGCTGAGGCCGTCGCCGTCGACAGCGAAGGCGATCAGGGTGAACGGAATGGCGATGATCATCGAGACGAGGAGGGTCAGCACCAGCGTGAGGGTCAGGACGCCGAAGATCCGCCACCACGCTCCGCGCACGAGCTTGGCGGAGCGGCGCATGGACTGCACGACTCCCTGCCGCTCCAGCATGAGCGCGGGCGATGCGAGGGCGAACCGGACCATCAGCCACAGCATGACGACGACACCGGCGATTCCGCCCAGGATGGTGAGGGCGACGCCCCCCGCGGAGCCCAGCAGCAGTCCGGGAAGGATGCCCACGGTCATCACGACCGCGGCGATCAGCGGCAGCAGCAAGGTCAGGCCCAGGAGATGCGGGAGCCTGGGCCGTGCCTCGCGCCAGGCATCGGAGAGGTTGACAGGGCGCCCCAGCACCGAGCGGCTGATCACCACAGTGAGCAGTGCGGTGGTGAAGAGCGTGGCGATCAAAGTGATCGCCATGGCGGGAGCCAGCCCGACGAGGGTCGCGTTGAGCTGGTCCACTGTCTGCCGGAGGGTTTCCTCAGGGCTCGCGTTCTGATCCACCGTGGGTACCGGCGGGACGAGGTAGCGCTGGACGAGGATGTCGCAGATCTGGGTGATGACCGAGACGGTGATCGTGATGCCCAGCACCGTGCGCCAGTGCGCGCGAAGAGTCGACACCGAGCCGTCCAGGATCTCGCCGACGCCCAGGGGGCGCAGCGGGATGACCCCGGGCTTTGCGGCGGGTGGCTGTCCCCAGCCGCCGCGCTGCGGCCCGCCGCCCCACCCCTGCTGGGGTGCCGGAGGCACAGGGCGGTCGCCCGGAAAGGCCGGCGGAGCCCACCGGCCGACGGGCGGCTGCTCCTTGGACCATTTCGAGGGGGGACCGGTCGCGTCAGCAGGCTCGGGCGATTCGGAGCCCTGGCCGTCGGAGGGGGCGGACCCGGGCGAGGTCCAGCCCGGAGTGTCGTTCACGGTCGTCCACCTCATGGATTGGTCGCGGGGCCGGCTCGCAAGGCCGGTTCGGTCACGGAGCCCGTCCACGGATCGGGGCGGACGGCTGGCAGCCATCGTGCCACGCGCCGCTCCCTGGTGGGCCGGGCCCTGGATCTCCTTCTCGCCTTCATTGTCGCTGTCTCAACGGGCAGACTGGGCGGATGGCTGATCACTACGCACAGACCCCGGCCGCTGAGGGCCCGCCAAGGCTGCCGTCGCTGCGCTGGGACGAGCCGCCGGAAGGCCCTGTGCTGGTCCTGCTCGACCAGACCCGGCTGCCCGCCGAAGAGGCCGAACTGGTCTGTACGGACGTGCCGGGGCTGGTGCGGGCGATCCGGACTCTTGCTGTGCGTGGGGCGCCCCTGCTCGGGATCGCCGGTGCCTACGGTGTGGCGCTGGCCGCGGCGCGTGGGTACGACGTCGCCGAGGCGGTGTCCCTGCTGGAGCAGGCGAGGCCCACCGCGGTCAATCTCGGGTACGGGGTACGGCTGGCGGCCGCCGCGTACCAGGACGCGGTCGGCAAGGGCGCCGATGCGCAAGAGGCGGCGGGCGCCGCGCTTGCTGCGGCGCGGGAGCTGCACCGGGAGGACGCCGAGGCAAGTGAGCGGATGGCGAGGCACGGACTGGCGCTGCTCGACGAGCTGCTGCCGGGCGGCGGTCATCGGATCCTGACGCACTGCAACACGGGGCGGCTGGTCTCCGGCGGGGAGGGCACGGCGTTCGCGGTGGCGCTCGCCGCGCACCGGGCGGGCCGGCTGCGCAAGCTGTGGGTGGACGAGACGCGGCCGCTGCTGCAGGGTGCCCGGCTCACCGCGTACGAGGCGGCCAGAAACGGGATGGCCTACACCTTGCTCACGGACAATGCGGCCGGCTCACTCTTCTCGGCGGGAGAGGTCGATGCGGTCCTGATAGGGGCGGACCGGATCGCGGCGGACGGCTCTGTGGCGAACAAGGTGGGGAGCTATCCGCTGGCGGTGCTGGCCAAGTACCACCATGTGCCGTTCATCGTGGTGGCGCCGACCACGACGGTGGATCTGCGGACGGCGGACGGGGCGTCGATAGAGGTGGAACAGCGATCGGGGCAGGAAGTGACGGAAATGCAGGCACTGGGTGTCGCGGCGGCGGGTACCGATGCCGCAGGACTGCCGGTGGCGCCGCTGGGAACCCAGGCGTACAACCCCGCGTTCGATGTCACGCCTCCCGAACTGGTGACCGCGATCGTCACCGAAGAAGGGGCGATCTCCCCGGTCACGAGGGCAGCGATAGTGGATCTGCGTGCCAGGACACGCCAGGTATCGACCAGCTGATGGGATGTGCCTGGCTTTGGGCGGGAGCCGCCATGGGGCGAGAGATCGGGGCCCGTACGCCGGCCGGGAATCAGGCAGTCTCCCTGGTCGGGATCGGCCTGGGCATCGGGGGGTACGCGGCCGGGCGGCGTGCCCGGCGGCCGCTCGCGGCTGTGCCGCCGTGGCCAGTGGCCTGAGCGATCTTGACGCCGTTGCTCCGGCTCTGTTCGGTAGGGCTCATGGCGGCCGATCCGAGCGAGTACGAGAAGGCAATGCCGATCGTGGCGGCGTTCCTGGAGAAGATGGAGCGCGGCATCAATCGGACCCGAGCCACCCACGCCGGGCAACCGTACGAGGCGGTACGGCAAGCCCTTGTTCGCGCCCTGGAGGCCGAGGGCGCGCACGCGGTGGTACCGCAGGTCGTCGATGACGTGGCCCGACAGATCTCGGAAGACGTGTGGCCAGGTCGACCGTTCACAGCGGGCTGACATCCGTTACTGACATCAACGTCGGAGGACGAGGGCAGACAGTGACGATCGGATACGACTATCGTCACGGGCCAGTGACCTCCCTCACCTGCACCTCAGTGACCGTTACGAGAATGGGATGATGTCGAATATGAAGGGACGCGTCCTTGTCGTCGACGACGACACCGCACTGGCCGAGATGCTCGGGATTGTGCTGCGTGGTGAAGGGTTCGAGCCGTCGTTCGTAGCGGACGGCGACAAGGCACTTGCCGCATTCCGGGAGGCCAAGCCGGACCTGGTGCTGCTGGATCTCATGCTGCCGGGCCGTGACGGCATCGAGGTGTGCCGGCTCATCAGGGCCGAGTCGGGTGTGCCGATCGTGATGCTGACGGCCAAGAGCGACACCGTCGATGTGGTGGTCGGACTGGAGTCCGGTGCCGATGACTACATCGTCAAGCCGTTCAAGCCGAAGGAGCTGGTGGCCCGGATCCGGGCGCGGCTGCGCAGGTCGGAGGAGCCGGCCCCCGAGCAGCTCGCGATCGGGGACCTGGTCATCGATGTGGCCGGCCACTCCGTGAAGCGGGACGGGCAGTCGATCGCGCTGACCCCGCTCGAGTTCGATCTGCTCGTCGCGCTCGCACGTAAGCCGTGGCAGGTGTTCACCCGCGAGGTACTGCTCGAGCAGGTCTGGGGGTACCGCCATGCCGCTGACACCCGGCTGGTGAACGTGCATGTGCAGCGGCTTCGCTCGAAGGTCGAGAAGGACCCGGAGCGGCCGGAGATCGTGGTGACCGTCCGTGGTGTCGGTTACAAGGCCGGACCGAGCTGACATGGCCGTGGGCAGCACTGCTCCGAAGCCCGGGGGGCCGGGAGTCCGTACGGGGCGGGCTGCCGGGCCCGGGCGTGGGTCCTGGCGATTCGGCCGTCTGTTTCAGGGGGGACGGCTGTTGCAGGACGGGGCACCGGGTGGGCCGGTGCTCCGGTTGGTCGTGCGCTGGGTCCGCCGTCCGCTGCTGCCCGCCGTCCGGCTGTGGCGGCGGAACATTCAGCTGCGGGTCGTCGCCGGCACACTGCTGATGTCGCTCGGTGTGGTGCTGCTGCTCGGGCTCGTTGTCATCGGCCAGGTGCGCAATGGTCTGCTGGACGCCAAGGAACAGGCGGCGCTGAGCCAGGCCGCCGGCGGATTCGTGGCGGCGCAGGACGCGAGCGGACCGTCCGCCCTCGGCGGGCAGGACGGGGACGCGACGGACGGCAGGCCCGGCCGGAGCTCCGTGAACTGGCGGTCCGAGCTGGTCAAGCATCTGGCCAGTGGCGGCCAGGGTGCGTACCACGTGGTGGCGCTGAGTCCTGATTCCCAGGATGCCGGGCCGAGCCGTGCTCCCCGGGCGTCCGGCGAGGTGGATGTGACCAGCGTTCCCGAGGCTCTGCGCAGCTCGGTCGCCCAGGGCACGGGGACGTTCCAGACGTACGCAAAGATCAAGTATTCGGTTTCGAAGGAGCCGGAGGCCGGACTGGTGGTCGGCAAACGGCTCAACGATGTCGCGGGCAACTCCTACGAGCTCTACTACCTCTTCCCGCTGACGCAGGAGGAGGAGTCCCTGAGCCTGGTCAAGGGGACGCTGGCGACGGCCGGACTGTTCGTGGTCGTCCTGCTCGGGGCCATCGCGTGGCTGGTGGTCCGGCAGGTCGTCACGCCCGTACGGATGGCTGCGGGGATCGCCGAGCGGCTGTCCGCCGGACGGCTCCAGGAGCGCATGAAGGTCACCGGCGAGGACGACATCGCCAGGCTGGGCGAGGCTTTCAACAAGATGGCGCAGAACCTCCAGCACAAGATCCAGCAGCTGGAGGAGCTCTCCAGGATGCAGCGCCGGTTCGTGTCGGACGTCTCGCACGAACTGCGTACGCCGCTGACGACCGTCCGGATGGCGGCTGATGTGATCCACGAGGCGCGCAGTGACTTCGACCCGGTGACCGCACGCTCCGCGGAGCTGCTCGGGGATCAGCTGGACCGCTTCGAGTCGCTGCTCGCCGACCTGCTGGAGATCAGCCGCTTCGACGCGGGTGCGGCGGCGCTGGAGGCCGAGCCGATAGATCTGCGTGAGGTCGTGCGCAGGGTGATCGGTGGCGCCGAGCCGCTGGCCGAGCGCAAGGGCACCCGTATTCGGGTGGTCGGGGACGAGCAGCCCGTGGTGGCCGAGGCCGATGCCCGGCGGATCGAGCGCGTCCTGCGCAATCTGGTGGTCAACGCCGTGGAGCACGGCGAGGGACGCGACGTGGTGGTGCGGCTGGCGGCCGCGGGCGGCGCGGTCGCCGTGGCCGTGCGTGACTACGGGGTGGGACTCAAGCCCGGCGAGGCCACCCGGGTGTTCAACCGCTTCTGGCGTGCCGACCCGGCGCGTGCGCGTACGACCGGCGGTACGGGCCTCGGCCTGTCCATCGCGGTCGAGGACGCGCGGCTGCACGGCGGCTGGCTGCAGGCATGGGGCGAGCCGGGCGGCGGTTCGCAGTTCCGGCTGACCCTGCCGCGCACCGCGGACGAGCCGCTGCGCGGATCGCCGATACCGCTGGAGCCCGAGGACTCCCGACGGGCCCGTGAGCGTGCCGCGGCCGACGCGGCGAACGAGAGCGCGCTGCGGCTGTCGACCGTACCGACGCAGCCCGGCGCGGACCGGTCGAGGCTGCCCGTTCCGGCTCGGCCCCCGGTGCCGCCGCACGGCCCGCAGGCGGCGGTGGATCCGGCGGCACTGCCGGGCAGCGGTGCCCGCGTGGTGGCCCGTCCGCTGGGCGAGCGGGCGGGTGAGGACGGGACGGTGGGCTCCGTCCCGGGACAGGTTTCGGAGCGGGAGGACACGACTCGTGGGCGCTGAGGCTCGTCGGTACGGCCACAGGCGCGCCACACGGGCGTGGGCGCTGCTCGTCTGCGCGGCCGTCCTGCTGACCGGGTGTGCGTCGATGCCGGACAGTGGCGACGTGGAGCAGGTGAAGGCCACCAAGGGCGCGGACTCGCAGGTGCGTGTCTACGCGGTCCCGCCCCGCGACGGCGCCAGCCCGGAGGAGATCGTCGGCGGCTTCCTGGAGGCCATGACCAGTGATGATCCGAGCTTCGCGACGGCACGCAAATATCTGACGAAGCGGGCGTCCAAGGAATGGCGGCCGGAAGAGCTCGTCACGGTGCTGACCGAGGCGCCGGACCCCGGCGCGCCGGTCGTGGGCGAGCGCGACAGTAAGCGCAGCTATCCGCTGTCGGGCGAGCTGATCGCCACGGTGGACCAGCACGCCTACAAGTCCGTGGTGCCCACCCAGTACGGCGGGACGTTGCGTCTGGTGCGGCAGAGCGGGCCCGACGGCAAGGGCAAGGGCAAGGAATGGCGCATCGACTCGGCGCCCCAGGGTCTGGTGCTCGGGGAGAGCGACTTCCTGCGCAACTACAGCTCCGTCAACAAGTACTACTTCGCGTCGGGGCAGCACTCGGTGGTCGCCGACCCGGTGTACATCCGGCAGCGGCAGGATCCGGTGACGCGGATGGACCCGGTCTCACAGACGGTGTCGGCGTTGTTCGAAGGGCCGACGGACTGGCTGAAGCCGGTGGTCGAGGCCCCGTTCCCCACGGGCACGGGGCTGAAGAAGGGCATCACGTCCCTCACACCCGACGATCAGAACGCCCTGAAGGTGCCCCTCAACGACAAGGCGTCGAATGTCGGGCGGACCGTGTGCAACAAGATGGCCACACAGATTCTGCTCACCCTGCGTGATCTGACGTCGCCCCGTGTCGAGCAGGTCGAGCTGCAGCGCGCCGACGGGTCTCAGCTGTGTGTGCTCAACTCCGATCAGGCGGAGGCGTACGCTCCGGCACGTTCCACGGCGAGCCCGGACAACGTCTACTTCGTCGACGGAGCCGGCCGGATGGCCGTGGTGGGGGCAAAGCCCAGGAAGACCGACAAGACCATGGTGCCCGGACCGTTCGGCAATGGTGAGCTGCGTCTGAGCACGGTTGCCGTGGCCCGGAACCTGCAGCGCGCGGCGGCGGTCTCGCACGACGGGAAGTCCCTCTACACGACGTCGATCATGTCCGACGAGACACTGCCCGATCCGCTCGTGCAGAGTCAGGCCCCGAAGGCCACGGACCGGCTGTCGGCGCCCAGCTGGGACCGGAACGATCTGTGGGTCGCCGACCGGAATCCGGCCCATCCGCGACTGCTGCGCCTGGCGAACGGCCAGGGCAAGGAGCAGGAGGTCAAGGTCGACGGGCTCGACGGCGCTCGGATCGAGTCGCTGCGGGTGTCGGCCGACGGTGTGCGGATAGCGATGCTGCTCGCCAAGGACGGCAGGAGCACCCTGAAGATCGGCCGGATCGAGCGGCACACGGACGCCACGGGGAACTCGACGGTCTCGGTGGTGGAACTGCAGGCCGCGGCGCCCCGCCTGGAGACGGTGACAGCCCTGTCCTGGGCGGGCCCCAGCCGCCTTGTCGTGGTCGGAAAGGAGGCCGGAGGTGTGCAGCAGGTGCGCTACATACAGACCGACGGCTCTCTCACGCCCGCCGGTGGACTGCCGGGTCTGAACAAGGTGTCTGCTGTGGCCGCCACAGAGGACGAGGAGCAGTACCTGGTGGCGGTCTCCGACGACGGGCTGGTGCGACTCGTGCCGAACGCGAACTGGCAGACGATGATCGAGAAGGGCTCGTCGCCGGTCTACCCGGGGTAGGGCCCCGGCCCGTCCCGGCGGGGTTTTCCACAGGGCTCACGGGAGTTTTCCACAGGGGTGGCCGCGCCCTTCGAGCAGGAGCACAGTGGTGGTCATGCAGGGGTGGTGGCACGAGATCGCCGGGCTGGTGCTGCCGGTCGCCTGCGCGGGCTGCGGACGTCCTCGTACGCCGTTGTGCGCGGAGTGTGCGTGGCAGCTGGCCGGTCCCTCGCCGGGGCGGGCGAGACCGCGGCCCGAGCCGGTGGGGCTGCCGGTGGTGTTCGCTGCCGCCCGGTACGAGGACGCGGTACGGGCCGTGCTGCTGGCGCACAAGGAGCGGGGTGCGCTGGGACTGGCGAGGCCGATCGGCCGGGCACTGGCCGGGGCCGTACGGGCGGCGGTGCCGGAGGCCTTGGGCGGGCCGGAGCCGTTGCTGCTGGTGCCCATGCCGTCGGCGCGGCGGGCGGTGCGGGCGCGGGGGCATGACGCGGCGCGCCGTATCGCCGTGGCCGCTGCCGCGGCACTGCGGCGCACGGGGACGCACGCCCGGGCGCTGCCGGTGCTGAGGCAGTGCCGGCCGGTGGCCGACCAGTCGGGCCTCACGGCCCGGAGAAGGCTGCTGAACATGGCGGGAGCCCTGGAGGTGGCCGATGGTGCCGAGCGGCTTCTGGAGGGCCGTAGAGCGGTGCTGGTGGACGATGTGATGACCACGGGTGCGTCGCTCGCGGAGGCTGCCCGGGCACTGCGTGCCGCGACCACCGCGCGTTCTTCCGGATACGTGCGCATGAGTGCCGCTGTCGTCGCCGCACCCCCGTTGTCGTTCGAAATAAGCCGGAACTGACCGGGCAGGAGCAACGTTGCAGGTAGTAAGAGCCGGATATCCCCTGAATGGACGTACGCGCTGGTAGCGGGTGCCGACAACCGTCCGGGCGAGCTATGTTCGGTTGTGAGAAACGGTGAACGCCGTGCTTCATCGAATGCATGATTGCGTTACGGCCAGGTATTCATGAAGCAGCCCAGAACCTCGAAGTTGGTGGGGTGGGGATCTTGCCGATGGGGGAGGAGGAGGTGAAAGTCGCCAAGTCCGAGGCTCCGGTGCACACCGGGGCCTGGTGCAAGAGGGAGATGCTCCGCGTCGAGTGCGGAGCGATCCGGGAACGGAGTTCTGCGTGGACATCGTCGTCAAGGGCCGCAAGACCGAGGTGCCCGAGCGGTTCCGCAAGCACGTGGCCGAGAAGCTGAAGCTGGACAAGATCCAGAAGCTCGACGGCAAGGTGATCAGCCTCGACGTCGAGGTGTCCAAGGAGCACAATCCGCGGCAGGCCGACCGTTCCGACCGCGTGGAGATCACACTTCTTTCGCGTGGCCCGGTGATCCGGGCAGAAGCAGCGGCTGGGGACCCGTACGCGGCGCTCGACCTGGCCACGGCGAAACTGGAGGCTCGGCTGCGCAAGCAGCACGACAAGCGTCACACCCGCAGGGGCAACGGCCGGCTGTCGGCAGCAGAGGTCGCCGATGTCGTTCCAGGCGTAGCCCAGTTGAACGGAAGCGGTGAGCCTGTCTCCGAGGAAGCCTCGGATTCCATTCCCACCACCAGGATCGGCTCGCTCGAAGTGCAGGGTGAAGGACCGCTGGTGGTCCGCGAGAAGACCCACGTCGCCGCCCCGATGACGCTCGACCAGGCGCTCTACGAGATGGAGCTGGTCGGGCACGACTTCTATCTGTTCGTCGACTCCGAGACGAAGGAACCCAGTGTCGTCTACCGGCGGCACGCCTATGACTACGGCGTCATCCACCTGACGACCGACCCGCTCGCCGAGCGCGAGACGGGCGGCGCGGGCGGAGCGCTCGGCGGCTGATCCCGCTCTTCCATTGGTGCCCCTGGAGTGCCCCGTGCGCCCCCAGGGGCACCCTTGTGCCACCACGGGACCGCGCCACCGCCGCGTGGGCATGAAATCATGGCGACCCGAGCCAACCGGTGCGCTGTGGACTGCGGTTGGCAGACCACAGATGAACCAGGCCACGGCCTTCAGGGGGAGGAACGATGGCGGACAGCTTCGGACCGGTGCATGACGCAGAAGACGCCCAGGTCACGGGTGGTGCGGGCGGTGCGGGCGGTGCGGAGACCGGCATGTCCCGCAAGGAGCCGATCCGGGTGCTCGTGGTGGACGATCACGCCCTTTTCCGCCGCGGGCTGGAGATCGTCCTCGCCCAGGAGGAGGACATCCAGGTCGTCGGTGAGGCCGGGGACGGGGCGGAGGCGGTTGACAAGGCGGCCGATCTGCTGCCCGACATCGTGCTCATGGATGTCCGGATGCCGAAGCGGGGCGGGATCGAAGCCTGCACCTCCATCAAGGAAGTGGCGCCCAGCGCGAAGATCATCATGCTGACGATCAGCGACGAGGAAGCGGACCTCTACGACGCGATCAAGGCAGGTGCCACCGGATATCTCCTCAAGGAGATCTCCACGGACGAGGTGGCCACGGCGATCCGCGCGGTCGCCGACGGGCAGTCGCAGATCAGCCCGTCCATGGCGTCGAAGCTGCTCACCGAGTTCAAGTCGATGATCCAGCGCACCGACGAGCGCCGGCTGGTGCCCGCACCCCGGCTGACCGACCGCGAGCTGGAAGTACTCAAGCTGGTGGCGACGGGGATGAACAACCGTGACATCGCCAAGGAGTTGTTCATCTCCGAGAACACGGTGAAGAACCACGTGCGCAACATCCTGGAGAAGCTCCAGCTCCACTCCAGGATGGAAGCGGTGGTCTACGCGATGCGGGAGAAGATCCTGGAGATCCGGTAGGGGTCACCGCCGGCGGCGACTCCGTAGCGGGCAGACCGCAGGCATACCGTGGACATACCGCGGACAGAGCCTGGTCAGGTGAGGGCGGCGACCAGGGGCGCCGTCAGTTCGGGGCGGTCGACGCGCTCGACACGGACCGAGTCGCAACCCACCCACTGGGCCGCCTCCAGCAGCGCCTGGGCCATGGGCAGCACCGCTTTCGGCGTGGCCAGCGAGACCTGCTTGGCCACCAGAGTGGTGCCTTCGCGCGCCGGGTCGACCCGGCCCAGCAGCTTGCCGCCCGACAGCAGCGGCATCGCGAAGTAGCCGTACACCCGCTTCGGCTTGGGGACGTACGCCTCGAGGCGGTGCGTGAATCCGAAGATCCGCTCGGTGCGCGCCCGCTCCCAGATCAGCGAGTCGAACGGTGACAACAGCGTCGTGCGGTGACGGCCGCGGGGCTCGCTCGCCAGCGCCTCCGGGTCCGCCCACGCGGGCTTGTCCCAGCCCTGGACACGGACCGGTACGAGACCGGAGTCGGCGATCACCGCGTCGAACTGCTCGCCCTTGAGGCGGTGGTAGTCCGCGATGTCCGCTCGCGTACCCACCCCCAGGGACTGTCCGGCCAGCCGCACCAGCCGGCGCAGGCACTCCCTGTCGTCCAGGTCGTCATGGAGCAGCGCGTCCGGGATCGCACGCTCGGCGAGGTCGTACACCCGCTTCCAGCCGCGCCGCTCGGTGCACACCACCTCGCCGTACATCAGCGCCCGCTCGACGGCGACCTTCGCCGCCGACCAGTCCCACCACTCCCCGCCGTTCTTCGCGCCACCCAACTCGGTGGCGGTGAGCGGTCCCTCGGTCCGCAGCTGCTTGATCACCGTGTCGTAAGCGCCGTCCGGAAGGGCGTGGTACCAGTGCGGGCGATCGCGGTAGGCGCGGCGGCGGAAGGCGAAGTGCGGCCATTCCTCGACAGGGAGGATGCACGCCGCGTGCGACCAGTATTCGAAGGCGTGAGCCTCGGTCCAGTACGCGTCCTCGACCGTCTTACGGCCCACCGAGCCCAGGCGGGCATACGGAATCAGCTCGTGCGAGCGAGCCAGCACCGAGATCGTGTCCAGCTGGACGGCGCCGAGATGGCGCAGCACTCCCCGCACGCCGCCCCGGCGGTCGGGAGCGCCGAGGAACCCCTGGGCGCGCAGTGCTATGCGGCGGGCTTCGTCGGCGGACAGCTCGGTGGCGGGCGGTGCGGTCGTCATGCTCCGCACCATAGAGGGCGGTACTGACAGCGGGCTCGGGCCAGGCGATCTGCTTCGCCGGAGGACGCGGGATCAGTCCTTCGCGGGGAGATAGGGGACCGGGCACGGCAGGCCGAGGTCCGACGGGAGCAGCGAGGCGATCCAGCAGTCCCGCAGGGTTCCCCTGCCGTGGAGGCCCGCGCGCTGGACGCCCTCGACCGTGAAGCCGGCCTTCTCGGCGACGGCACGCGAGCTCGTGTTGCCCACAATCGCACGCCACTCCAGGCGGGTGCAGGCCAGCTCGGTGAAGGCCCAGCGCGCCATGGCCAGGACCGTCTCGGTCGCGTAGCCGCAGCCCCGGTACTCCTTGGCCGTCCAGAAGCCGACCTCCCAGATGCCCGAGCGCGGATGATGGAGACTCGCCGAAGCGACGATCGGGCCGCCCTCTCGCGGACGTACGGAGAACGTGTACGCCGTGTCGCTGCGCCAGCCGTCCGGCACGGTCAGGCCGACGAACTCTTCCGCGTGCTGTTGCTCGTACGGCACGGGAACGGTGGGAACCCAGCGCTGGATGTCGGGGTCCTGACACGCCGCGCGGACCTCTTCGGCGTCATGCGGGGTGAAGGGCTGCAGCCGCAGACGCTCGGTGGTGAGGGTGATGGGTTCCATGGCGAGATTCTGGTAACTGTGCGTCTTCGATGCCAACACTTTTCGGGATCGGCGGCACCTTCCGCACCTCCCGTACGTTCTCCGTATGCGCGGCAGTCGGCCATGCGTCCCGGTGGACCTCCCGGCGCGGCCGGGTCCTCGCTTACGATGGCCGTTGCGGTGGGGTCCACCTGCCGTGCCCGCGCCAGTGTCCACCACGACCCAGTGCCAGGCCCGACCGGCAAGGAGACCAGCCTCAGTGTCCGTCTTCAACAAGCTCATGCGTGCAGGCGAAGGCAAGATCCTGCGCAAACTGCACCGCATCGCGGACCAGGTCAACTCCATCGAAGAGGACTTCGTCAACCTCTCCGACGCCGAGTTGCGGGCGCTCACGGATGAGTACAAGGAGCGCTACGCCGACGGCGAGAGCCTCGACGACCTGCTCCCCGAGGCCTTCGCGACCGTCCGCGAAGCCGCCAAGCGTGTGCTCGGCCAGCGCCACTACGACGTACAGATGATGGGCGGCGCAGCGCTGCACCTCGGGTACGTCGCCGAGATGAAGACCGGTGAGGGCAAGACCCTCGTCGGCACTCTGCCCGCCTATCTCAACGCGCTCTCGGGCAAGGGTGTCCACCTGATCACGGTCAACGACTATCTGGCCGAGCGCGACTCCGAGCTGATGGGCCGGGTGCACAGGTTCCTCGGCCTCACCGTCGGCTGCATCCTCGCCAACATGACGCCCGCGCAGCGCCGTGAGCAGTACGCCTGCGACATCACGTACGGCACGAACAACGAATTCGGCTTCGACTACCTGCGCGACAACATGGCGTGGTCCAAGGACGAGCTCGTCCAGCGAGGCCACAACTTCGCGATCGTCGACGAGGTCGACTCGATCCTCGTCGACGAGGCACGTACGCCGCTGATCATCTCCGGTCCGGCCGACCAGGCCACCAAGTGGTACGGCGACTTCGCCAAGCTGGTGACGCGCCTCACCAAGGGTGAGCCGGGCAACCCGCTGAAGGGCATCGAGGAGACCGGCGACTACGAGGTCGACGAGAAGAAGCGGACCGTCGCGATCCATGAGTCCGGTGTCTCGAAGGTCGAGGACTGGCTGGGCATCGACAACCTCTACGAGTCGGTGAACACCCCGCTGGTGGGCTACCTGAACAACGCCATCAAGGCCAAGGAGCTCTTCAAGAAGGACAAGGACTACGTCGTCATCGACGGCGAAGTCATGATCGTCGACGAGCACACGGGCCGTATCCTCGCCGGCCGCCGCTACAACGAGGGCATGCACCAGGCGATCGAGGCGAAGGAAGGGGTGGACATCAAGGACGAGAACCAGACCCTCGCGACGATCACCCTGCAGAACTTCTTCCTCCTCTACGGCAAGCTCTCCGGAATGACCGGTACGGCCATGACCGAGGCCGCCGAGTTCCACCAGATCTACAAGCTCGGCGTCGTACCGATCCCGACGAACCGGCCGATGGTCCGCAAGGACCAGTCGGACCTGATCTACCGCACCGAGGTCGCCAAGTTCGCGGCGGTCGTCGACGACATCGCCGAGAAGCACGAGAAGGGTCAGCCGATCCTCGTCGGTACGACGTCGGTCGAGAAGTCCGAGTACCTCTCGCAGCAGCTCAACAAGCGCGGCATCCAGCACGAGGTGCTCAACGCCAAGCAGCACGAGCGTGAGGCCGTCATCGTTGCTCAGGCGGGTCGCAAGGGCTCCGTCACGGTCGCGACGAACATGGCCGGCCGTGGCACGGATATCAAGCTCGGCGGCAACCCCGACGATCTCGCGGAGGCGGAGCTGCGTCAGCGCGGCCTGGACCCCGTCGAGCACGTCGAGGAGTGGGCCGCGGCCCTGCCGGACGCGCTGGAGCGCGCCGAGGCCGCCGTGAAGGCCGAGTTCGAGGAGGTCAAGGAGCTCGGCGGGCTGTACGTGCTGGGCACCGAGCGCCATGAGTCGCGGCGTATCGACAACCAGCTGCGCGGTCGTTCCGGCCGTCAGGGCGACCCGGGCGAGTCCCGCTTCTATCTCTCGCTCGGTGACGACCTGATGCGGCTGTTCAAGGCGCAGATGGTCGAGCGGGTCATGGCCATGGCCAACGTTCCGGACGACGTCCCGATCGAGAACAAGATGGTGACGCGCGCCATCGCCTCCGCCCAGTCCCAGGTCGAGCAGCAGAACTTCGAGACGCGGAAGAACGTCCTGAAGTACGACGACGTGCTCAACCGGCAGCGCAAGGTCATCTACGGCGAGCGCCGCCGCGTCCTGGAGGGCGAGGACCTGCACGAGCAGATCCGTCACTTCATGGACGACACGATCGACGCGTACATCCAGGCGGAGACCGTCGAGGGCTTCGCGGAGGAGTGGGACCTCGACCGGCTGTGGGGTGCGTTCAAGCAGCTCTACCCGGTGAAGGTGACGGTCGAGGAGCTGGAGGAGGCGGCGGGCGACCGGGCCGGGATCACCTCCGAGTTCATCGGCGAGACCGTCAAGGACGACATCCACGAGCAGTACGACGAGCGCGAGAAGCAGCTCGGCTCGGACATCATGCGTGAGCTGGAGCGGCGTGTGGTGCTGTCCGTCCTGGACCGCAAGTGGCGTGAGCACCTCTACGAGATGGACTACCTCCAGGAGGGCATCGGCCTGCGCGCGATGGCCCAGAAGGACCCGCTCGTGGAGTACCAGCGCGAGGGCTTCGACATGTTCACCGCGATGATGGAGGGCATCAAGGAGGAGTCCGTCGGCTACCTGTTCAACCTGGAGGTCCAGGTCGAGCAGCAGGTCGAGGAGATCCCGGTGCAGGACGCGGCCGAGAAGACCTCGCTGGCGAAGGAGGACGCGGTGCCTGCGGGCGCGGGCCGTCCGGAGATCCGCGCCAAGGGGCTCGACGCGCCGCAGCGGCCGGACCGGCTGCACTTCACCGCGCCGAAGGTCGACGGTGAGGGCACCATCGTCGAGGGCGACTTCACGAACGGCGAAGTGCCGTCCCGGTCCGAGTCGGACGGCCTGACGCGCGCGGAGCGCCGCAAGGCGCAGAAGGGCGCCGGCCGGCGCCGCAAGAAGTAGCGCGCAGAAGTAGCGCCACCAGGCGTGTGGACCGCGGGGCCGGGCACCGGAAGGTGTCACGGCCCCGCGTCGTGTGCGCAGCCCATGGGCGCGGCTCGTGTGTGTGGCCTGTTGCGCGGGCCGAGTCGCCGCCGAGTCGGGGTCCTGGCCGCGCGCTGGTGGCATCGCCGGGCGCACACGATCGCCGGGCGCACACGATGGAGTGACGGTGGCGTGCGTCGTGCATGCCTCGACGTCGCTTCCTCGACCGTCATCCGTCGACTGTGACGCGCTCGCCGCCGAGTTCCACAGCCGCGCAGCGCCAGCGCAGGTCCGGTCCCTGTTCGAGACGGAAGGCCATGGCGCGGACCTGGTCGCCGGCTGCGATGCGGGCGAAGGCCTCGATGACGCCCGGGCGGGGCACGTACTCGTCGCAGTGGCGGACGACCGGCCGCAGTCCGCTCGTACGGAGCGGGCTGCCCGGGGCCAGGCGTACGAGGTGTTCATAGGCGTCGCCGATGGTGTGGCCGAGCATCCAGTGGACCGGGCGGTTGCCGCTGAGGACCGAGAGCAGGCGCTCGGCGAACCAGTAGCGGGGGAGGCGAGACCGGCCCCCGGCGGGCGGCAGGGAGGGGCGCGGGGCGCGCTGCGGCATGCGGCCGGGGCCGCGGCTGTCATGACGGTCTCCGGGCTTCGTACGCGTCCTGGCCGAGGTGTTGTGCATGGCTGCCGCCCCTTCGATACCCACAAGTAACTTTCGGTGGGGATCTTGTACGGGCGGGGGAGGCCGGGCCGCAAGGTCCGCCGAGCCGTGCCGAAAGGTGCGCCGAGGATCACCTATCCGGGTGACGGGTGGGCGTGCAGGGCCTGCGCCGGGCGGACCCGCGGACGCTCAGGGGCGACGCGGGACGGGGCCCGCCGGGACACCCCGATGGGGGACTCCGCACGTATCCTTAAGTGCTCACCCGACTACGAAAGCGGCCAGCCATGCGCGTCTACGTCCCCCTGACCCTTCCCGGTCTCGCAGAGGCGCACAAGGCGGGCGAGCTCGGTCCCGGTCCGCTGACCGCCTACGCAGTGACGCCTGCGCTCCGCGAGTGGTACCTCTCCGACGACATCGAGGAGCTCGAGTACGCCGCGCTGAGCAGGGCCGCGGCGTCGTCGCTGCGGCTGCTCGCCGGAGACCCCGGGGCGGCACGGCGCCGGGTCGTCGTCGCCGTCGACGTACCGGACAACGCCGCGAGCGCTGATCCGGGGCAGGCGCTCGGGTCCGCGTCGCTCGGCGAGGTGCGGATCGCGTCCGCGGTGCCGCTGTCGAAGGCGGCGGCGGTGCATGTGGACTCCGATGAGGCCGAGGCCGATGTGGCCGCGGCGGCGGACGCGCTCGGCGCGGCGGATCACGGGGACGACGACGCGCAGTTCGTCGTGGACGGCGCCGAGGACCATGAGCTGCTCTGGTACGGGGTGCAGGAGATCCCCGGACTCATCGGCTGACGTCTCATCGGCTGTTCATCGGCTGATGGCTGATGAGTGACGGCTGATGGCTGACGGCTGACGCGGCGCGGCTCACGGGTCTGGCTGTGGGCCCCGTCCGTTTGTCCGACCCGGTGGTTGTCAGACCCGGCCGGTACCGTTGCTCGGCATGGGGAAGCACAGCGCGCATCTGGTCTGGGACTGGAACGGCACACTGCTCGATGACATCCACACGGTCATCGCGGCGACGAACGCGTCGTTCGCGGAGATAGGGCTGGACCCGATCACCCTGGAGCGGTATCGGGAGCTGTACTGCGTGCCGGTGCCGCGGTTCTACGAGCGGCTCATGGGACGACTGCCCACGGACGACGAGTGGGCGATCATGGACGCGGTCTTTCACAAGCACTACTGGCAGCTGGCCGACGCGTGCGGGCTCACAGCCGGGGCGGCGGAGCTGCTGGCCGAGCGGCAGGCGTCGGGTCGTACGCAGTCGCTGCTCTCGCTGGCCCCGCACGAGCATCTGATACCGATCGTGCGGCGACACGGCATCGAGGGCCGCTTCGTGCGGGTCGACGGCCGGATCGGTTCCTCGCACACGGGCAAGGCGGAGCACATGGTGCGGCATCTCATCGCCCTGGACGGTGTGCCGGCGGAGCGGGTCGTGGTCATCGGCGACGCGGTGGACGACGCGGTCGCGGCGGCGCACGTGGGGGCGAGGGCAGTGCTGTACACCGGGGGATCGCACAGCCGGGCGAGCCTGGTGTCGGCGGGGGTGCCGGTCGTCGACAGCCTCGCGGAAGCGGTGACGGTGGCGGAGGAGCTGGCGGCGTAGGCCTCCGGCGGGCGGTGCGGATTGGGTGCGGTGTGCCTCCGGCGGGGGGCGGTGGCGGTGTGCCCTCTGCCGTGGGCGCGGCCGGTGTGTCCGTCCTCAAGCTCCCCCTACGCCCTGCGGCGTGGGGGGACCCCCAGACGGGC
>NZ_JBVJKN010000061.1:0-22287 GCF_055585225.1 Streptomyces sp. NPDC053673 | reverse complement strand
CGGCTGGCTGCACACCTACAATCACCACCGCGGACACACCGCGCTCAAGGGCCAACCACCCGCCAGCCGCGTCCCCAACCTCACAGGGCAATACAACTAGGTGTTGATCACCAGCGTTGACAACGCTCGTGATCAATACACCTAGCGCCTCACCGGAACCGGCGCGCCACCGTGTGGAAGGACCGCTTGGGATCCCACCGCCCGGTCTCCGCGTAGCCCCGCCGCGTCCCGGTGGGGAAGGTCTTGGCCAGCGCGAAGCTGGCGATGTCCAGGTCGTGGCGGCGCTGCGGGGAGTACGGCGAGTCGGGGGCGATGAAGTTGTAGACGAACGCGCCGTGCACCCTCTCGGCCGCGTAGAGGTCCAGCAACTCGCCTATTTCGACGGCCTGTTCCTGTTCGTTACGCACATAGCCGTCCTTGACCACCGCCGGTTCCCGCTCCCAGTCCACCGCCGTGAAGCCCATGCCGCCCTGCTCCTTGGCCCCGTGAAGGTGCAGCAGCCGAACTCGGTGATGACGACGGGCTTGCCGTGCCGGTGCAGGGCGCGCACCTTCTCGGTGTAGTTGGCCTTGTTGTCCGCGGTCCGGTACAGGTTGGCCCCCACGACGTCGAAGCCGCGCCAGTCGATCTCCTCCCACTCCCCGGAGCTGTATGTGACCCGCCCCTTGAACAGTGGCCGTACGGTCGTCAGAGCACGGCCCAGAAAGGCATTCAGCCGCTCCTGGTAGCCGGCCGCCTCGGGGCGCCACAGCGCCTGGCCGCGCTCGTTGTAGTCCTTGCCCGGCACCAGGCCGGACATGAGGATGGTCAGCTCGGTGCCGACCGCGATGCCCACGCCGGGGTGTCGGGTGCGCAGCCGCTCGGCGGCGCGCGCCACCGAGCCGAGGAAAGCCAGGGTCTGCTCCGCGTCCTCGTCGAACTGCCGCGGCTCGAACCAGACGAACAGGCCGTGCCCGGCCGCGATCGATGCGGCCTCCGTCAGCCGGTCGAGGTCGTGGCCGAGCAGCAGGATCGCGTTGCGGTGCAGCTGCTCCTTGATGGCGGCGATCTCCCGGCGGACGTACTCCGTCCGCCAGACCTCGCGGTCCGTATCGAAGTTGACGCCTTTGCAGGTGAGCGATCCGGCGGTCCGCCGCGACGCCACCGCGTCGGTGGATGTCTTACGGGCACGCGCGTTGTCGGCGGCGCAGGCGGTGGCCAGGGCCGCGGTGCCCGCGAGCAGGGTCCGACGGGCGATCGGTGCTGATGCCATGCCGTCAGCCTGTACGGAGTGCGGTCGGCAGCGCGTCGGGCGAAGGACTCGCACCCGTCGACCAAAGTCGCTGCCACGCTCGACCTTCGGCGGGTGCGGAGAGGCAACAGGGCGCGGTCCCGGGCGGTGGCCTCACCTGAAGTGCGGACCGTGGCGCAGTCGGCACGCACACCAGTCGAACGGAGCGTTGGCAGGCGTCCGCCCTCCCGTGGGGAGGCCGGGAGGGACGGAGGTGGCCCCCGCCCGACTCGGGACGGGCGGCGTGCGCACAGGATGCACCTGATCCAGCCGCCGGGATAGATGCTTGACCGAAAATCGTCCATCGCGCAGGGCCTCGGCTCAGCAGCCGCTTTCGCGGCGGACGCTCGCTCATCCGGCCTGATCCGAAAGACCCCCTAGCTCACGGTCAGCTCGGCGTTCGCCCGCTCCGTGACGACCGCCAGTACGCGGCCCGCCGCGGCCAGGTCGTCGGCCGGGAGGTCGGCGTACAGCCGGGCGGTGATCTCACCGACGGAGGCGCGGATGGTGCGGTTCAGTGATGCGCCGGCGTCCGTGAGGCGCAGGACGGAGTCGTCGCCGGGGGCGGTCTCCAGCAGCTGGGCGGAGGTCAGTTCGGCGATCACGGCCAGGACGGCCGCCTCGCCGATCTTGAGGGTGCCGGTCATCCGGTCGACGAGCCGCGCGCGCTCGATACCCTCGCCCTCGTCGACCGTGGCGGTGGCGGTGGCGGTGGCGGTGGCGTTCAGCGCCACCGACTGCTCGAACGAGGTACCGGTGCGGGCCAGGACGCGCTCCAGGACCGCACGCGTGGCGTAGTGGGCCTGGCCGATGACCTGTCCGTTGACGGTCGGGGTGGTGGACATGACTACTCCTTGGGAGAGGCTTCGAGTGGTACGCCGAGAAGGGCGGTCAGCTCGGCGGCGAACACCTCGGTACGCCGCCCGTCGAGGCCGCCGAGCGGTTCGAGGAGCTGATCGAGCAGCCGCTGCACGACGTCGATCGCGCGGCCTGTGACCTCCCGCCCGTTGGGGGTGAGCGACAGCTGCACGGCCCGCGTGTCGTCGGGGTCCGGGGTGCGCTCGATCAGACCGGTGGACTCCAGGGCGCGGGCGAGCTTCGAGACGTAGAGCGGCTCGAGACCGGTGTGGTCGGCGAGGCGGCGCTGACTGGGGCGCTGCCCCGAACGCTGCATACCGAACAGGGACGCCAGCAGGGAGTACTGCGCGTGGGTCAGGCCCAACGGTGCGACCGCGCGGTCCACCGCGACGCGCCATTTCATGGACAGGCGCCAGACCAGGAAACCGGGCGTAGGGCCCTCGGATGCCGCACTCATGAAAAGTAGAGTACATGGATACTATGTACATGGCTAGTATCTGCTGCCGGTGACTGCTCCTCCGATACGCAGAGCCTCGCGGAAACTGGCGGAACCGGCCTAAGGGCTGTCCCGCAATCCCCGGCGGGCGCACGACGACAGCTACGGCACCTCGCTGCGTTGTCGGATCGCCCGAATACGCCCAGTATGAGGACGACCCTCCGCCTTGCGATGCGTCCCCTCGGCCCTCCGGGCCTGGGTAGACCCCATGCATCTGACGCCGCGCGCAGATCCACCGGGGATTACGGGACAGCCCTTAGCCTGCGGAATCGACGAGACCAACGAGAACGGCGGGAGCCGGCGGGAGAGTCCCGGCTCACGCGAACCGGTCGCGCAGCTCCCGCTTGAGGATCTTCCCGCTGGCGTTGCGCGGCAGTTCGTCCACGAACAGCACTCGCTTCGGGGCCTTGAAGCCGGCGAGGTTTTCGCGCGCGTGGGCCAGGATCTCTTCCTCCGACACCTCGCCGCGCGGCACGACGACGGCGGTGATGGCCTCGATCCAGCGGGCGTCCGGCAGGCCGATGACGGCGGCCTCGGCGACCGCGGGATGTGTGTAGAGGACGTCCTCGACCTGGCGTGAAGCGACGAGCACTCCCCCGGAGTTGATGACGTCCTTCACCCGGTCGACGATCGTGTAGTAGCCCTCGCCGTCGCGGACGGCGAGGTCACCGGAGCGGAACCAGCCGCCCCGGAAGGCCGCCTCGGTCTCCTCGGGCTTGTCCCAGTACCCCTCGCACAGCTGCGGTGACCGGTAGACGATCTCCCCCTCGGTGCCGTCCGGGACGTCGTTTCCGTCCTCGTCGACGACCTTCGCCTCGACGTGGCGGACGGGCCGCCCGCACGAGTCCATCCGCCCCTCGTGCTCCTTGGGCCCGAGCACGGTGGCCAGTGGCCCGATCTCGCTCTGGCCGAAGCAGTTGTAGAAGGCGAGCCCCGGCAGCCGCTCCCGCAGCCGCTCCAGTACGGGCACCGGCATGATCGATGCCCCGTAGTACGCCTTGCGCAGGGCGCTCAGATCGCGGGCGGCGAAGCCGGGGTGGTTGGACAGCCCGATCCAGACGGTGGGCGGCGCGAAGAGACTGTCGGCGCGGCCCGCCTCCACCAGGTCGAAGAGCTGTGCGGCGTCCGGCCCGTCGAGGATGGTGTTCTCCGCGCCGACGGCGAGGTACGGCAGCAGGAACACATGCATCTGGGCGGAGTGGTAGAGCGGCAGCGAATGCACAGGCCGGTCGTCCGGCTGGAGGTCGAGGGCCTCGATCGCACTCGCGTACTCGTGCACCAGCGCCCGGTGGGTCATCATCGCGCCCTTGGGCAGAGCGGTGGTTCCGGAGGTGTACAACAGCTGTACGAGATCGCGGGCGTCGCGATCGGTGTCGTACGGCTGTGGGTCGGCGAGCGCGGTGAGGAGCGAGTCGCCGGTGTCGCGCAGGGCCCGTACGGCGAACCCCTCGGGGACGCGGTCCGCGAGGTCCGGGTCGGCGAGGACGAGTGAACTGCCGGACTGGCGAAGGATGTACGCGAGGTCCTCTCCGGTCAGGTTGTGGTTCACGGGCACGTGGATGAACCCGGCACGGGAGCAGGCCAGGAAGGCGATCAGATAGGCGTCGGAGTTGTGTCCGTAGGTGGCGACCCGGTCGTACTGGCTCACACCGTGATCGCTCAGTACGGCGGCCGCGGTGGTGACGGCCGCGTCGAGGTCCGCGTAGGTCCAGGTCCGGTCGGCGTAGCGGACGGCGATGCGGCCGGGGGTGCGCTGGGCGCTGCGGCGCAGGACGCCGTCGACGGTGCTGCTGAGGAGACGCTCCAAGGCTGCCATGGCTGGATCCTGGGCGGCCACGGGCCAGCGGTCAAGCATCGGATACCGAACGCGCGGCGCGCACGTCGGCGACCCGCGCGCCCGCCGGACCTGGCCACCGCGGCGACGACCGGCACCCAGGTGGTCCACTTCGCCATGAGCGCTGTCGTGCCGTTCTTCATGCATGCCACGCTTCCTGGAGCTGCTGCGGGGCTCGCGGGGTACTGCACCGATGGGGTCGCCCCGCGTCGCCCTGCCGCCCGTGATGCGTGCCGGGGGGCACCGGCCGGCCCGCCGGTGCCCCTGGTGTACCTCCCGGTGTGAGGGCGCCGCCGGCCGGCGGGCTCCGGGCGGCGACGGTCCGCTGCCCTCGCTCCTGGGGCGCCGACGCCGGACGGGCCGACGCCGGCCGGAGCGGGCGCCGGCCGGAGCGGGCGCCGGCCAGAGCGGGCGCCGGCCAGAGCGGGCGCCGGTCAGAGCGGGCGCTCGTGCCCCACCCAGTACGGCTCGCGCAGGCGGCGCTTGTAGAGCTTGCCGTTGGGGTCGCGGGGCATGGCATCGATGAAGTCGACGCTCTTGGGGCGTTTGTAGCCCGCCAGCTGCCGCTCGCAGTGGGCGAGGATCGCCGCCGCCAGCGCCGGGCCCGGGGTCTGGCCTTCGGCCGGTTCGACGACGGCTTTGACCTCCTCCCCCCAGTCGCTGTGCGGGATGCCGAAGGCCGCGGCATCGGCGACCGCGGGGTGGGTGAGGAGCGCGGCCTCGATCTCGGCGGGGTAGATGTTGACGCCACCCGAGATGATCATGTCGATCTTGCGGTCGCGGAGGAAGAGATAGCCGTCCTCGTCCAGGACCCCGAGGTCACCGACGGTGAAGAAGTCACCGATGCGGTTCCTTCGGGTCTTGGCCTCGTCCTTGTGATAGCTGAAGCCCCCGGTCGACATCTTCATGTAGACGGTGCCGAGTTCGCCGGGCGGCAGCCGGTTGCCGTCGTCGTCGAAGACCGCGAGTTCGCTGATCGGCCATGCCTTGCCGACCGTGCCGGGCTTCTTGAGCCAGTCCTCGGCGGTGGCGAAGGCACCGCCGCCCTCGCTGGCCGCGTAGTACTCCTCGACGCAGTTCCCCCACCATTCGATCATCGCCCGTTTGACGTGGTCGGGGCAGGGCGCGGCGCCGTGGATGGCGTGCCGCATGGAGGTGACGTCGTACCGGCTGCGTACGTCCTGCGGCAGGGAAAGCAGCCGGTGGAACTGGGTGGGGACCATGTGCGTGTGCGTGCAGGCGTGGGCGTCGATCAGCCGCAGCATCTCCTCGGGCGACCATTTGTCCATGAGCACCAGTCGGTGGCCGATGTGCAGGGACGCGCCCGCGAACTGCAGCACGGCGGTGTGGTAGAGCGGCGAGCAGACGAGATGGACGTTGTCGTCGAAGGGCCTGATGCCGAAGATGCCGAGGAAGCCGCCGAGGTAGGTCTCCTCGGGGAGCTTTCCGGGCAGCGGGCGGCGGATGCCGCGCGGACGGCCGGTGGTGCCGGAGGTGTAGTTCATGACCCAGCCGAGGGTCCGGCCGTCGGGCACCGACTCGCTCCGGCCGTCGAGGAGTTCGGCGTACGGACGGAAACCCGGGATGTTCCCGACCGCGTGCCGGTGGCTCGCGGGCAGCCCGGCCTCGTCGGCGGCGGCGGTCGCCGCGGCTGCGAACCGTTCGTGCGCGATGAGCACCCTGGCCCCGGAGTCGGCGACGATCCAGGCGATCTCGGGCCCGACGAGATGGTGGTTGACGGGTACGAGATAGAACCCGGCCTGGGATGCGGCGAGATACGCGGTGAAGAACTCGACGCCGTTGGGGAGGACGACGGCGACCGCGTCCCCCCGTTCCAGCCCTGCCGCGCGCAGCCCGTGGACGAGCCGGTTGACGTCGGCGTGCAGCCGGCCGGCGGTCCATTCCTCGCCGTCGGGTGCGATCAGGACCGTGCGGCCGGGGTCGGCGGCCGCCTGGGCCCAGAAGCCGTTGGGCCGCTGCTCACTCACGACTTGCTCCTTCCGGCGATCCGGTTGATGCGGTCCACGGCGCGCTCGAAGCCGCGGGTGAGGTCGTCGAAGACCTGTTGGACGCTGCGTTCGGAGTTCATGCGGCCGACGATCTGGCCGACGGGGGTGCCGAGGAGGGGTTCGATCTCGTACTTCTGGATCCGGGAGACGGCCTCGGCGACGAGCAGGCCCTGGAGCGGCATGGGCAGGGTGCCGGGGCCGGCCGGGTCGTCCCAGGCGTCGGTCCATTCGGTGCGCAGCTGGCGGGCGGGCTTGCCGGTCAGGGAGCGGGAGCGGACGGTGTCGCCGGAGCCGGCGGCGAGGAGCTTCTCGGTGAGGGCGCGGGAGGGGAGTTCGGCCTCGGTGGTGGTGAGCCAGATCGAGCCGAGCCAGACGCCCTGTGCGCCGAGGGCGAGCCCCGCGGCGATCTGTTCGCCGCTGCCGATGCCGCCGGCGGCGAGTACGGGCACAGGCGCGACGGCGTCGACGGCCTCGGGTGTCAGCACCATGGAGGCGATCTCGCCGGTGTGGCCGCCGGCCTCGTAGCCCTGGGCGACGACGATGTCGATGCCCGCCTCGGCGTGGCGGCGGGCATGCTTGGCGCTGCCGGCGAGTGCGGCGACGAGGACACCGTGGTCGTGGGCGCCCTGGACGACGTCGGGGGGCGGGGAGCCGAGGGCGTTGGCGAGGAGCTTGATGGGGTACTCGAAGGCGACGTCGAGCTGGCTGCGGGCGACCTGTTCCATCCAGCCGGTGATGCGCCAGCCCGAGGCCTCGCCCTCGGACAGCGTGGGGACCCCGTGCTTGGCGAGGGTCTCCTCGACGAACCGGCGGTGGCCTTCCGGGATCATCGCCTCGACATCGGCCTCGGTGACGCCCTCGACCTTCTTGGCGGGCATGACGACATCGAGCCCGTACGGCTTTCCGCCGGTGTGGTCCTGCATCCAGTCGAGATCGCGTCTGAGGTCGTCGGGAGCGGTGTAGCGGACCGCGCCGAGCACCCCGAGCCCGCCCGCCCGGGTGATGGCGGCGGCGACCGCGGGGAACGGCGTGAAGCCGAAGATGGCGTGCTCGACTCCCAGTTTCTTGCTCAGCTCCGTCTCCATGGGCGGCAGGATGCCGCAGCGGAACGGCCGAGGGAAGAGATTCTCTGATGCAGTGTCAGATTCTTGGACAGGTCGGAGGGTGTCGTGACGCTCCCTCACCCCGGTAAGAAAGTTTCACGTGTTGCACGCGAGCCCGAAGGATACTTTCAGGGAGGCTGGGACATGGCAGAGGACTCGGCGGCCAGAGGGATAAGCCGTCGCAGGCTGGGCGTTGGGGTGCTGGCACTGGGGATGTGCTCGCCCATGGCTTCGCATGGGAGGTACCCCCAGGTGATCGGACCGCTTCCGGGCGGCGCGGCGGCGGCGGAACCAGGACCCCGTCACGGGCGTACGACCCTGCGGCGCGGCTCCCCCGAGCGGGCCGGCCTCATCGCCGCACACCTCGACCGACTGGTCACGGATGCCGAGAAGTATCTCTCCCCCTCCCCCAAGCACCCCTGGTACGCGGGAGCGGTGCTGCTCGCGGGCCGGGGCGGGACGGTCGCCCTGCACCATCCGATCGGCAAGGCGGTGCGGTACGCGGCGTACGACGAGAAGACCGACACGGGGGTGGAGTTCCCCGCCGAGCGGCAGATCCCGATGGCCGAGGACACCGTCTTCGACCTCGCCTCCGTCTCCAAGCTGTTCACGTCGATCCTCGCCGTGCAGCAGATCGAGCGGGGCGCGCTGGAGCTGGAGGAGAGAGTCGCGGCGTATCTCCCGGAGTTCGGGGCCGCGGGCAAACAGGACATCACCGTACGGCAGTTGCTCACGCACACGTCAGGATTCCGGGCGTGGATCCCGCTGTACAAGGAGCCGACGCGGGAGGGGCAGCTGCGGCTGCTGTGGAACGAGGCTCCGGCGAATCCGCCCGGCAGCAAGTACCGGTACTCCGACCTCAATCTGATCTCGCTTCAGCTGATCCTGGAGGAGATCACCGGTCACGGGCTGGATGTGCTGCTCCACGACGAGATCACCGCTCCGCTCGGGATGCACCGCACACGTTTCAACCCACCGCTCTCCTGGCGGCCGAGGATCGCCGCGACCGAGGACGCCCGGCTGCCGTGGTCGGGGCTGAACCGGGGCCTGGTGTGGGGCGAGGTGCACGACGAGAACGCGTACGGGTTCGGCGGGGTCGCGGGCCATGCGGGGGTGTTCTCCTGCGCCTGGGACCTGGCCGTGCTCGCCCGGACACTGCTCAACGGCGGAGCCTACGGACGAGCCCGGATCCTCACCGACGAGTCCGTGGAGCTGATGTTCACCGACTTCAACACGGCGTTCCCCGGTGACGAGCACGGGCTCGGATTCGAGCTCTACCAGCACTGGTACATGGGCGCGATGGCCACTCCGCGCACGGCCGGCCACACCGGATTCACCGGCACGAGCCTGGTCCTCGACCCGTCGACCGACTCGTTCCTCGTGGTGCTCGGCAACTCCGTGCATCCGGTGCGCAGTTGGCGTTCCGGCAGCGCCCCGCGGGTCGCTGCCGCCAACAACATGGCCCGCGCCGTCGCCGTACGTCCCGACCGTGGCCGCACCGCCTGGTTCTCCGGCATGGCCGGCGCCACGACCGCGACCCTCGCCCTGCCCGCGCTCGGCCCGTCCTCCGACCGCGCCCGACTGCGCTGCTCCCTGTGGTGGGACACCGAGCCCGGCGCCGACAAGGTGTTCCTGGAGGCCTCGGCGGACGGCGGGGCCACGTGGGAACCGGTGCCTTTCACGACGGTACTCGAGGGGCGGCAGCCCGAAGCGCATCCCTCGGGCTCCGCGACCGGCTGGTCCGGCCGCACCTGGCACCGCCTGGAGGCCCCACTGGCCGCGTGGGCAGCCGGGCCGGTCCGGCTGCGCTGGCGGTACACGACGGACCAGCTCTATGTGGGCCGCGGGGTGTACGTGGACGGCCTCCGGGTCGAGGACGGCGGCCGCGTGCTCTTCGACGAGCGGCGTCCCGGCGATGCGGACCGCATCGAGGCGGTGGGCTGGACGGCGTCCGCGGACTGAACGCGTCCCGATGCCGTACCGGGAACCGCCCTCCGCCATGGTCTGACCACCGACTCCCGGGTCGCACTCATCCGGCTCGAAGCCGTGACCGACATCGGCCGGCCGCTCCACGCTTTGCGCCCGAAGCGGCCGGCACGAGTCCAGCGGGCCCACGACTCAGTGGCCCAGCACCGCCATCGCCGCATTGTGGCCGGGGATGCCGCTCACCCCGCCGCCGCGCACCGCGCCCGCGCCGCAGAGGAGGACGTTCGCGTGGGTGGTCTCCACACCCCAGCGGCCGGTCGACTCGTCCGCGTACGGGAAGGCCAGATCCCGGTGGAAGATGTGGCCGCCTGGCAGCCGGAGATCGCGTTCCAGATCGAGCGGGGTCTTCGCCTCGATGCAGGGCTGCCCGGCCTCGTCGAGCGCCAGGCAGTCCGTGATCGGTTCCTCCAGATGGGCGTCGAGTTCGGCGAGGGTCGCCTTCAGCAGGGCGTCGCGGGCCGCGTCGGGGTTGTCGGCGAAGAGGCGGGCGGGGGTGTGCAGGCCGAAGAGGGTCAGGGTCTGGTAGCCCTGGGCGGCCAGTTCGGCGCCGAGGATCGACGGGTCCGTGAGCGAATGGCAGTAGATCTCGGACGGCGGGGCCTGCGGCAGCCGGCCTGCCGCGGCCTCGGCGTACGCGGTCGCCAACTGTCCGTATCCCTCGGCGATATGGAAGGTTCCGGAGAACGCCTGCCGTGGGTCGACACTGTGGTCGCGCAGGCGGGGCAGCCGGCGCAGCAGCATGTTGACCTTGAGCTGAGCGCCCTCCGCGGGGGCGGGGGGCTCCTCGCCGAGGAGGGCCGCCAGGGCCTGCGGCGAGGCGTTCACCAGGACCTTTCGGGCGGCGACGGCGCCTTCGCCGTCGTCGGTGCGGAAGACGACCTCGGCGGTCCCGCCGTCGGTGTCGATCCGGATCGCCTCATGGCCGGTGACGATCTCCGCGCCGGCCGTGCGGGCCGCATCGGCGAGGGCGTCGGTGAGGGCTCCCATGCCTCCGACCGGGACGTCCCAGTCACCGGTGCCGCCGCCGACGACGTGGTAGAGGAAGCAGCGGTTCTGACGCAGCAATGGATCATGGGCGTCGGCGAAGGTGCCGATCAGTGCGTCGGTCAGCACGACGCCCCGGACCAGATCGTCGGAGAACCGCTCCTCGATCGCGGCCCCGATCGGTTCCTCGAACAGCATCCGCCACGTCTCGTCGTCCGCGACCCGGTCCCGCAGCTCGGCACGGGTCGGCAGCGGCTCGGTGAGCGTCGGGAAGATCCGTTCCGCCGCACGCCGGGTCGTACCGTAGAAGGCCTCCCAAGTCTCGTACTCGCGGCCGGAGCCGGTGAGCGCGGCGAAGGACTCGCGCGTGCGGTCCCCGCCGACGAGCAAGCCGGTGGGACGGCCGCCCCGCACGGTGGGCGTGTAGGAGGAGACGGTCCGCTTCCGTACGGCAAAACGCAGCCCCAGGTCACGGACGATCTTGTCGGGCAGCAAGGACACCAGGTACGAGTAGCGCGAGAGCCGGGCGTCGACCCCGGCGAAGGGGCGGGTGGAAATGGCCGCTCCCCCGGTGTTCCCGAGGCGCTCGAGAACGAGGACGGAGCGGCCGGCCCGGGCGAGGTATGCGGCGGCGACCAGTCCGTTGTGGCCGCCGCCCACGATGACGGCGTCGTACACGGTCCGGGTAAACGTTTCGGCAGAGGCTGCTGGCATGCCTCTTCGTAACACGCGATGATCGCGCGGACCAGAGGGCGGTCGGGAGCGCTCGGCACATCCCGGCCAGGACCGCTCGGCACACCCCGGCCGGGAACGCCTGTCACACCCCGGTCGTGGCGTCGATCGCACCGGACGCGACCGCCGCCGCGAGCGCCGCGTGGTCCGCGACCGTACGGTCGGCGTATGCCATGGCGAAGTCGGCCATGGCCCGGTCGAACCTGTCGGACGTGCCGAGATACGCGGCGATGGCGATCCGCTGCCCGGACCGGGCATGGGCGCGGGCGAGCGCCCTGCCGCACAGTCCGGCGTAGTCCCGCAACACCGTCGGCGTCATGTCGGCGATGTCCGCCGAGCCTTTCATGTCGCGCAGCTGCCGCCAGTAGAAGTAGCGGCCCTGAGGGCCGGTGACCCAGCCGAGGAAGATGTCGCTCGCCGCCTGGAGCAGCCGCTGGCCCGCGACGACGCGCTGGCCCTGGTGGCGGTACGTCGACGCCGGCAGATGGGGTTCGAGGACGGACCGCTGGGCCTCCTTGATCTGCAGGAAGAGCGGGTCCTCCTGGTCCCGGCCGACCATCAGCGCCACGAAGCAGCGGGTGCCCACACTGCCGACTCCGACGACCTTGCGGGCCGCCTCGACGAACCGGAACCGGTCCAGCAGAACCCGCCGGTCCTCGGGCAGGGTGCTGCGGTAGTCGCTGAGGATCTTCCTCACGGCCGCCGCGTCGATCACGTCGACCGCTTCGAGCAGTGGCGGGTCCTGGATGATGCGTCGGTGTCCCTCGACGCTCTCGGTCAGCTTCTCCATGGCCTGCAGGCTGGTGCGGCGGCGGGCCCTGGCCAGCTGGGCCTCGAAGTGTGCGCGGCGGATCCTCGCTACGAGGGGGCGGAGGTCCTCGGCGGCGATCCGCTCGTACCAGACGTCGAGCTCTCCGAGGCCCGCGAGCCGGCGCATGGACAGCCGGTACGACTCGGCCGCCGCCTGCGCGGCCGGCCGGGCCTGCGCGTCGGGCTGCCCGTTGTCGCGCGCGGCCACGGCGACGCTGGCGACGAGCCGCTTCACGTCCCATTCGAAAGGACCGGGCAGCGTCTCGTCGAAGTCGTTGACGTCGAAGAGGAGCGTGCGTTCCGGGGAGGCGAAGACGCCGAAGTTCAGCAGATGGGCGTCGCCGCAGAGCTGGACGTGGAGTCCGGTGTCCGGGTGCGGGGCGAGGTCGGCGGCCATGACGGCGGGCGCGCCGCGCAGATAGGTGAAGGGGGACGCGAGCATCCGGCCGTAGCGGATGGGCACCAGATCCGGCTCCCGGGTCCTGGCCTGTTCCTCGAGGATGGCGAGGGGCTCCGGCCGGTCCGCGGCGGGGATCCAGCGGCCGTGCGATGAGCGGGGCACCTGCTTGCGGGCGGTGCGGCCACGCCGCACCTGTTCGGCGAGGTCCGTCATGGTGCCAGTGTGCGCGCGGACCCGGGGCTCCGGTCGGCGCAGTGGAACCGTTCGGGTGAGGGCGGGCCCGGTGCCGCGGCGCGGCGGTGGAACCGTTCGGGTGAGCGCGGGCCCGGTGCCGCCCGGCTCAGCGGCCGCGGGTGCCGCGCTGCTGGCGCAGGGCCGCCACCCGGCGGTACAGCTCGACCGCCTCGCTGCCCCGGCCGAGCTGCTCCAGGCAGTGCGCCTCGTCGTTGCGGCTGGCCAGGGCGTCGGGATGGTCGGCACCCAGGACCCGCTCGCGGGCCTCGGCGACCTGGCGGTAGACGGCCAGGGCGTCGGCCCAGCGGCCGAGCCAGCCGAGGCCGACGGCGACCTCCCGGCGGCTGACGAGGGTGTCGGGGTGGTCGGCGCCCAGCACCCGCTCACGGATCGCGCAGACGTCGCGGGCCTCGGCGAGGGCCTCCTCCCAGCGGGCGAGCCGCCCCAGGTTGACGCCGAGGCCGTGGCGGGCGCGGAGGGTCTCCGGGTCGGCGGGGCCGTGGACCCGGGTGCGGTCGTCGACGAGGGACCGGTACAGCTCCAGGGCTTCGGCGCTGCGGCCGAGCCTGCCCAGGCTGATGCCCACCTCGTAGCGGGCCGAGAGCGTGTCGGGATGGTCGGCTCCGAGTGCCTGGGAGCGGGCCGCCGCGACCTCCCGGTACGTCTGCAGGGCATCCGCCCAACGGCCCAGCTGGCCGAGCGCGTAGGCGACTTCGTAGCGGGTGACGAGCGTGTCCGGGTGACTCGCGCCGAGCACGCGTGCGCGGGCCGCGGCGACGTCGTACGCCATCCGGTACGAGTCCTCCAGCCGTCCGAGCCGGCTCAGGTTGAACGCGAGATTGTGACGGCAGCGCAGGGTGTCGGGATGGTCGGCGCCCACGGTCCGCATCCGGGAGTCGAGCACCGCCGAGTAGACCTGGTGCGCTTCGAAGTGACGGCCGAGCTGGCCGAGCACGTACGCCGTCTCCTGCCGGGCGGCCAGGGTCTCCGGGTGATCGGGGCCCATCGCGCGCTCGCGGCCCTCGGCGACGCGGCCGAACTCCCGCAGGGCGTCCGCCGTGCGCCCGGTCCTGCTGAGGGTGAAGCCGACCTCGTAGCGGCTGGCGAGGGTGTCGGGGTGGTCGGGTCCGAGTGCGTGCTCACGCTCGGTGGCGACCGCGCGGTGCACCTCGCCGGCCTCCTCCCAGCGGCCGAGGCGGCCGAGGCTGAGACCCGCGTTGTGCCGGCTGGTGAGAACGGCGAGCAGCTCGGGCGGCGGAGTGGGGCGCTCGGGGCGGGGCAGTTGCACCGGTACGGGTCCCCGGAGCGCCACTCCGGTGGTCCACTCGCCGGTGAGACCCGCGGTGTAGTCGGGCGGGGTGGGGCGGAGCGTGGCGGTGCCCACGGCCTTGTGGCCGGTGGTCATGCCGCGGGTCCAGGAAGGCAGCCGCCGGCCGCGGGAGGACTGCGTCTGCGGCTCGGCCGGTGCCGGGAACACGGGGGTGGACGTGGCGCGTGCGGCGGTGATCCGGCGGCGCAGGTCCTTGGCGTCGGCGGGCCTGCCGTCGGGGGTCTTGGCGAGCAGGTCGAGGACGATCCGGTCGATGAAGCCGGGGAGTTCCACGCGGTGGGTACGGGGCGGCTCCGGCGGCGTGTCGCGGTGTCCGACGAGGATGGCCCAGGCGTCGTCGAGGTCGAACGGCGGAACGCCGGTGGCGATCTCGTACAGCACACAGCCCAGCGAGTAGAGGTCGCTGCGGTGGTCGACATCGCCGCCGCTGATCTGCTCGGGCGACATGTAGTGGGGGGTGCCCATGGCGATGCCGGTGCCGGTGAGCCGCGAGGTGAAGCCGATGTCGTGGGCGAGACGGGCGATGCCGAAGTCGCAGATCTTCACCGTGCCGTCGGTGAGCCGCATGATGTTGGCGGGCTTCAGGTCGCGGTGGACGATGCCCTGTTCATGGGTGTAGGCGAGGGCGTCGGCGACCTGCTCCGCGATGTCGACGATGTCGGGCACGGACAGCGGGTGCTGCTTGTTGTCCTCCAGCAGCTGACTGAGGTTGCGGCCGTCCAGCAGCTCCATCACCAGATAGAGCACGCCCTCGGACTCGCCGAAGTCATGGACGACGGTGACTCCGCGGTGCTGCAGCGCGGCGGCGACCCGGGCCTCTCTGCGGAAGCGTTCACGCAGCACACCGGTGAAGGACTGGTCGTGCTGCGGCCCCAGAGGTTTGAGGCACTTGACCGCGACACGCCGGCCCAGTGACTCGTCGCGGGCCTGCCACACCTCACCCATGCCGCCGCGACCGATCAGATCCAGCAGCCGGTACCGGCCCTGGATCAGCCTGGTGTCCGCCATCGCGTGCTGTCGCCCCCGTCGCTTCGCTGCGCCCTCCCCGGCCCGTCCAGTATGGCCGCCTGTCTGCGGAGTTTGTACGGGGCGGGCCTGCTGCCGGGGCCGAGTCGCGCCATTGCTTTCAAGATGTGACCTGGCGGCAGCTGCCAGCGGACCCGCGCGGGAATGCAGCGCAGGGCGTTGCCGGTGGCGGTGAGCTGGTGGGTGACCCGGTCGGGCGGCGGTGCCGGTCTGCCGTACAGGCCGTGGGCGTAAGGGGGCAGGGCGTTGTAGGCGAGCGCCGCCACACGCCGCCAGAGCAACTCGCGCGCCGGGACGAGAAGGGTGTGGATGGGCGGGCGGCGCAGAAAGTCGTCGACGGTCCGGGCGTCCGCGCCGGCTTCGAGCCCGGGTCGCACGGCCGTGAAGTAGGCGGCGAGCTCCCTCGTGCTGGCGGGCACTTGGGCGGGGTCGAGACCGACGAGCCGGGCGCTGACCCGGTGCTCGTCGATGTACCGGTCGGCCTGGACGTCACTGAGCGGGAAGCCGGAGCGGCGCAGGACGCTCAGGTACGAGTCCACCTCGGCGCAGTGCACCCACAGCAGCAGATCCGGCTCGTCCACGCCCAGCAGCCGGTGGATCCTGCGGACCCGGGCGCCGGCCTCCTCGGCGGCTCCGGCGGTGCCGTAGGTGATCGTGCCGACGAAGTCCGCCGTGCGCATGAGGCGGCCCCAGGCGTCGCGCCTGCCCCTCTCTCTGTCGAACGCAGCACTGTTGATCATGACGCCGCGGACCGCCCGGGGGTGCAGGGCCTGGAGGTAGAGCGCCCGCACGCCGGCGACCCACATCATCGGGTCGCCGTGCATCTGCCAGGTGACCGAGTCGGGGCCGAAGAGGCCGGGGTCGCGGTCCGAGGGGTCCACGCTCATGCTCCGACGTTAGCGCCGTACCCGGTCGACTCCGTACCCGTCGTACCCGTCGTACCCGTCGTACCCAGGATTTCGCGTTGGCCTTGCCAGGTCACTGCGATTCCCGGACAGCTTCCACCGCCTCCCGGACGTCCGGGTCCGCGTCGTCGGCGAGGCTGTCCAGCAGCTCTGGGACCCCAGGGGTGGACCAGTGGGCGACTGCCCACACCAGCGCCTCCCGCACCCCGGGGTCGGGGTGGGCGCGGAGCCGGGTCAGCTGGTCGAGCGGGCCCCGTCGGCGCATCCCGAACCAGTGCAGCACCTCCCGCAGCGCGGCCGGGTCTCCCGGGTCACCGGCCGCCGCGACCCTGGCGAGCAGCACCCTGGCCGCGGGCGGCGGACCGTCCAGTGGATGCGGCAACCGCGCGAGCAGGCGCCGCGCCCCGTACCCGCCGCGCACCCGGCACCCGAAGCAGGTACAGGGGCGGGTCCCGTGCGCGTCCGGCAGGTACCGCCAGCCCGCCACCTGCGGCGCGGTGCGGATCCGGTGCACTTCGCGCGGCCGGATCGCCCGGGATACGAACACCTCCCACCCTCGCGGGTCTTCCAGGGCCGCGATCCGCCGCACCGCCTCGGCAGCGGTGACGGTGGCCTGGGCCTCCCGCGCGCGGTCCGTATAGCGTCCGACCAGCACGTGCTGAGCGTCGTCCAGCCGCACGTGGACGGCCACGAGCCCTCCCCGGCTGCCGGAACGGGCCAGCTCGCGCAGCCATTGGTTGGTGAGGGTGTACGACGGCAGCACCGGGAAGCAGTACACCCCGCGCGCACCTGCCTGTCCGTAGCCGGCCGCGCGGATCCCGGACCGCCGGATGCGCGGCGCGTTGGCCGCTGACGTCAAGTGCACGAACATCGCCATGGCTTGGCATGCTAGTGCCCCTCCCGGCAAGCTTTGCCCTGTCGCGGCACTAGGCCCTGTCCGGGCGATCGATGTCAGGAACCCGTCTGCGTCATCTGTTCCCGTACCTGCCTCAGCAGCCGGCTGGAACAAGCGCCCCTGCGCAAGTCAGCCGCACGGACATCAGGACTTCACACCAGAACTCCGAATTGGCGAGGCCCTCCTGTTCTGCGTACGCTTGACAGGAATCTCTGCGCCCGCCGGTCCTTCCTGAGCAGTTCGACCGCAGCGGCCGACATTCGATTCTGTCGCTCGAGGTCGTGCCGCTCCCAGCGCGCAATCGTCACCCGTCGACGTTCGACGCGCGTATCGAGCCGAATGGGAGATCGTTTCCCATGGACCTCAACACCATCACCGAAGTCGTCCGGCGACCGTCCGACCGGCCGGGCGTGGACTGGCGCGAAGGCGACGCCTGGCTCGCGGGCGGAACGTGGCTGTTCTCCGCGGAGCAGCCAAGTCTGCGCCGCCTGATCGACCTGACAGCGTTGCGTTGGGATCCCCTGGTCCCGAGCGACGCGGGCCTCGAAATCGGCGCGACGTGCACCATCCGCGATCTGTACGCCTTTGCACTGCCGGGTGACTGGACCGCCGGCACCCTTTTCGCGAGGAGTTGCGAGGCGTTCCTGTCCTCGTTCAAGGTCTGGACCTCGGCGACCGTCGGCGGCAATATCTGCATGTCATTGCCTGCCGGCCCGATGATCACGCTGACGGTCGCACTTGAGGCACAGTACGAGCTGTGGGCTCGCGACGGGTCCACGCGCATCGTCGATGCACACGACTTCGTGACCGGTGACAACCGGAACATCCTTGCTCCCGGGGAAGTCTTGCGGCGCATCGACGTTCCGGCACGCGCCCTGAGGAAACGCACCGCGCACCGCCGCTTCACGCTGACCCACCTCGGCCGTTCGACAGTGTTCCTCATCGGTACTCAGACGCCAGGAACGAGCGACCTGCTGCTCACCGTCACAGCCGGCACCACACGGCCCGTGCGCATCGCCTTCGACACCATGCCGGATTCCCGAACGCTCCAGCAGCGCATCGATGTCATCCCCGCCGACGTCTGGTTCGCCGACCCCAACGGGACCCCCGACCACCGTCGCCACCTGACCAAGCACTTCGCCGAAGAGATTCGTCGCGAACTCATGGCCGGGGGCGTGGCATGACATACGTCGTGAACGGCAGGAGCTTCGTCGAAGAGCCGGACCCCGGCCAGTGTCTGCGCACCTTCCTCCGCTCACTCGGTCACCATGGCGTCAAGAAGGGCTGCGACGCGGGTGATTGCGGCGCATGCACGGTGTGGTTGGACGGCAATCCGGTACACAGCTGCATCACGCCTGCTTTCCGCGCAGACGGTCATGAGGTGACGACGATCGAGGGCATCGGATCGCCCGGCAACCTGCATTCGATGCAGCGACAGTTCCGTGACGCCCCGGGGTTCCAATGCGGTTTCTGCACCGCGGGGATGATCATGACGTCGGCCACGTTCACCGAGGACCAGAGACAAGACCTGCCACGGGCGTTGAAGGGCAACCTCTGCCGCTGCACCGGCTATCGGGGGATCGAGGATGCCGTGAAGGGCGTCGCCGGCGTGGAGACAGCCCCGCCAGGAAAGGCCGTCGGGACGAGCGTCGGTGCGCCGGCGGCCGACGACGTGGTAACCGGTCGCGCCGAGTTCACGATGGACACCCACATCGAAGGCATGCTGCACCTCAAGGTGCTGCACTCACCGCACGCGCACGCCCGGATCGTCTCGATCGACAAGACCGCCGCACTCGCCGTTCCCGGCGTGCATCGGGTCTACACCTGGGAAGATGTGCCGCGCAAGCGTTTCACTACGGCGATCCACACGGACCATCTTGTCGATCCGGACGACACCTTCATCCTCGACAACACGGTCCGCTTCGTCGGCCAGCGCGTCGTCGCGGTCCTGGCCGACACGGCCGGGGCGGCAGAAGAAGGCTGCCGAAGGGTCGTCGTCGAATACGAGGTGATGCCGGCGGTGTTCGACCCCGAAGCGGCAATGGCCGAGGGGGCACCACAGCTGCACGGCGCGCACGATCCATTCGTCCGCGACCCCGTCCACAACATCCTGCTCGAGCTCCATTCGCACACCGGCGATGTCGACGCAGGGTTCGCCGAAGCCGACGTGATCCATGAAGGCACGTACTTCTCACCGCGAGTGCAACACGCGCATCTGGAGACCCACGGCTCGATCGCCTGGATGGAGAACGGCCGTCTGAACGTCCGCACCAGTTCGCAGTCGCCGTCGATCGCGAAAGTCAAACTCTCACACCTGTTCGCGCTGCGCCCGGACCAGCTCCGCGTGTTCTGCAAACGCGTCGGCGGCGGCTTCGGCGGCAAACAGGAACTGATCTCGGAGGATCTGGTCGCGCTCGCCACCCTGGACACCGGGCGGCCCGTCTGCTTCGAGTACACCCGCGAGGAGGAGTTCACCACGGCTTCGCCACGGCACCCGATGACGTTGACGGTCAAGCTCGGCGCGAAGGCGGACGGAACGCTCACGGCGTTCCAGGCCCGCAATGTGTCGAACACGGGCGCCTACGGCAACCACGGCGGCGAAACGCTGTATGCGGGCGGCGCTGCCGTCATGATCTACCGCTGCCCCAACAAGAAGTACGACGCGTACTCCGTCTACACGAACACCGTTCCGAGCGGGGCACTGCGGGGTTACGGGATGACGCAGCCGGCGTTCGCCGTGGAATCGGCGATGCACGAACTGGCACGCGCATTGCACATCGATCCGCTCGAACTGCGACGCCGCAATATCGTGCGGCCGGGTGATCCCCTCGTCGCCATGCATGACGGCCCCGACGACGTGGAGTTCGGCGAGGACGGACTCGCGAAGTGCATCGATCTGGTGGATGCCGCCATGGCCCGTACGGCCAATGAGCCGTCCCCCGGCCCCGAGTGGCTCGTCGGGGCCGGCGTCGCGACCTCGCTGCACGAGACCGCGCCACCGACCGAACACATCTCAGAGGCTTGGGTCACGCTCGGCGACGACCTCATGTACGAGTTGGCCGTCGGAACAGTCGAATTCGGCGAAGGTACCTCGACCGCCCATGTCCAGATCGCGGCCAACCAGCTGGGCACGACGCCGTCGCGGATTCGCCTGGTGCAGTCCGACACCGACCGCACGGGATTCGACACCGGTGCCTTTGCCAGTGCGGGTCTTTTCGTGTCGGGCAACGCGGTACTTCGAGCGGCCAACGCCGTGCGCGACCGCATCCTGGAATTCGCTGCCGCGCACACGGGGGTCCATGTCGTGATGTGCTCGATGGACGACGAAGAAGTCGTCTGCGGCGACCAGCGCGTGTCGTTGGCCGAGCTCGTCGCACGAGCCCGAGCGCGCGGAATCCGATTCACCGCCGCCCGCAAGGCCTACGGCTCACCGCGGAGCGTCATCTCCAATGCGCAGGGGTTCCGCATCGCCGTCCATCGGGTGACGGGTGAGATCCGTATCCTTTACAGCGTCCAGGCGACCGACGCGGGCGCGGTCATCAACCCCGCGCAAGTCCGGGGACAGATAGAAGGCGGTGTCGCCCAGGGCATCGGCTTCACGCTGACCGAGAACCACCAAGTCGACGCGAACGGTGTCATGGTCAACCCGAACTTCCGCAACTACCGTATCCCCGCCTACGCCGACATCCCCCGCACGGAAGTGCTCCTGGTGGACTCGACGGACTCCGTTGGGCCCTTGCGGTCCAAGGGGATGGCCGAATGCTGCATCAACCCCGTGGCCCCCGCGTTGGCGAATGCACTCCACGACGCCACGGGCGTCCGCTACCGCGCGCTGCCCCTGACGCCGGAACGGATCTACGGACGGCTCAACGAAAAGCAGTCGGTAGCGACGGGCCCGATCACATGAACACCGAAAGACTCGAAGAGGCCGCGGCTACGGGAATCATCGGTCAGAAGGTTCTGCCCGGACTGGACCGGGAGTACGAAGCGTGGCAGGAGGGCGTCAACGCCGCCGCAGCCAACTACGCCGGGTACCTCGGCGCCGAGATCTCCCCGCCGACACCCCTGCAACCCGACTGGGTTGTCGTATACCGATTCGACTCGATAGCCCATCTACAAGCGTGGATCAACAGTGCAACCAGGCAGCGGCTTCTCGATATTGGGAGCAAATACTTCGACGGTCCCGCAACCCAGCAGGTCCTCGGCGGCGGTACGCAACCACCGGATCCGCTCGTGACCGTTGTGGTCACCCACCGCGTCCACCCGGACCACGTCGACGACTTTCTCGACTGGCAGCGCCGCATGAGCCACGAGGAGAGCAAATTCGAAGGATTCCGCGGAACCGAGCTCTTCCGCCCGGTCGAGGGCCTTCAGGACGAATGGACCACGCTGTACCGATTCGACAACGCCGAGCACCTCGATGCCTGGCTGACGTCGGCCAAGCGGCAGGAAGTTCTGGCTGAAGGCGAGAAGTTCAACGACTTCCAACTGCGCACGATCGACAACTCGTTCGGCAGCTGGTTCGCCTTCGAAGAGAACGGCAAGGAAGCGCCGCCGCCCTCGGAGACCAAGACGTCCATCGCGATCTGGGTCGGCTTGTACCCGACCGTTGTGCTGCTGACGCTCGCCCTGTCACCGCTGAAGATGCCGCTCTGGATCGGGCTGCTTGTGGGCAACCTGCTTTCCAGCTTCGCCATGAGCTTCGCCACCATGCCCTACTACGTGAATCCGCTGCTCAAGCGGTGGCTGCGGCCGTCCCCGGACGAACCGGCGGCGAAGACCAACCTCGTCGGCCTCGGCATCGTCGCCACGGTGATGGTGCTCTGGGCCGTTGTCTTCTACCTCGTCACGCGGCAGATCTGGACGCTGCCCTGATCCCAGCCGGCGCTCCACAGCTCAGCCCCCCTCTCCGGCGTATCTCCGGGGACTTCCGATCCTGTCCTCCGAGTCTGCTTCGACGCTCCCATCAGGCCTATGGGGCCGGAAGAGGCGAGGCGGTCCCGGTACGAGGGCCGTTCGGCCCATGTGAGCCCGTTCGTGAACGGCGAGTGTGGGAGTCGGACGAGGGGAGCGAAGCGATGAAACCGCGGACACGCCCTCATCGGCTGATCACGATGGCACGTACGGCACTCGTCGCCTACGGCACCAGGAACGGCCACCATCGTCGAGGAGCCCGCCATGCCTGATTCCCCGCACACCGTGAGCGATGTCATGACACACACCGCCGTCGCCGTGGGGCGCGGCGCCGGCTACAAGGAGATCGTCGAGGTGATGGAGCAGTGGAAGGTCAGTGCCCTCCCGGTCGTCGAGGGCGAGGGTCGCGTCATCGGCGTGGTCTCGGAGGCCGATCTGCTCCTCAAGGAGGAATACCGCGGCGACGACCTGGCGCGATGCGACCGGCCGCCGGCCGAGGCC
>NZ_JBVJKN010000060.1:0-27934 GCF_055585225.1 Streptomyces sp. NPDC053673 | reverse complement strand
GGGACCCCCCTCAGTTTCTTGTTCGGTAGTTTTGGGAGAAAAAGGCTGTGGTTGTTTTAACGGCCCGGAAGATCCCGCAAGAAAGGGCCTTGGTGCCCCTCCCGGCAATGTTTGCCGGTCGCGGCACTAGCCAGCCGGGTGGCGTGTGCCGGGGGCCGCGTCCGTCGGACACGAGGCGGTCGGCGCGGAGAGCGGAAGCGGTTCCGGTGCCGGGCGAGCCGTGGCCAGACCCGCGAGGAGGCCCGCGCCCGCTGTGACGGGGGTGAAACTCAGCGGATTACCCACACTCGCGAGGGCGGCCAGCGCGGTCAGCGCGGCACCCGCACTCAGCACCACGGGTGTGGAGCGCGGCGAACGCCACAACCCGTACAGCAGCCAGCAGTACAACGAGCCCAGCAGCAGCACACCCACGGCGCCCTGTTCAGCCGCCTGCTGCAGTGCCGCGGAATGCGGCTTGCCGTCGGAGCCGGGCGACTGCTGCACGGTCGGGCTCAGCTCGCCGAACCGGTCGGGACCCGCGCCCAGCACCGGATGTGTCTCCGCGAGATCGACCGCGTCCCGCCACAGCTCCACCCGGTGCGGGGTGAGCCGGTCCTCAAGCGAGACGGTGAGTCCGGGCGGCAGCGCGTCATCCGCGACTGCCCAGGAACCTCCCGTCACCAGCGCCGTGGCCAGCGCGAACCCGGCCAGAGCCAGTACCCGGCGGCGCATACGGGCGACCGCCAGGGAACACAGCAGGACGCCCATCGCCGCGGTGTACCCCGCGTCCGAGCCCAGCGCGAGAGCCGTACCGACAGCGGCGAGGGCCAGGAGCCACAGCAGAACGCGGGCCGGCACCCGCCGGGCCGCCGACGCGGCGCAGCACGCTGCGCCCGCGGCCAGGACCAGCAGCGCGGCGGACGCTCCGGTATGGCCGGGCGGCGTTGTCGCCGCTGCCGTGCCGGGCAGGCCGTGGGGCGAGGCGATCGCCAGCCCGAGCGCCCCGAGGGAGGCGGCCGCCGGGCCGCCGACCGGCAGCAGCGTGCCGCAGATCCGGCCGCACGCGTATCCGGCGGCGACGGCCAGCACCGCGAGAAGAACGCCCTCCGGCCGCGCGTCCCGCCCGGCCGCGCTGATCAGCGCCCACGCCGCGCAGCAGCCCAGTACGACGACGCCGACGCCGTCGGGCGTGCCACGGCGTTCCTCACCGTCCTGTACGGCCGACCGGCCTGCTGCTGGTGCCATCCCGTCGCCCCCCGAATGTGACGGGCCCTGATTTCCGGCTGCCGGACCGGGCAGCGAGCCAGGACTGGCGACACGGTAACGGCAGAGGCGGTGGTTTGTGGATGGATTGCGCAGGACTTGTGCGCGTCGGAACTGCGCGCTTGGGCGTCGCCTGGGATCCACGCCCGGGGCAGGCCGTGCGCGGGGCCGGGGGTGCGGGGCGTCCGCGCCGACACCCGGTCGCCTCGACGCGCGGCCTGGTTCGTCGCCGGGGAGGAGCCCGGCCTGCCGACACAGGGGACGCCGGCGTCGGCGCCCCCGGTGCCCGGTGCCCGGTGCCCGGTGCCCGGTGCCCAGCGCTCGGGGCCGGTGCCCCGGACCGGGCCGGGTCCGGGTCCGGGTCCGGCCCGGCGTGGGACGGACCCGCCCGGTCACCGTCCTGCGGGCCGCCAGGGCCGCAGGACGGTCCGCCCTGCCGTGATTCCACTTCGCCGCCGTAGACTCCGGCAGGTGAGCGCCACCATCACCTCCGCCGACACCCAGCAGTCCGTTGCCGCCCCACGCGACCGAGCCCGCCGACTGCTGCGGCGGCTCGCGCGCCCCGGTGCGGCCGTGCTGTCCGGGGTGCTGCTCTATCTGAGCTTTCCGCCGCGCCCCCTGTGGTGGCTGACGCTGCCCGGATTCGCATTGCTCGCCTGGTGCCTCCACGGGCGCTGGCCGCGCGCGGCGCTCGGCCTCGGCTACCTCTCCGGTCTGGGCTTCCTGCTTCCGCTGCTCGTCTGGACGGGCGAGGAGGTCGGGGCGATCCCGTGGATAGCCCTCGCCGCTGTCGAAGCCCTCTTCGTCGCGGTCACCTGCGTGGGCATCGCTCTCGTGACCCGGGTGCCGCTGTGGCCGGTGTGGGGCGCGGCCGTATGGATCCTCGGCGAGGCGGCCCGCGCGCGGGCGCCGTTCGGCGGGTTCCCCTGGGGCAAGATCGCCTTCGGTCAGGCGGACGGCTTCTTCCTGCCGCTCGCCGCGGTGGGCGGCACCCCTGTCCTCGGCTTCGCCGTCGCCCTCAGCGGCTTCGGACTGTACGAGACCGCGCGCCGGCTCCGTACGTACCGGAAGACGCGTGAACTGCCGCGCGGGCCTCTCGCGGCCGCACTGCTCGCCGTCTTCGTTCCCGTCAGCGGCGCGCTCGCCGCGCTGCCGCTCGTCGACGACTCCGCCGAGGACGGCACCGCGACCGTCGCCGCGATCCAGGGCAATGTGCCGCGCCTCGGCTTCGACTTCAACGCGCAGCGCCGCGCGGTCCTCGACAACCACGCGCACCGCACCGAGCAGCTCGCTGAGGATGTCGCGGCCGGCAAGGTGGCCAAGCCGGACTTCGTGCTGTGGCCGGAGAACTCCTCGGACCTCGACCCGTACCGCAACGGCGACGCGCGACTCGTGATCGACCAGGCCGTCAAGGCGATCGGCGCACCCACCGTGGTCGGAGCCGTCGTCACCCCGGAGACGGGCCCGCTGCGCAACACACTGATCAAATGGGACCCGGAGCGCGGTCCGGTCGCCACCTACGACAAGCGGCACATCCAGCCGTTCGGCGAGTACATCCCCATGCGGCCCTTCGTCCGCCTCTTCAGCAAGGACGTCGACCGGGTTCGCCGCGACTTCGGCCCCGGCAACAAGGTAGGCGTCTTCGACCTCGCCGGTACCAAGGTCGGCCTCGCGACCTGCTACGAGGCCGCTTTCGACTGGGCGGTCCGGGACACCGTCACCGATGGTGCCCAGCTGATCTCCGTACCCAGCAACAACGCGACCTTCGGGCGCAGCGAGATGACGTACCAGCAGCTGGCGATGTCGCGGGTACGGGCCGTCGAGCACAGCCGCGCCGTCGTCGTCCCCGTCACCAGTGGCGTCAGCGCGATCATCCGGCCCGACGGGAAGATCGTCCAGCAGACGACGATGTTCACCCCCGACGCCCTGGTCGCCGAGATTCCGCTGCGCTCCTCGCTGACCCCGGCGACGCGTATGGGCACGCTGCCCGAAGGCGTCCTCGTGGCGCTCGCCGCCGGGGCCCTCGGGTGGGTCGGCTACGCACGCGCACGTGAGCGACGCGGCAGCGCCGGTTAGGGTCGGAGGATGGGTACTCCCGACTTCATCCGAGAGATCCGCGCCACCGCAGGCCACCAGCTGCTCTTTCTGCCGGGTGTCAGCGCTGTCGTCTTCGACGACGACGGACGGGTGCTCCTGGGCAGACGGGCCGACACCGGCAAGTGGTCGATCATCGGCGGAATCCCGGAGCCGGGGGAGCAGCCGGCGACGGCGGCGGTGCGGGAGGTGTACGAGGAGACGGCCGTGCGCTGTGTCGCCGAGCGGATCGTCCTCGTGCAGACGCTGTCGAAGCCGGTGACGTACCCCAACGGCGACCAGTGCCAGTTCATGGACGTCTGCCTGCGGTGCCGGGCGGTCGGCGGCGAGGCGCGCGTCAATGACGAGGAGTCGCTGGAGGTGGGCTGGTTCTCCGTGGACACGCTGCCCGAGCTTCAGGAGTTTGCACTGTTCCGGATCAAGCAGGCGCTCGCCGATGGGCCGACGTGGTTCGACTCCACGGTGACCGGGTGAACTGTGGGCGCTGACCACATCGGTCGGCGCCTGCCCTGTACCTAGGGTGCGGAACATGACCATGAGCCCGGGTCCCGCCCCCCACTCCGCTTCCTCCGCCGCCGTGCAGTCCGTCGCTCTCGACCTCGGCGGCCGCACCGCCCTCGTCACCGGGGCGGCGAGCGGCATCGGCCGGGCCTGCGCACTGCGGCTCGCGGCCGCAGGAGCCAAGGTCAGGGCCGTCGACCGGGATGCGGCAGGACTCGACGCGCTCGTCGAGCAGTCCCTCGGCGCGGGCCTCGCGGGCGCCGTCGAACCGCACGTCCTCGATCTGACGGACCTCGACGCGGCGGAGGAGGCGGCCGCCGGAACCGATGTTCTGGTGAACAACGCGGGGCTGCAGCTCGTCCGGCCCATCGAGGAGTTCCCACCGGACGTGTTCCACACCGTCCTCACCGTGATGCTCGAAGCTCCGTTCCGGCTGATGCGGGGCGCGCTGCCGCAGATGTACGCGCAGGGATGGGGCCGGATCGTCAATCTCTCCTCCGTGCATGGGCTGCGCGCATCGGCTTTCAAGTCCGCCTATGTGGCCGCCAAACACGGTCTGGAGGGACTATCCAAGACCGCCGCGCTGGAGGGCGCCCCGCACGGGGTCACTTCCAACTGCGTCAACCCGGGCTATGTGCGAACCCCACTGGTCGAGAAGCAGATCGCGGACCAGGCAGACGCGCACGGCATCCCGGAGGAGCGGGTGCTCGCGGACGTCCTGCTCAAGGACTCGGCTCTCAAGCGCCTCATCGAGCCGGAGGAGGTCGCCGAAGCGGTCGCGTACCTCTGTACGCCGCAGGCGTCCTTCGTCACCGGTACGTCTCTGGCGATGGACGGCGGCTGGACCGCCCACTGAGCCGCCCGGTGTGACCCGTGGCGGTCGGCGGGGCCGGGTGACGGAGTTGTCCACAGGGGCCGCGCCGTCCACAGGGGCTGGCGAGACCCCCCGTACGGCAGGTATCCCTGTGTTCATGTCCCACGATCAGGCCTCCTACCTGGAGCTCCTCGCACGCGGCGCCGCCGCCGAGGCGTACGACCGGCCCGTGCTGCTCGCCCGCGCGAGCGGCGCGGGTGCCGAGACGCTGTCCGGTCTGGAGCACGCCAAGCAGCTCGCGCTGCGCGTGCGCGCCGAGCTGGAGGGCAGACGGCGCCGCGAGGCGGAGCTGTCCGCGCTGTTCGAGACCGCGCACGATCTCGCCGGTCTGCGCGACCTCGACGCGGTGCTCCGGGCGATCGTGCAGCGCGCCCGGTCGCTGCTCGGCACGGAGGTCGCCTATCTCAGCCTCAACGACCCCGCGGCCGGTGACACGTACATGCGCGTCACCGAAGGTTCGGTGTCGGCGCGTTTCCAGCAGCTGCGGCTCGGCATGGGGGAGGGGCTGGGCGGACTCGTGGCCCAGACCGCACGGCCGTATGTGACCGAGAGCTATTTCGACGACGAGCGCTTCCAGCACACCGGCGCGATCGACTCGGGCGTCCGGGACGAAGGCCTCGTCGCGATCCTCGGCGTCCCGCTGATGCTCGGCAGCCAGGTCATCGGCGTGCTCTTCGCCGCCGACAGACGGGCCCGGGTCTTCGAGCGTGAACAGGTCGCCCTGCTGGGATCCTTCGCCGCCCACGCCGCAGTCGCCATCGACACTGCCAACCTGCTGGCCGAGACCCGTACCGCGCTCACCGAGCTGGAGCGGGCCAACGAGATCATCCGTGATCACAGCGCCGTCATCGAGCGGGCCTCGGACGTCCACGACCGGCTCACCGAACTGGTCCTGCACGGCGGCGGGGTGCATGACGTCGCGAGCGCCGTGTCCGAGGTCCTCGACGGCACCGTCGAGTTCGCCGACCCCGGTGCCCCGTCGCTCACCACCATGGAGCTGACCGGCACCGACGGACATGCGATACGGCACGGGGACGACTGGGTCGCGGCGGTGTCCGCCGGGGGCGAACTGCTGGGCGCACTCGTACTGCACGGCCACCCGTCGCTCGACCCCGTCGACCGGCGCACCCTGGAGCGGGCCGCGATGGTCACGTCCCTCCTGCTGCTGGCCCGCCGCTCCGCGGGCGAGGCCGAGCAGCGGGTGCGCGGCGAACTGCTCGACGACCTGCTGGACGCCCCCGACCGCGACCCCCGCCTGCTGCGCGAGCGAGCTGCCCGGCTCCGCGCCGACCTCGACGCACCGCATGTGGTGCTCGCCGCCCGCATCGACGCCCACCCGGGCGCCGGAGGTGCGGAGCGGGCCACCGCGGACCGCCAGCGTCTCTGGTCGGCGGCCTCGCACCTCGCGGCCACCCGGCACGGCCTGGCCGCGACCCGCGACGGCGGCACGGTCCTGCTGCTGCCGCTCGGCCCCGGAGACGACGCCGGCAACCTCGCCCGCCAGACCGCCAAGCACCTCGGCGGCACGCTCCGCGAGCCGGTCACGGTCGGCGCGTCGGCTCCGGTCGAGGCGCCCGTCGCCGCCCCGGGCTCGATAGCGGGGGCCTACGTGGAGGCACGGCGCTGCGTAGAGGCCCTGCGGTCGCTGCGGCGCTCAGGAGAGGGCGCGGCCGCGCAGGATCTTGGCTTCCTCGGGCTGCTGCTCGCCGACACCCGTGACATCGAGGGCTTCGTCCGGCGAACCATCGGCGCGGTCGCCGACTACGACAAGCGGCGCGGCACGGACCTGGTGCGCACACTCGACGCGTACTTCGCGAGCGGCATGAGCCCAGCCCGTACGAAGGACGAGCTGCACGTCCATGTCAACACGGTGGCCCAGCGGCTGGAGCGCATAGGCCGGCTTCTCGGCCAGGACTGGCAGTCGCCGGCCCGTGCCCTGGAGATCCAGCTCGCCCTGCGACTGCACGCGATATCCGAGGCCGTCGCCCGCTGACTCCCCGTCACCCGCCGATCCACACTGATCGCTGACTCCCCGTCACGCGTCGACCCCCTGTCGCCTGCCGATCCTTGTCGCCCGCCGGCCCGCCGACGGCACGAAGCGGGCCGTGTGCACCGCTTCGAGCGGTGCACACGGCCCAAGGGTCCATCGACTCTGTCAGGCGGACGTCGGAGCCTCCGCGGCGGCCACCGCGTCCCGCGTGTCCCGGCTGTCCGGCCCCGCCGAGACATCGGCGAGATCACGGTCGCGGGTCTCCCGGGCGCAGCCGATGGCGACCACCGTCAGCAGCGCAGCGGCGATGACGTAGAGGGTGATAGGCGTCGAACTGTGGTAGTCGGCGAGCAACGCGGTCGCGATCAGCGGGGCCGGCGCCCCGGCCGCAACCGACGAGAACTGGGCTCCGATCGACGCACCCGAGTAGCGCATGCGCGTCGCGAACATCTCCGAGAAGAACGCGGCCTGCGGCGCGTACATCGCCCCGTGCAGCACCAGGCCGACCGTGACGGCGAGCAGGAGGCTGCCGAACGACTCGCTGTCGATGAGAGCGAAGAACGGGAACATCCACAGACCCACGCCCACTGCACCGATCAGATACACCGGCCGGCGCCCGATCCGGTCGGACAGCGCACCCCACGCCGGAATCACCGCGAAGTGCACGGCGGACGCGACGAGCACGGCATTGAGCGCGGTCTGCTTGCTCAGCCCGGCCGAGGTGGTCGCGTAGACGAGGATGAAGGCGGTGATCACGTAGTAGCTGATGTTCTCGGCCATCCGCGCGCCCATCGCGATCAGTACATCGCGCCAGTGGTGCCGCAGCACGGCCACGAGCGGCATCTTCTCGACCTGGCCGGCGGCCGCCTTCCGCTCCTCGGCCTGCGCCAGCGCGGCCTTGAACACGGGCGATTCATCGACAGAGAGACGAATCCACAGACCGACGATCACCAGCACACCGGACAGCAGGAACGGTATGCGCCAGCCCCACGACAGGAACGCCGCATCCGACAACAGCGCCGTCAGCGCCGACAGCACCCCGGTCGCCAGCAGTTGCCCGGCCGGCGCCCCGGTCTGCGGCCACGACGCCCAGAACCCGCGGCGCCGGGCGTCCCCGTGCTCCGACACCAGCAGCACGGCTCCACCCCACTCGCCGCCGAGTGCGAAGCCCTGCACCAGCCGGAGAACGGTCAGCAGCACGGGAGCAGCCGTCCCGACCGTCGCATGCGTCGGCAGCAACCCGATGGCGAACGTTGCCCCGCCCATCAGCAGCAGGCTCAGCACCAGAAGCTTCTTGCGCCCGAGCCGGTCCCCGTAGTGCCCGAACACGAGCGCCCCGAGCGGCCGCGCGGCGAACCCGACGGCGTAGGTCAGGAACGACAGGAGTGTCCCGACCAGCGGATCGGACTCCGGAAAGAACAGTTTGTTGAACACCAGAGCCGCGGCCGACCCGTACAGGAAGAAGTCGTACCACTCGATGGTGGTGCCGATGAGACTCGCGGCGACGATGCGCTTGAGGCTGGAGGGGGCTGGTGGAGCGGTCGCGGGGGAGGACATCGGCACCACTTCCTGGCGGTCGACGGGGACGTTTTACGTGTCGCCACACCGTAGGAACGCGCAGGTCAGAGGCGTATGTGGTGGGACACCATAGTTCTGGGCGTGGGAGTGCGCGTGCCCACCATGGAGCCGGTACTGGGGTCTCCGATCTGGCCTCGACGGGGCTGCGAAGGAGGCTGTCCGAGTTGCACCGTTCGGGCATGATTTGGAGGCGCCGTGCTGACTCCCGTGCTGGTTTCGTGCTGACTGAAAGCCCACGTCATCACCCCTTCTCACCCCTCCCGTGCTGACTTGGTGCTGACTACGCTGCGTTGAACTCCGGCATCTGCCGCAGATCGGATTGGACTGGCGGTCCCTGGTCGGGGTACGGCTGCTCATGGTGATCGCTGTCGCGGTAGCCCGGACGATCACTCGGGAAAGGCGGCGCTTTGCCATCGCTCGTGATCCGCACGCGTGGCGATGTTGTTCAGTGGTGCTTGGAAGTCGCCCTTACATCGATGATCCAGGAGAAGGGGGCAGGGGCGGCGCCACGGTGGTGCAGCTATTGGGCGTCCCGAGGGGGCTGGCCCTCAGTGCGGCCTCGCTGCAGGCCGAAGTCGCCAATGCCCGCGCGACCCGCCTCGCCACCCACGTTCGGCGGCTTCAGAGTTCGCTTGAAGTGTTCCCGATGACGCATCATCCTCACGCGCCACGCCTCGTCACTCTTGACGAGGCGTTCGCCGGGGTCGACGACGACTCGCGCGCCAAGTGCCTCGGCCTGCTGCACGCCTTCGACCTCGACGTGGTGATGACGAGCGAACGGGAATGGGCCTGCTATCCGCAGGTGCCCGGGATCGCCATCGCCCAGCTGTCGCGGATCGACGAGATCGCGGCGGTGCTCGTTACCCGCTGGGAGTGGGACGGCACCCGCAGGAACCGCAGGACCCGGGGCGAGGACCCGATACGGTCCGGGGCCTCCGTGCCCGGACCGCGCGCGGAGGCCATGGCCGACCGGGACCGACCGTGCACCTGACACCTGCCACCACACCGATCGACGAGCCTGGGCTGCGCCGTCTCCTCGGCGACCCCGGCCTCGCCTGGCTGGTCGAGCGCGCACGACGCCGCCTGGAGCGCGGGCAGCCGCTCACCGGCCCCGTCTCCCTCGGCACGCCGACGGAGGACCAACGGGCGTCCGCCGAGCGTCTGCTGGGCCGCTCCCCGGGGCGTGGGCGCTCACTGACGGTCCGGCTCGACGTGGTGGATGCGGTCCTGCGCCGCTCCGGCATCAGCCGCGGCGGCCTGGGCGCAGCCGTGACCGCGCTCACCGGGCCGGTCGTACTGCTCGGCCCGGCGCGCGAGGCCGAGGAGCAGGCGTGGCGAGAGGCCTACGCCGTGGTCGACGCACTTGCCGACCGGAAACCGGCCGGCGCGGTGTGCGGGGAGACGGGAGGACATGACCGCATCAGTCGGTGTTCCCAGCGCGGCGTGGCTGTACGGACCAGCTCGGTGCCGAACCGTGTCGCGGGTGCTGTGGAGCGCCTCGAGGCCGAGTTGCGTGGCCGGCGACTTCACCCGCTACGACATTCACACGGTCCGAGAGCACCAGTACTCCACCGACCTGGTTCCTTACCGCGTCTTCGGGGACGATGACTTCGGACTGGAGAGCGTGGCCGCAGTGGCCGGCCGTACGTTGCCGCCGAAGACTGCGCTGGGTGGCTCCGGCCCGACCTCAGTCGACGGCAAGCGGAAGCTGAGGTATGTGGGCGCGCCCGCCGGACATGACCAGAGCCACACGGCGCAGATTCTGAAGGTCTTTGAAGGGGTTGCCGTGGACGACCAGGAGGTCCGCACGGTAGCCGGGCCGGAGGCGGCCCGTGGTGGTGGCGATGCCCAGGGCCTGGGCGGCCTCGGCTGTGGCCAGGTCGATGATCTCGGCGGGTGTGCAGCCGATGTGCTCGAAGAACTCCAAGCTTGAGACGAAGTCGTCGAAGACAGCGCGGCTCACGCCGGCGTCGGTCCCTGCGATCAGTCGTACGCCTCGCTCCCGCATCCAACCCAGCCGGCTGAACATCTCCTCGGCGCGCTCGGGTCCGAAGCGCTTTGCGAATCCGCGCCAGTCGGGGCTGGCCGCCGGGCAGACGTGGATGTCCTTGGCGACGATCTCGGCGACGAGGTCCTCACGTAGTTCGAATCCGTCCCGGGCCATCCAGGTGCAGTGCTCGATCGTGGCCACCCCGGCGGCCACCGCCGCGGCGATGCCCTCGGTGCCGTGTGCGTGGGCAGCGACCGGCAGGCCGGCGCGCGCGGCCTCCTCCACCACGGTGCGCAGCTCAGCGGGTGTGAACTGGGGAGCCCAGATTGGGGGACCGTCCTTGGTGATGCCGCCTCCCGTCGCCATCACCTTGATGACGTCTACGCCCTGTTCCACATTGCGCCGGACCATGTCGCGGATGGCGCTCTCTCCGTCCACCTCCCCACCGAGGAACCAGCAGTGGCCGCCGGGTCCGGTCACCGGCGTACCGGCGGCGAGGATGCGTGGTCCGAGCAGGCGCCCGCTCGCGATGTCGTCGCGGAGCCGGACGGCCAAGCCGTTGCGGTCGCCCAGATCGCGTGCCGTGGTGACACCGGTGCGGAGCAGTTGCTCTGCCCGCTCGGCCATGCCTGTGCGCAGCGTCGCGTCGTCCGCCTCGAGCAGAGTGCTGACCGGGTCGGGGCCGGCGTCGAGGGCCAGATGGACGTGCGCGTCGATGAGGCCGGGCAGCAGTGTCCCGTCCGGATGGTCGAGCCGACGCACGTCGCGCGGGGCTCTGGCCTCGACCTCGGCCCTGGGGCCGGCGTCCGTGATGACGCCCCCACGGACCAGGACCGACCCTTCGGCGATCAGGCGGCCGCGCGGACCGGCCAGCATGCGTCCGGCCGAGACGAGTGCGTCCATGGACGATTCTCCCTTTCTGTGTACGGCTTCGGCGCGTTACAACGCGTCGGAGAGCAGGATGAGTTGCCGGACGTCGCCTTCCAGGCCGTCGTCCGCGGGCAGCGCCACCGGTACGGGCTGGGAGGGCGCAGGCTCTCCGGCCACGTACGCGCGCAGCGCCTCGCGCAGGTGGCGTGCGGTGACCTCGGGCGTGAGCGTGCCGTCGGGCCTGGTGTCGCCGTCAGCGTCGGCCGCTTTGAGCTGGGCGAGGTAAGGGCTGATCCGGACCAGCCCGTCACGGCACTCGATGACACGCCGGTAGTAGCGGCGGTGGACCCCCTGCAGGCTCAGGACATCCTGCCAGGAGTCCGGGCAGGTGCGGTGCAGGGAGTCCTCGGGGAAGGCGCTGTGCAGTGCGGTCCAGAGCGGAGCCAGACGCCGGTACATCCGGCGGTGCCGCCACCACTGGCGCAGGCTCGCGCACCGGGTCACGGTCGCCGGGTAGATCACCCCGGCTACGAACAGCGGGATCGCGAGGTCGAGCAGCAGCTTCAGGCCCAGGATCAACGGATGCGGGACGCCCCCGCCGAGTCCGCGCACCAGTGTGAGCACTTCGCGGAACAGCGAGGCGAGCACCATCGCGGTGAGGGAGCCGGCCACCATCCACAGGCCGATGACCAGTGGCCTGCTCGACACACGGGCGTAGCGGACGGTCCAGAACAGTGCCATGCCGAGCGCGTAGGTGAGATAGGCGCCGGCGGTCAGGTAGAAGATGGCGACCCCGAGGATCCGCATGTCCGCCGAGGCGTACGTGTGGGCACGGTCAGGCCCCGGCGTCATGGCCATGGCCACGGCGGCGACCACAACGGTCGCCGCCAGCGGGACGAGCTCCCGCCGTGCCCGGACGCGGGCCGTGCCGGGGTCCGAGGCCGAGTGGATGAAGAAGCACATCAGGAAGTAGACGGCGCCCAGCAGAAGGACGTTCTGCAGCAGTTTGGCGGAGCCCTCACCGGTGAGGTCGTCGATGAGACGGACGCCGCCTCGGACGCCGAGGGGGAAGGAGAGGGCCGCGCACAGCAGGCACAGGAAGACGGCCTGGAGTAGTTTGTCGGACGGAGCCTTGACGAGCTGGAAGATCTTCCACACCAGCGCCACGCACAGCACCGCACCGAGTACGAGGGACAGCATCGGTCAGAGCCACCCCTGCCGATCGGTGAGCGCCGTCTGCACACGACGTACCGAGGGACTCCCGGCCGCCCGCGGCGTGACGCGGTCCAGCACGGACGCCCACTCCAGAATGATGGTCGCGACGAGCTCGGCCTCGCGCTCGTGCTCCTCGTCGTAGGAGGTGCGCCGGAGCGCCCGTTTGATGGCATCGGCCGAGATGTCGGGCAACAGTGCAATCCAGACGTCGTGTTCGGACTCGTCGCTGGCGTGATCGGCCAGAATGTGGCCCACCTCGTGCAGGATGATGTGGTCCTGGTGCGCCTGACTGGTTTCCTGCTGGTAGAAGATGTAGTCGGCCTGGTCCGTTGCTATCCACAGGCCGAAGGGTCCCGGTACGGGCAGCGAGTAGGGCAGCAGGCGGATGGGGCGGCCGCGATGGTCGCCGAGAAGCCGGCAGAGCTCGTGCACTTGGAGCGGGGGCCGTATGCCGAGCGTCCGCAGTATGCTCCTGCAGCGTTTCCGTAACTGTCACTCGTTCAAGGAAATATCTCCGCCTCCACTGCTTGCCCGAATGATCTTCATCCAAAGCGGATGGTGGGGCGGAGGCCAGAGTGATTCCGGTCAATCGCGGGTTTTGGCTGCTATGAGTTGTCGGTGTCGCCCGACTGGTCGGGGAGTCCCTCGAGTTCGCGGACGCGCTCGATCATCTCGGTGATGGACTTCAGGCTCTTGTCCGACAGTCCGGCCGTTCGCAGGGCGACACGCTGGACCTTCACGTCCCGCAGGGCAGCGAGGAGCGTCAGTTCCGCGTTGACCGCCTCGGTGACCTGGTCGTCGAAGAAGTACGCCGGCGGGACGCCGAAGAACTTGGCCAGCCCTTCGAGGTGCTTGAGCGTGGGGTTGTCGCGCTGCCCCTTGCGCAGCAGCCAGATGTAGCTGCCCGAGATCGCGATGCCCTCCGCCGTGATGGCCCGGGCCACTTCCTCGACGCTGTACGGACCTCGCCCGGCGGGGGCCATGTGTGCGAACAGATGATTCAGCTTCTCAGCCAGCGACTGTGGGGGCCTGATCTGCCGTTTCTGTTCAGCCATCACGTGCCTCCATCCTCAGGCGCACCTTACCAGCTTACTGGTGTGTGATCATTTAGAACGAGCCAGCAACACCAGTTGACGCTCCGGGTGGAGTCGATCTAGAGTCCTGGCATCAACTCATGTTTGATTATTTGTCCACCGGGTGAATCGAACAGCAGTTGATGTCTGGCGGTCGACGCACCGTTCCGGGCTTTGAGCACACGTTCCCGACCCGTCCCATCGAAAGGAAAGTGTCATGGCCAAGATCGCGGCCTTCATGAATGAGCAGGACATGGGTCCCATCGCCGAGGGTGCGGTTTCCCTCGATGGCACACCCGTCATGGCGACTCCGGCCGCCGTTGCCGTTCCGGCCTCCGTGAAGATCACGGCGGCGGTCGTCGCCTTCACCATTCCGGTCGGTGCGTATGTCGCCGGCCGCGTCGTGAACTGACGCCCTGCGTCAATACGTCCCCCGGAAAAGGAGACAAGGTATGAACCGAATCATCGAGAGCGTCCGCACCATCGCGGACGCGGCCCTGTCGGAGGACTCGGGTGAGCGGACCAGCCGGATGATGCCGGTGGCCTTTACCCCCGCCGTCCTCGTCGTCTGCCCGTACGCCGGCGGTGGTCTGGCCGCCGGTGCCGCGGCCGTCGGCGCCTACGAGGCCGGCCGGGCCGCCGCCAAGGGCTGATCCCCGCACCCGCGGAGCCCTGGCGAAGAGCAGGCATCACAGGCTGTCTGGCCGCGCTGGAATCGCGGCCAGACAGCCTGGCCATGCTAGCCGAACCACTGACTGGCCGAGAGGTAGGCACGTTTTTGCGGTACTTAAAGAAACTCGCCTCGGCGGTATTCTCTCCCGTTCCGGTTTCCCGGGACAGGGCGCTGGGGATTTCGGAGCGGCTGTCCGCCCTCACCACCCTTTCCTCTTCTCTCGAATATCTGCACCAGCGCAAGCAGTTGGAGCCCGGAGGACTCAACGACTGGGACATCATGAAGAAGTCCCCGGAGTCCAACAACCTGGTGATCCGCAAACTCAGCGGCGCCGTCGCCCACCGGAACACCACCGTCGCCCTGCACGCCGCCCGCGCGGCCGTCAGCCTCGGCCTCCTGCTGCCGGGCAACAGCCGCTGGCGCGGGGCCGGCAGTCTCTTCCTCGGCGGCACCACCTGTCTTCTCTCCGCACGTCACCGCTACGGCACGGACGGCTCCGACCAGGTCGCCACGCTCGTCCAGGGCGCCACCGGCCTGGCCCGGCTGTCGAACAGCACCCGGACGCAGGACGCCTTCCTCTGGTACGTCGCCCTGCAGGCCAACCTGTCCTACGCCGCCTCTGGCTGGGTCAAGCTCATCGGTGAGCGCTGGCGCGACGCCTCCGCCCTCCCCGGGGTGATGCGGACCAGGACCTACGGATCCGAGAAGGTCTACGGGCTCACCCAGCGCTACCCGAAGACGTCCAAGTACGTCCAGCACAGCGTGCTGGCGATGGAGTGCCTCTTCCCGGTGGTGTACCTCGCGGGCGGCCGCCTCACCCGGCCCTTCCTCGCCTCCGCCGCGGGCTTCCACGTCGCCAACGCGTTCGTAATGGGACTCGGCCGTTTCATGACGGCCTTCCCCTCCCTGCATCCGATGGTCGCGTACACCACCACTCCCCGCTCCCACCCGGCCGTCGCCGGACGCGACGACCGGGCGGTGAAGGCCGCCGCCGTGCTGCTCGCCGCCGGCATCGCCGCGAGCGCGGCCGTGGCCGCCCAGCGCCGGGCCGCCGTCCTGGAAGGCTGGCCGACCTCCCGCAAGTTCGTCACCCGGCACGGCAACGAGCTGATGTACGAGACGGGCGGAAGCGAGTACTCCGATGAACCCGTCCTGGTCTTCGCCGCCGGACTGACCTCCACCTCCGAGCACTTCTCCTGGATCACCGAGCGGTTCGTCAACGAGACCGACCACGCCGTCGTCTCGTACGCCCGAGCTGGCTACGGCGGCAGCCTGCGCCGCACCACCGCCCCGTACGAACTCGACGAGTCCGTGGATGACTTGGAGGACCTGGTCCGCGGCGTGGTCCCGGCGGACCGCAAGGTGGTCCTGGTCGGCCACTCCCTCGGCGGCGAGATCATCCGCCGGACCGCGGCCCGGCTGGGCGACCGGGTGGCCGGACTCGTCTACCTCGACCCGGCGCACCCCGCCGAGCTGCAGCGCTCGGAACGGCAGAGCAACGGCGCCAAGGACCTGCGCGAGACCATCACCCACGCCTCCCGCTACCTCCGGCTGGGCACGGGCGTCCTGATGAGCCGCCCCGACTGGCTGGACCGGTTGCCCAAGGCATACCGGGAGCGGGTGTTCGCCCAGTACGCCGACGCCCGCATGTGGACGGCTGGAAAGCGCGAATGGGAGGCCGTCGAGCGGGAGTTCCGGGCCTTCGACGGGTCCGTCGACCCGATCGCCGCCCCGGGCCTGATCATCGCCGCGCAGCAGACCGTCGACCAGGACCCCGAGCAGCTGCTGCTCTACAACGAGCTGGCGCACGCCCACCGGGCACACGGCGGGCCCGGCGGCATCCAGGTGGTGGAGGGATCCGACCACGACTCCCTGCTCACCAACGCGCCGCACGCCCACCGGGCGGCCGACCTGATGGCCGGCTTCCTGCGCACCGGGCTCCGCCCGGCCGCCGCCGAGCCGGTCCCGGACCACGGCGACGCGCCGGACGGAACCGCCCAGGACCACGAGGAAGGAGCCGGGCTGTGAAGGCAGGCGCACTGCTGAAGTCGGCGTTCACCGGCGAGGGCGCCTGGGCCCGGATGCTGGGCGCGGGAATGCTGGTGGCCACCGTGGCTGCCCAGCACCCGCATCCGGCCTTCGACCGGGCCCGCAGCAGGGACGTGTTCTCGCTCGTCCCCAACTGGAAGTTTTTCGCCCCCAATCCGGCGGTGCACGACTTCCACTACGTGTACCGGACCCTGGACCCGAGCGGCGCGACCGGCGAGTGGCACGAGATCGAGATGATCGAGCCGCGCCGGCTGCACCAGGCCTTCTGGTTCGCCACCCGGCGGCCGGAGAAGGCGGTGTTCGACATCTGCACCGCCATCCTCCAGCTCGCCGCGAAGGGCGGCGCCGCGGCAGCCCAGACCAACTCCGCCTACCAGGTGCTGGTCGAGTTCATCCGCCGTACGATCCGGGAGCGGCACGGTGAGGACGCCGTCCGGGGCTTCCAGTTCGCGGTGGTCCGCGCCTCCGGCCACGAAACCGGCGAGGAACCCGAACCGCTGTTCATCTCCCCGTACACACCGATGAAGCGGCCTCCGGTGGGCGGCCACCTGACAACCGTCTGAAGTCACCGGACAGCACCCGGCAAGGAGAGGAGCACGCGCATGTCCATGACCGGCACGGTCGACGACATCGGCTACGGAACACAGTTCGCGTCTTGGTACGACCGGATCTTCCCCAAGGACGCGAGCGCGCTGGCCGTCGCCGAGGCGCTCGCCGCCCTGCATCCGGACCCGGGCCGGGGCACCCTCGAACTGGGCGTCGGGACCGGCCGGATCGCGGTCCCGCTGGCTGCCCGCACCGGTCCGGTCACCGGTGTCGACTCCTCCCCGGAAATGCTGGCCCTGCTCGCCGGGTCCCCCGGCGGCGTGCAGGTCACCGGTGTTCACGGCGACATCCGCGCCTACAACGACGACCGGGACTACGGTCTCGTCTACGCCGTGTGCGGGGTGCTGTCCATGCTGCTGACCCGCGAGGACCAGCAGGCCATGTTCCACCGGGCGGCCGAACGGCTGGCCCCCGGCGGTCGGCTGGTCGTCGAGACCGGCAACCGGCCGGCGGTCGAGGCCCTGCACGAGGGCCGGTCCCGGGCGACCCTCTTCACCCCGTACCCCGAGCCGGGGACAGGGCTGCAGACCCACTCCACGCTGCCGCCGGGAACCGACCTGTGGCAGTGCTCGCACGTCTGGTACGAGGCGGACGGCACCACCCGGGTGGGCAGTGAGCTGTCCCGGCTGACCACCCCCGACGAGGCCGACGCCTACGCCGAGGCCGCCGGGCTGGTCCCGGAGGGCCGGTACGCCGGCTGGGACCTGTCCCCGTACAGCGAGCAGTACCCGCTCTTCCTGACCACCTACACGAAAGGGGCCTGAGGTGAGCACCCAGCGCGCCGCCTGGTTCGTCGTCGCCTTCGTCGTGGCCGTGCCCGTCATGGCGGTGATGTTCCGCGAGAACGGCGAGTTCACCAGCCAGGCCTGGTCCAAGGGGCTGATCATGGGCACCGCCGTCGCCGTGGTCGCCGCCATCGCCGTCGGCAGGGCTCGGCAGTGAACACCGCGGCGATCGCGGCCCGCCACCGGCTGCTGCTGGGCGCCGGAATCCTGCTGGGCCTGGGCGGCACCGCCGCTACCCTGCTCCAGCCGCTGCTGATCGGCGACCTGATCGAGGCGGTCGCCCTGGACCGGCCCTTGACCTGGCCGATCGTCCTCATCGCCGGGCTGTTCGCGGCGGACGCGGTGCTGGCAGCCGGGCACTTCTACCTGATCGGGCGGGCCGGCGAGAACATGGTCCTGGACATGCGGACCACCCTGACGGGCCGTCTGCTGCACTCCCGGATCAGCGCGTTCAACCAGCTCGAACACGGCGACGTGTTCACCCGTACCGTCGCAGACACCTCGGTCGCGCGGATCGCGCTGTCCTCCTCCGTCTCCCAGATCATCACCGCCGGACTGACCACCCTCGGCTGCGTCGCCGTGATGGCCTGGATCGACTGGCGGATGCTGCTGGTCACCGCGGGCTGCCTGGGCGCCGCCTCGGTGGTCGCCCTCGGACTGGCCCGGGCCGTCCGGACCGCGGCCGTCGCCAACCGGGAGGACACCAGCGACTTCGGTTCCGGTCTGCTGCGCGTGCTGGGCGCGCTGACCACGGTGAAGGCCTCCAGGGCCGAGGCGCGCGAGACGGAGCACATCGGGGGACTCGCCGACGCCGCCCGGCGCAGCGGCATCCGGGTGACCCGGCTGTCGGCGCTGCTGATGCCCTCGATGAACGTTGGTACCCAGATCTCGCTGGCCGTGGTGATCGCCTGGGGCATGTCCCGTACGGCGACCGGCGCGCTGCCCATAGAGGATCTCACGGCGTTCATCATGTACCTCTTCTACCTGGTCAGCCCGCTGGTGATGCTGTTCATGTCGCTGGGCGAGCTCCAGCAGGGCCGGGCCGCCATCGACCGGGTGAAGCAACTCGCCGCGATCGAGACCGAGGCGGACCCGCTGCCGGCGACGGACGTGCGGCCGCGATCGGAGGAGCCGCCCGGGCCCAGCACACGGACCCGTCCCGCGCCCGCCGTCGAGTTCAAGGAGGTCTCCTTCCGTCATGCCGGGGCCGAGACCTCCACCCTCGACGGCATCTCCTTCACCCTGCCGCCCACCGGCGTCACCGCGGTCGTGGGCCCCTCCGGTGCCGGCAAGACCACCCTGTTCCAGCTGATCGAGCGGTTCCACACACCCGATCGCGGCAGCATCCACCTGGGCGGCACCGACACCGCCGCCCTACCACTGGCCGAACTCCGGTCCCGGATAGGCCTGGTCGAGCAGGAGTCGCCTCTGATGCGGGGCACGGTCCGGGAAAACCTCACCTACGCCCACCCCGACGCCACCGACACGGAGATCGCCGAAGCGGTCCGCGCGGCCCACCTCGGCGAGGTCGTCACAGCCCTGCCGCAGGGCCTGGACACTCCGCTCGGCGAAGGCGGCACCGGACTGTCCGGCGGCCAGCGGCAGCGGCTGGCTCTCGCCCGCACGCTGCTGACCTGCCCCGACGTCCTGCTGCTGGACGAGGCCACCTCCCACTTGGACTCGGATGCGGAAGCCGCTCTGCTCCAGGCCATCACCGACATCGGCCGCCGCTGTCAGGTCGTCACCATCGCGCACCGTCTGTCCACCACCATCGACGCCGACCGGATCCTGGTCATCGAGGACGGCCGACTGCGTGCCCACGGCTCGCACGCCGAGCTGATGGACCAGGACCCGACCTACCGCCGTCTCGCCGGCCAGCAGCTCGCCCCGACCGCCACCGGAGCCGCTTCATGAGCCCCCGGCCCGACGCGGCCGTCGTCGGCACCGGCCCCAACGGGCTGGCGGCCGGAGTCACCCTCGCCCGGGCCGGGCTGCAGGTGGTCCTGTACGAGCAGGCGGACAGCATCGGCGGCGGACTGCGTACCCAGGCCCTGTTCGACAGCCGGATCCGGCACGACATCTGCTCCGCCGTCCACCCCATGGCCGCTGCCTCGCCGTTCTTCAAGGCCTTCGACCTGCCCGCCCGGGGAGTGCCCCTGTTCCAGCCGGAGATCCCCTACGCGCATGCGCTCGGCGGTGGCCGCTCGGTGGCCGCCTGGCGGAGCGTCACCCGGACCGCGGAGCACCTCGGCGCGGACGGCCTGCGCTGGGCCCGGCTGATGGGGCCGCTGGTCGAACGCTCGGCGGAGGTGGTCGAGTTGCTCCTGTCGGACCTGCGCAGGCTGCCCCGCGATCCGCTGGCGGCCGCCCGCCTGGGCGCGCGGGTCCTGGCCCACGCGACCCCTCGAAGCCCGTTCGCTGGCCCGGAGGCGCGGGCGCTGCTGACCGGAGTGGCCGCGCACGCGGTCGGCCCGCTGCCTTCGCTCGCCTCGGCCGCCGTGGCGATGCTGCTCGGGCACACCGCGCACAGCACCGGCTGGCCGTTGCCTGAGGGCGGCAGCGACCGGATCGCGCGGGCGCTGGCCGAGGACATCACCGCGCACGGCGGGGCGTTCGTCACCGGGCACCGGGTCGCGAACCTGGCCGAGCTGGACGGCGTACCGCTGGTGCTGCTCGACGTGGGGCCCGCCGGGTTCCTCGAACTGGCCGGGACCCGACTGCCGGCGGGCTACCGGAGGGCCCTGGGCCGGTACCGGCACGGGCCCGGGGCCGCGAAGGCCGATTTCCTGGTGGACGGACCCGTTCCGTGGGCCGATCCGCTGCTGGGCAGAGCAGGCACGGTGCATCTGGGCGGTACGGCCGAGGACATCTCCCGGCAGGAGCGGGAGGTCGCGGCCGGCCGACCGGGCACAGCACCGTTCGTGCTGGTGGTGGACCCGGCGGTGACCGACCCGGGGCGGGCGGTGAACGGCCGGCGCCCGGTGTGGGCGTACGCTCACGTGCCGAACGGTGACACCCGTGACCCGGTGGAGCTGGTCGGGCGGCGTATCGAGGAGTACGCGCCGGGGTTCTCGGACACGGTGCTCGCCGCGCGCGGCCGGGCGGCAGCCGACTGGGAGGCGTACAACCCGAACTACGTGGGCGGGGACATCGCGGCCGGCGCACTGACGCTGCGCCAGTCGCTGGCCCGGCCCACCCTGCGGACCGATCCGTACACCACCCCGCTGCCCGGGGTCTATCTGTGCTCGGCGGCCACCCCGCCGGGTCCTTCGGTCCACGGCATGTGCGGGTATCTGGCAGCGTTGTCGGCTCTTCGCCGGCAGCACGGTTTCCGTACCGCGCCGGACCTGACGCCCGGGAGGCAGCACGCATGATCGTCTGGAAGAGGCACGGCCTGGTCTTCGGGGCCGGCACCCTGTGCATCCTCATGAACAACGGCGGGGTGGGCCCCCTGTGGGTCACCGGTGTGCTGCTGCTGGCCCTCGGGGGGACGATGCGCTGGTCGCTGGCCCGGCGGCAACGGCCGCGCGGCGAGCACGCACCGGTGGCGGTGCCGATGCCGGTGCAGGGACGCTGGATCGCCCACAACGGCCCGGCCACTAAGGTGCCCAGTCACACCCACAGCCACGCCCAGACCTACGCGATCGACCTGATCCACGTGCCGGTCGGGGGCCCGGAGGCGCCGCCGTTCACGACGGCGTGGCCCTTCGGCCGCCGCCCTGACCGTTATCCGACCTTCGGGCAGCCGGTTCTGGCGCCCGCCGACGGTGTGGTGGTGGCGACCGCGGGCCGGATGCGCGACCACTTCTCCAGGATGTCACTGCCCGCCCATGCCTTCCTCTACCTGGAGGGCTTCGTCCGGGGCCTGGGCTGGCCCTGCCACCTGTGGGGCAACTACGTGCTGCTCGACCTCGGCGACGGCGTGGTGGCGGGCTTCGCGCACCTGCGCCGGGGCTCGCTGCGGGTCACGCCGGGCGACCGGGTGACCATCGGCCAGCAGCTCGCCGAGTGCGGCAACTCGGGGAACTCCTCCGAGCCGCATCTGCACTTCCAGCTGATGGACGGCCCGGATCCGGCCACCGCCCGCGGTATCCCCTTCAGCTGGAGCTATCGGGATGACTCCGGAGCCGATCGTTCCGGGGTGCCCGAGGACACCACCTGTTTCACCTCGCACACCACATGACCCTCCGAAAGGACACCTCCCATGCGCCACCGCGCCCTCAAGTCCCTGGCCGTCGCGGCCGCCTCGACCGCCGGCCTCCTGCTGGCCACCGGCCCGGCCTCGGCGGCCCCGATACCGTGGTCGGTCTCGCACGGCACCGCCACCGCCGACGGCACCCGCTGGCTCGAGCAGGGCAGCGGCCTCTACTCGACGCTGGTGGTCAAGGGCGAGCTCCGCAACACCGGGCCGGGTTGTTACTCGCTGTGGTCCATGACCGTGTACGACCTCGCGCCGGGCCCCGCCCGCAAGTTGGTCACCCAGTGCGGACCGGGCAGCAAGCCGGTCGAAAACAAGATCTCCTACGCACCCACCACCACGAGCTACGTGCACATCTGCGAGGACGACGGCAGGAAGAACTGCGGCGAGCAGATCAGCGTGACCCACTGGCCCGTTCAGCGCGGCTGACACTGCAACCCATGTGAGGGCCGGCTGGAGCCGGCCGCCGCGGTCGACCGGCTCCAGCCGAACGCAGTCGCAGGGGTGCGGCAGCGCTCTGCCCATGGCGCTCGCTCTGCCCATGGCGCATACCGGCAACGTGCCGTTGGCCTGCGCCTTTCTTTCACATGTTTCTGATTCACATGATTGCGATGACGCACCACGTGGAGTGCGTGGCGATCCTTGAACCGGTGCGGGAAGGCGTCTGACCTGCGGTTTTGGCAGTGCGCGTTATGTGCACTGTGGGCGTTACGGGCGATATCTTGACGCTGAAATGACGCTCGTGACGCTCATTTGACGCTCGTTCTGATTAGGTGTCAGGCGACTTGCTGGGTAGGTCAGGTCCTCGGAGGGGTGGTGCGTGTCGGTCACCAGATGCTGCGTGGTCCTTGCCGCGGTCGGCTGCCTGTCTATGAACTGAGGACACGGTCAGCGTCGGATAGGAGTGACAGGACCGTCCGTGGCAAAGCCCTTCACGGCTCCTTCTCACTCAGTAGGATCACCGACGGAGCGGGGTGGGAGACGTGCGGGGGAGCGGCGGTATGAGAGCCGGAGGCCGTCGGTCGTCGTCGGAGCGCGTGCATTCGCGCAGGCGGGCTGCGGTGCTCAAGCGCGTCCGTGATCAGGCGCTCGTTGAGGTTCGGGGCTGTCTGCGGGACTGGGACGATGGCCGAGAGGCGGCTCGCGAGGCCAAGGCCGTGGCCGAGACGATCATCTCGCCCGAGTACGACGGCCGGGTGCTCGTCGAGCTGCTGCAGAACGCGCACGACGCTCACCCGGCGCGCAGCGCTGACGGGCGCATCGAGATCCTTTTCGACGAGGACGAGGACGAGGGAGAGCACGGCACTCTCTATGTCGCCAACGGCGGCAAACCGTTCGGCGGCAGGGACTTCAAGGCGCTCTGCAGCATCGCCCTGTCCAGCAAGCGTGCCGATTCCGGGATTGGTCACAAAGGCGTCGGCTTCAAGAGCGTGTTGCACCTGTCTGACGCCCCCGAGGCCTACAGCGTGGCACGGGAGGGGTCCCGGCGACGGGTTCACCTTCCGTTTCGCCCGGCTCGACGACTTTGACGCGCTCGCCCGGGAGGTGGCGCCCGAACGCACCGGTTTGCGGCCCACTTGAGGGAGAACCTGCTCACGCTGAAGGTGCCGGTCTTCTTGGAGGACGCGCCGCCAGCCGCCCAGCGCCTCGCGCGCCGGGGCTTCGTCACCGTCGTACGCCTGCCGCTGAAGTCGGCTGACGCGTGCTCGGCCGCGAGGGGCCAACTGCGGGAACTCATGGATGACACGGCCCCGTTCGAACTGTTCCTTGACCGCCTAGTAGTACTTCGTTAGGTTTCTTTGATCGCACGGTCTGCGGTGGTGCATGCTGCCGTTCGTGGATCTTGGGGAGATCGAGCAACTGCGGGCGAGCCTCGGTGAGTTCGTTGCCGAGGTGTTCGGGTCGTTGAAGCGCAAGGACCAGCGCGGGTGGGGTGACTGCTACCTGCGGGGCTGATGCTGGACGGGCGGCGCAAGTCGATCCAGCCGATGGCCGAGCGGCTGCCGGACGGCAACATGCAGGCGTTGCAGCAGTTCGTCAGCCAGTCTCCGTGGGATCACACTCCGGTGCTGCGGGCGGTCGCGTCGAAGGCGTGTGCGGCGATCGCCCCGGAGGCGTGGGTGATCGACGACACCTCCTTTCCCAAGGCGGGCGATCAGTCGGTCGGGGCGGCCCGGCAGTGGTGCGGGGCGCTGGGCAAGAAGTCGCTGTGCCAGGTGGGGGTGAGTCTGCATGCGGTCACCGATGCCGCTTCCGTCCCTGTGACCTGGAGGTTGTTCCTGCCCGCTGAGTGGGCGGATCCGTCCGACGGGCGCCGGTCGAAGGCCGGGGTGCCCGAGGATGTGGGGCACCGGGAGAAGTGGCGCCTGGCCCTGGACGCGATCGACGAGGCCCGGGGCTGGGGGCTGGACGGCCGCGTTGTCGTGGCCGACGCCGGATACGGCCAGATGCACGCCTTCCGCTCCGGACTGACCGAGCGCGGCCTGGACTACGTGACCGCCGTGCGCGGTGACACCAGCGCCCACCCTGGCGATGCCGTCCCCACCGCTCCGGAGCGGGAGGGGCGGATGGGCGCCCCGCGGCTGCCCCGCTATCGGGAGCCGGCCCGGTCGCTGAAGGACCTGGTGATGACAGCCGGGCGGCGCCGACTGCGGCGGGTCACCTGGCGGCAGGGCAGCAAAGGCACGATGAGCGGCCGGTTCATGGTGATGGAAGTCCGCCCGGCCGGCGTCGCGGCGACGAAAGCCGCACGTGACCGGGCCGGCGGACGGGCCGCCTGGGACGGGGCCCTGCCGATCGAGACGCTGATCGCCGAATGGCTACCCGGTCAGAGCGAGCCCACCGACTACTGGCTGACCAGTCTGCCCGCCGACACCGCACTGCGTCACCTCGTGCGGATGGCGAAGATCCGCTGGCGCATCGAGCACGACTACCGCGAACTCAAGCACGGCCTGGGGCTGGACCACTTCGAGGGCCGCACCTGGCGCGGATGGCACCACCACGTCACCCTCGTCACCGCCGCCCACGCCTTCCTCACCCTTCGGCGCTGGAACCAAAAGCCCAAGCGCCGGCCTGACCTTCTACCAAGTTCTCCACGCCATGCAGGAGCTGCTGCTGTGCTGGGCTGGCGCCTGCACCACCTGCCATCGCGACTTACCGGTTCCACCCAGAACAGGTCGTCCCCCGCCCAGCACAACCTAACGAAGTACTACTACGCTTCCCCTGCAGAAGGAAGCCTAAAGGCTCGCAGATCACCGGGCCCTTCACCGGCATCTCCATGCCGTACCGAGCTGCCGCCGTCTGTCGACAACCAGGAGGCCAAGGACACCGCGTTCGCTGACGCATGGGGGGCTCCAGATATACCGTGCAGTCGGCTCTTCCTGGGTGTAGCGGACGTGGGCAACAGCTGTGGCCAGCTGTGGCTGCGAGATCGGCGTCCGATCGGTCGCGGGCCAGGACGCTACGGTGAGTGACGACTGCCGACGCTTGTCGGCAAGTCCGCTGCCGCCATATCGGGCGGGCCCCTTGTTCCCCACCCAGCACGAGATCTTCCGGTGCTGGTTCGGTGCTGACTTCGGAGGGTCAATGGCGGAAAAACAGCAGGTCGTAGCACTGGTCGGATGAGTTGTCGTACCACTCGATGGTGGTGCCGATGAGACTCGCGGCGACGATGCGCTTGAGGGAGCCGGGGGCGGGTGGAGCGGTTGCCGAGGCGGCCATGGATACCACTTCCGAGCGGGGACGGGGACGATTTCGTGTCGCCACACCGTAGAAACACGCAGGTCAGTGGCACATGTGGTGGGACACCATAGTTCTGGGTGTCGGAGTCCGTGCGCGCACCATGGGGGCGGTCTGGGGCCTTGGAGACTGCCTCGACGGGCCGCGAAGAAGGCTGTCCGGGTTGCACGAGCCAAGGCGGAGCGTGGAAACCCTGCCGTCGGATCCGGCCGAGTCGTCTTCGGCCCCACCGTGCAGGGCGAGGGTCCGTCGGCCGGACGGCGGTGCGCCTTCCTGCGCCTCGGCGGCTGCAACTTGTCATGCGTTCATTAGGCAAGTGGGTTGTCGGAATCAAGGTTGTCGGGCTGTTCCGAAGTCTCGAAGAGAGCCCGGTATCTTCTGGGTACTGGCGGCGGCTTTCGTCCGGTGGGCTATGCTGCGCGGCGATGACTACCGGGACGGCATTGCGCCACACACGGATTGGTGACCCGGTGCTCCTCTGAGCGCCGTACGGGCCGGTGAGGGCCCGCTGTTCGATCGAGGATCCTGCGCCGCTGCGCGGGCTCCGCCTCTGTCGTGTTGATCACAGGCTCAACACATCAACCACGACAGGAGAATTCATGCCCATCAGGACGCTGCACATTCCCACCGCGGACGGCCAGGCCGACGCTTTCGCCGCCTTCCCCGACGGTGGGGAGCGGCACCCAGGGGTGCTGATGTACGCGGACGGCTTCGGCATCCGGCCCGTGCTGCGGGAGATGGCCCGCGAACTGGCCGGGCACGGGTACTACGTGCTCGTCCCCAACCTCTTCTACCGGCACGGCCCGGCACCGGTGATCGAACTTCCCGAACACATCGGAGAAGAAGTCCGGCCCGCGCTCTTCGCTCAGCTGATGCCCTTGATCGAGGCGCACACCGCCGAACGTGTCCTGATCGACGCCGACGCCTACCTCAGGTTCCTCACCGCCCAGCCCGAGGTCGGCGCCGGACCGGTCGCGGTGACCGGCTACTGCATCGGCGGCCTCCTGGCGACGCGCACCGCCGCGGCCCACCCCGGCCAGGTAGCCGCCGTCGCCGGATTCCACGGCCCCGTGGGCGCCGACGGGCTCGCCGAGCTCACCGCCGAGGTCCACTTCGGCCACGCCGAGAGCGACTTGACGCCCGAGGCCCTCGGCGAGCTCAACCAGGCCCTGGACGCCGCGGGGGTCGGCTACACCTCCGAGATCTACCCCGGCACCATCCACGGCTTCACCATGTCCGACACCGATGCCTTCGACCCCGCCGCGTTGCAGCTTCACTGGGACCGCCTGCTGCCCCTCCTCGACCGCACCCTGGCCAACCGCTGAGGCTCCGGCTGGAGTCCAAGGAGTTTTGGAAGTCGGTGTGAGGGTGGGCTGAGTCCGCCCTCACCGTTCTGATCTCGACTCAGCGGCAGTCGCTGCTGCACCTATCGAGGAAAGGGCCAGGGGTCGGCGGCCTGATCAGCGCTGCCAGGATGGGGAGTTGGTGCGGCTGCCGGGCAGTCGCACCACATCCGCGTTCTGGGTGAGTTCCTCCTTCGCCTGCTCCAACTCCAGAGACAGTTCGACGGCGACCCTGGTCAGGGTTCTGTTCCTCGCTCGCTCGGCGTCCAGGTCAGTTTTGAGGGCGGCGTTCTCCTCCTTGAGCGCCCGGTTCCGCTCGGCGATCTTCTCGGCGGCAGCGGGGACCGTGTGCTGGGCTTTGACGCGGCCTGGAACTCCTCGACCAACTCTTTGTGGTGGCCGTAGACGACGTCGCGTCGCAGACCGGACTCGGTGATCAGCTCCGTGTCGGTGAGCTTGCCACTGGTGGACCGCAATGGGGTGCCCGCGAGCAGGCGGTCTGCGGCGGCACGGACGGCCGGGCGTCGGCGTCGCGGTCACGGGGCTGACGGGTCATGAGATGCTCTCCTGGGCGGACTCGGTGGCGGGGGTGACATCGTCGTGGCGGTCCAGGACCTTCCGTACCTGGGCGGCCTGGGCGGCAGCGCGATCACGTAGGGGACGGGAGCCAGCAGGTCAGCGGCTCCCGTCTGCAGCACGACCAGCCGCTCGCGGAGTTGGGCGATGTCGCGGTCGGTGTAGGCGAGGTTCTGGCAGGACGACTGGCACTCGGCCTCGTCTGGGGCATCGCCCTTCGGCCTCGGCGGCGGCTCCGCCGAGGTGCTGCCTCCCTCATCGCCCGACAGGAGGCCCGTTCATGAGCTCGTTCGCCACCGAACTGAGGGATCTGATCGACGGCCTGGTCCGCCGCGGCGGCCCCGGCGACACCCCGGACGGGCAGCGCGCGCTCGGTTTCGTTCGTGCCGTACCCGGAATGGTGGGGGGCCGCGCGGTGGGTTCACCGTGCGGCCCCGGGAGGAGGGGGGTGGGTCAGCCCTTGCGGGTCTTGATCTCTTCGGTGAGCTGGGGGACGACGTCGAAGAGGTCGCCGACGACGCCGTAGTCGACGAGGTCGA